>NZ_JBHURF010000003.1:0-435136 GCF_042674125.1 Rhodococcus sp. NPDC056960 | reverse complement strand
TCGAGGAACTCGACGATGGTGACGTCGACCCCGTAGTTGCGCAGGACATAGCCGAACTCCATGCCGATGGCGCCGGCGCCGACGATGAGGATCGATCCGGGCAGCTCCCGGGTCATGATCTGCTCTTCGTAGGTGACGACGTTCTTGCTCAGCGAGGTGCCGGGCAGCAGCTTGGTGGTGCTGCCGGTGGCGATGATCGCGTTGTCGAACGTGACCGTCTCGGTGCCGCCCTTGGTGAGCTCCACCTCGATGGTGTTGGCGTCGGTGAAGGTGCCCTTGCCGTCGTACTCGGGGATCTTGTTCTTCTTCATCAAGAAGTGGATGCCCTTGACGCGGCCCTCGGCAACCTTGCGGCTGCGGTCGAACGCGGCGCCGAAGTCGAAGGACGCCTCACCCGAGATACCGAACAGCTTGGCCTCTTTTGTGAAGAGATGCGCCAATTCGGCATTGCGGAGAAGAGCCTTCGAGGGGATGCAGCCCGCGTTCAGGCACACACCACCCCAGTACTTCTGCTCGATGATGGCAGTGCTCAGTCCGAGTTGTGCCGCGCGGATAGCAGCGACGTACCCACCGGGACCGGCTCCGAGGACAACGACGTCATAGTGTGAGGTCACGGTTGTTCAGGGTAGTCCCGTCCGGAATCGCTGTCGCACCGCGGTCGTATTACCCGCGGGTAGCCTCACCCGTCACACGTTTGCTGCCGCGACCAGCGACACCTCCTGCAAGAATGACGCCATGACGGATCCCTTCCTCTGGCTCGAAGATGTCACCGCGGACCGGTCACTCGACTGGGTGCGGGAGCGTAACGCCCGCACCCTCGCCGAGTACACCGAGAACGCCGCGTTCTCCGCGCTCGAGAGCCGGATCCTGGACGTCCTCGACACCGACGACCGGATCCCCTACGCCGGGATGCGGGGCGAGTACCTGTACAACTTCTGGCGCGACGGCGAACACAAACGCGGCATCTGGCGCCGGACCACGCTGGAGCAGTACCGCACCGACACCCCCGATTGGGACGTTCTGCTCGACGTCGACGCGCTCGCCGAGCGCGAGGGCGAGAACTGGGTGTGGGCCGGCGCCACCGTGCTGCGACCGGAGCAGACGCGGGCCCTGCTGTCGTTCTCGCGTGGTGGCGCCGACGCGTCCGTGGTGCGCGAATTCGACATCGAGAAGCGTGAATTCGTCGGCGGCGAGAACGCATTCGACGTCCCCGAGGCGAAGACCAGCATCAGCTGGATCGACACGGACACCGTGTACGTCGGAACCGATTTCGGCGAGGGCTCGATGACCGACTCCGGCTACCCGAGGATCGCGAAGCGCTGGCATCGCGGCACCCCGCTCGCCGACGCGGTCACCGTCTTCGAGGGCGAGACCACCGACGTGTCCGTCGGTGCGTCGTACGACGACACCCCCGGATACGAGCGGCACTTCGTCGGCCGGTCCATGGACTTCTACAACTCCGAGCGCTACCAACTGCTCCCGGACGGGTCGAAGGTCCGGATCGACACCCCGGACGACGCGGGCTCGGCCGTGTACCGCGAGTGGCTGACCATCCGTCCGCGCACCGATTGGGACGTGGACGGCACCGTCTACCCGGCCGGGTCGCTGCTCATCGCGAACTACGCCGACTTCCTCGCCGGGTCACGCGAGCTGACTCCCCTGTTCACCCCGGACGAGCACACCTCCCTCGAGCAGGGAACGTGGACCCGGAACCACCTGCTTCTCGTGCGACTGTCGGACGTCCAGACCAAGCTGTCGGTGCTCACCCCGACCGACACGGGGTGGGAGGAGAAGCCGCTCGACGGTGTGCCCGAACTGACGGCGAGCGGGATCATCAGCACCGACGCACGCACCGGCGACAGCTTCTTCGTCAACTCCAGCGGCTTCACCACCCCGGCGACCCTGCTGTACGGCACGGTCGGCGGTCCGCTGGAGGCGGTGAAGCAGGCGCCGTCGTTCTTCGACGCGGACGGCATGTCCGTATTGCAGCATTTCGCGGTGTCCGACGACGGAACCGAGATCCCCTATTTCGTGGTGCGCCGCGACGACGTCACCGGCCCCTGCCCCACCATGCTGTACGGGTACGGCGGGTTCGAGAACTCGATGGTTCCGGGGTACAGCGGTTCGGTCGGGTTCGCGTGGCTCGAACGGGGCGGCGCCTACGTCGTCGCGAACATCCGCGGCGGCGGCGAATACGGTCCGTCGTGGCACACCCAGGCGATCCGCGAGGGCCGCCACAAAGTGTTCGAGGACTTCGCGGCGGTCGCCCGCGACCTCGTGACCCGGGGCATCACCACGGCGAAACAACTCGGGATCCAGGGCGGCAGCAACGGCGGACTTCTCATGGGCGTCATGCTCACCCGCTACCCGGAACTGTTCGGCGCGATCGTGTGCCAGGTGCCGCTCCTCGACATGAAGCGGTACCACCTGCTGCTCGCCGGGGCGTCGTGGATGGCCGAATACGGCGACCCGGACGACCCGGACGACTGGAAGTTCATCAGCGAATACTCGCCGTATCAGAACACCAGCGCGACCGCGGACTACCCGCCGATTCTCGTCACCACCTCCACCCGGGACGATCGTGTCCACCCGGGCCACGCCCGCAAGATGACCGCGCTGCTCGAGGAGCAAGGCCACGAGGTCTGGTATTACGAGAACATCGAGGGCGGCCATGGCGGCGCCGCCGACAACGCGCAGGCCGCATTCAAGTCGGCCCTGACCTTCACTTTCCTGTGGGAGATGCTCACCCGCCCGTGAGTACTTGTTAACCGCCGGCGGTTAACAAGTACTCACGGGTCAGGTGTGGTCGTGGATCCACTCCGCGATCCGGTCGACGGTGCTCGCCGGGTCGCGGATCCATCCGTTGTGGCCCAGCGGCTGCGGCTGGTGCCACAGGGTGACGTCCGCGTCGGGCAGCTTCGCGAGAAGGTTCTTCGCCGACGACGCCGGCGCCAGATCGTCACCCTCGACGGTCACGGACAGCACGGGCAGCTTCAGCCGCGCGATGCGTTCCTCGTAGTCGATGTCGGCGCCGTCGGGTTCGATCTTGCCGGTGCGGGCGAATCGCGACCAATCGGTGATGAGCACCTTCGACTGCCGCCCGAACCCGCCGATGTCGAGTTTGTCGCCGGGCCAGAACCCCGCCAGATTGGCCGTCATCGACATCGCAGCAGCACCCACCAGCAGCCGCGGGGCGTGTATTCCGGGAAATCCTCGGTGGTACGGCGACCCCGACGCCACGAGCGCGATCCCGCCGAGCCGGCCCCGGATCCGGGCGGCGTACATCACGCCGAGCTGACCGCCCATGCTGTGTCCCAACAGGAATGGCGTCGCCGCGGGAAACCGTTCCCGCACCACTTCGAAGATCGCGGGAAAGTCGAGGGCCACCAGTTCCTGGTAGCCGTACGTGCTGGAACTGCTCGGGCGGGGGCGACTGTCGCCCTGCCCGCGGAGCTCGCCGATCGCCGCGTTGAAACCGCGGGACACCAGTTCCTCGGCGAACGGTTCGTAGTAGCCGGCGGGAATTCCCAGGCCGGGAAACACCACGACAACGGGGGCCTCGTCGGGTCCGGGAAACAAGCGGACCGGAGTGGTAGTTCCGTCGGGCATCTGGATCGGTACGGTCTCCACTTCGTCAGACTAGACGGCTCGACCCCCGCAGATCCGGGATCTGCGGGGGTCGAGTCGCTTCCGAGACCGGAAGCTACAAGCCGATCGACGCTGCGAGCATCGGCCACGACTTGTGGAGGTCCTCTTCCCAGTACGACCACGAGTGCGTGCCGGTGGGCCGGAAATCGAACGTCGCGGGGATCTGGAGTTCGTTCAGCTTGTCAGCCAGGGCATGGGTGCACTGGTTGGTGGCGGCCTCGATGGCGCCGCCGAGGAGGATCTGGTTGGCGAGCGTGCCGACGTCCCCGTTGATCCCCGGTCCGTTCAGCTGGTCGCCGGGGCCGGGAAGACCCGTGCCGTTGCTGACGTAGATGTCGAGTCCGCGCAGCTTCTCCGCGTTGATGTACGGGTCGTTCGCTACCCAGCCCGGTCCGTCGATCGGTCCCCACATGTTGGAGCTGTCGCCGCCGCCGCGGCCCTCGACGACCATGCGTACGTACGTGCGGCCGGGGTCCGTGCTCGTCATCGCGCAGCCGCTGTACGCCCCGACGCTCTTGTACAGGTCCGGAGCCGACTGGGCCAGACTCAGCACGGAGCTACCCGCCATCGAGATTCCGGCGATCGAATTGACGCCGTTCGTTCCGAGCGCCGAATCGACGATCGGTGGCAGTTCCTGCGTGAGGAACGTCGTCCACTTGTTGTTGCCCAGTTCCGGGTCGGTCTTCTCCCAGTCCGTGTAGTAACTGAACGCGCCCTCCATGGGCGTGACGACGTTGACGTTCTTGTCGGCGAAGAAGCCGACGACATCGGTCTTGGCCTGCCACGTGGCGGAGTCCTCCCCGCCGCCCGCCCCGTTGAGCAGGTACAGCGTGGGCCTCGGTGCGCTCGTGTCCGCAGGGGTGATCACCCGCAACGGGATGTCCCGGTCCATCGACGCCGAGTACACGCGCATGGTCAATTGGCGGTCGTCGATCTTGTCGGTGCTCACCAGGTGGGAGCCACCGGCCGCGACGACCGTGCCCTCCGCGGGATCGGCGGAGGCGGACGCCTGGACTCCGAGGCAGGGAATCGCCGCTGTCAGCGCGACCGCGAGCGCCACCCTGACCCCGTACCTACCCGCTGCAGTGCGGTTGACCATCCTTCACCTTCCGTCTGGGCGCTGCTCGCACACCGTCCGAGCACCGAACTGGGGCCCACAGTGTCGCATGTGGGCCCCAGTGTCAGTGAAGTTCGGGTCTATCCCCCCATTGATCCGGAGAGGAGGGGCAGCAGGGTCTGAATGATCTGCAGAAAGCTCATGATTTCCGAAGAGAACATAAAAACTCCTGATCGTCGTGTTGGGTTTTGCTCCGCGCCCTTCATGACGCTTCGTCCTTTGTACCGGACGCGAAGCATCAGCCAAAGAAAAATTTCATAACATTTCGAACTGTTACGCAGGCGTCCACTGTTTGATTGCCTGGTTATTCCCCAATTACCTCACTCGCACGGCCCACTACCAGCGGGTCTACCGTGCCGACCACGTCGAGATCCTTGTTCTCGTAATCGAACAGCGACAAAACATACTTCATGCCATTGATACGGGCCCTTTTCTTGTCGTTGCTCTTGATGACAGTCCACGGTGTGATATCAGTATCCGTGAAACGAAACATATCTTCTTTGGCTGCGGTATAAGCCGACCATTTGTCCAGCGAGGCAATGTCCATCGGGGACAATTTCCATTGGCGCACCGGATCGACCTGACGGATGGCGAATCGGGTGCGCTGTTCGAGCGGCGACACCGAGAACCACAGCTTGACCAGGCTGATGCCTTCGTCGACCAGCATCTGCTCGAACAGCGGCGCCTGATGCAGGAACCGGGAGTACTGCTCCTCGGTGCAGAAGCCCATCACCCTCTCGACCCCGGCGCGGTTGTACCAGGAACGGTCGAACAGCACGATCTCGCCGGCGGCCGGCAGGTGCTGAACGTAGCGCTGGAAGTACCACTGCGACGATTCACGGTCCGAGGGCTTCTCCAGCGCCACCACCTGAGCGCCGCGAGGATTGAGGTGTTCCATGAAGCGCTTGATCGTGCCGCCCTTGCCCGCGGCGTCGCGCCCCTCGAACAGGATGACGTGGCGGCGGCCCGTGTCCTTCACCCAGTTCTGGAATTTGAGCAGTTCGATCTGGAGCAGACGTTTCGCGGACTCGTATTCGTCGCGCGGCATGCGCTCCGAGTACGGGTAGCCCTCCCGCCACGTGTCGACGATCAATCCGTCCGGCGCGGTGAGCAGAACCGGATCGTCGTCGTCCTCGTCGTTGACGGTGAACGCGGAGGTGTCCCGCAGATCGACGGCGGTGGACAGATCCGCGAAGGCGCTGAGGAAACCCGGACGTTCCTCGATGTCAGTCATGCGCCGAAATCTAACCACCCCAGGCATCGTCGCGGTGTCGCAGACGTGAACGAAGGGACGGCACGGCGCGCGGCTCAGGGTGAAAGTCCAGGGTAGAGATCGGGGTACATCCCGATGGTGCCGGCCTGCCACTCCGACCAGGATGGAGGCATGACATTCGACAGCAACACTCCCCGCCAGTTCATCCGTTCCGACAGCCAGAAGATGCTCGCAGGCGTCTGCGGCGGCGTCGCCGAATACTTCTCCGTGGACGTCAACCTCGTCCGCCTGCTCACCGTGGTGGCCACTCTGGTCACCGGCGGCACCGCGGCCCTCGTCTACCTCGCCGCCTGGATGCTGATGCCTGCCGGCCACTGAGACGAGAAAGAGCCCGGGACACCAGTTGGTGTCCCGGGCTCTTTCGGAGCACTTCGTGCCCGTGAGTGGCGGGCGAGTCCGAGGACTCCTCAGCCGCTCACGGGAGGCGTACCCGCCTTTAGAAGTCCATACCGCCCATGCCGCCGGTCGGGTCGCCCACGGGCGCTCCGGCCTTCTCCGGCTTGTCGGCGACGACGGCCTCGGTGGTCAGGAACAGAGCCGCGATGGACGCTGCGTTCTGCAGCGCGGAGCGGGTGACCTTGACCGGGTCGTTGATGCCGGCTTCGAGCAGGTCGCCGTACTCGTTGTTGGCAGCGTTGAGGCCGTGACCTGCGGGCAGGTTGCGGACCTTCTCGGCAACGACGCCGGGCTCGAGGCCCGCGTTGAAGGCGATCTGCTTCAGCGGCGCTTCGAGGGCGACGCGAACGATGTTCGCACCGGTCGACTCGTCACCTTCGAGCTTCAGGTCGTCCAGAGCCGGAGCCGACTGCAGCAGAGCGACGCCACCACCGGCGACGATGCCCTCTTCGACGGCAGCCTTCGCGTTGCGCACGGCATCTTCGATGCGGTGCTTGCGCTCCTTGAGCTCCACCTCGGTGGCAGCGCCGGCCTTGATGACTGCAACGCCACCGGCCAGCTTGGCCAGGCGCTCCTGCAGCTTCTCGCGGTCGTAGTCGGAGTCGCTGTTCTCGATCTCGGCGCGGATCTGGGACACGCGACCGGCGATGGCCTCGGGATCTCCCGCGCCCTCGACGATGGTGGTCTCGTCCTTGGTGATGACGACCTTGCGTGCCTGGCCGAGCAGCTCGAGTCCGGCGGTCTCCAGGGAGAGGCCGACCTCTTCGCTGATGACCTCGCCACCGGTGAGGATGGCGATGTCGGCGAGCTGAGCCTTGCGACGGTCACCGAAGCCGGGGGCCTTGACGGCCACGGACTTGAAGGTGCCACGGATCTTGTTGACCACCAGGGTGGACAGGGCTTCGCCCTCGACGTCCTCGGCGATGATGACCAACGGCTTGCCGGACTGGATGACCTTCTCCAGCAGCGGCAGCAGGTCCTTGACCGTGGAGATCTTGGAGCTCACGAGCAGGATGTACGCGTCTTCGAGGACGGCTTCCTGACGCTCCGGATCGGTGGCGAAGTACGCCGAGATGTAGCCCTTGTCGAAGCGCATGCCCTCGGTGAGCTCGAGCTGCAGGCCGAAGGTGTTGGACTCCTCGACCGTGATGACGCCTTCCTTGCCGACCTTGTCCATGGCCTCGGCGATGAGCTCGCCGATGGACGCGTCGCCTGCGGAGATACCAGCGGTAGCAGCGATCTGCTCCTTGGTGTCGATCTCCTTGGCGGTCTCGAGCAGACGCACCGTGACGGCCTCGACGGCCTTCTCGATGCCGCGCTTCAGACCCAGCGGGTTGGCGCCGGCAGCGACGTTGCGGAGACCCTCGCGGACGAGCGCCTGGGCGAGAACGGTGGCGGTGGTGGTTCCGTCGCCGGCGACGTCGTCAGTCTTCTTGGCGACCTCCTTGACCAGCTCGGCACCGATCTTCTCGTAGGGGTCCTCGAGCTCGATCTCCTTGGCGATGGACACACCATCGTTGGTGATCGTGGGGGCGCCCCACTTCTTTTCGAGCACGACGTTGCGACCCTTGGGGCCCAACGTCACCTTGACTGCGTCGGCGAGGGCGTTGAGTCCCCGCTCGAGGCCGCGACGGGCCTCTTCGTCGAACGCGATGATCTTGGCCATTGCGAAGTGATCCTCCGGATTGGGGGTGACACACAAGGCGACCGCTAGTCGGGTCGCCTCATTTACGCCTTCGGCCGAGTTCGGTGCCCGCGACGGACGACCAGGGGTGTCTTTGGTTCCCGGTCTCACCGTCCCGACCTGGCACTCACGCGTCGTGAGTGCCAAGTGCATTTTTAGCACTCGGACAAGGTGAGTGCAAGGTCGGGACGGAAGCGATGCGCCGGGGCGATCAGCGCATCGCGCAGACCTGACCGGTGTTCACGTTGAAGGCGAGGGACAGTGCGCCGACGCAGTCCACGCCGTTCGCGTCCGCCGTCGCACCCGAACCCCAGCCGGCGATCGCGACGGTGGTGGTGCCGTCGGCCGCGCCGGAACGGGCGATGCCGCCGCCGAGCGAGACCGCATACGCCTGGCCCGAGCCCGTCGACGCACCGAGGGACGTCCCGTATCCGTTGGCGTAAGTGGTGGCGCCGCTGTGCCCGTTGGCGACGCTCACCGCGGTGCCGCTGTCCGCGGCCATCGCGTGGGCCACGCCGGCTTCGGTCGCCTTCGCGCCGCAGCTGGCGGTCTCCGACACCTGGACGTCGTTGGCCGACGGCGGGGACACGCAGTTGACGGGGGCAGCACCGGCGACGCCTGCACCGGCCACCGAGATTCCCGCCGCGACGCCCAGACCCACTGCCATCGCCGCTCCCACACGTGCCAGCCGACGGCCGAACAGAGAAGAGATACGAGTACGAGAAGCCGAGGCGGGCGAGGTGGCGGGCGTGGAGACAGCGAGCATGGAAGCTCCTTCTGGGAACGTCGAATTGGAGGATTCGCCGCGAGACTACCCGCTCACGGCCGCTTAGTCCCGGACCGCGGTCAGGCGAGTTCGTCGAGGAGCTTCGGCAGCTGCGCGACCGAGTCGAGGACGTGGTCCGGTCGCTGCGCGACGAGGTCCAGAATCGACTGCCGGAACTTACCCGTCCGCACCAGAACGCCGGTGAGTCCGACCCGTTGCGCGGCCAGGACGTCGCCCGTCAGATCGTCACCGACCATCACCGTCACGTCCGGTCCCGTCCCCATCAGATCGGTGGCGGTGAGGAACGCCGCGAGCGACGGCTTGCCCACCGACACGACATTCGTTCCCGCGACCTCTTCCATGCCCGGGAGGTAGGTGCCCGTGTCGATGCGCAGCCCGTCGTGGGTGGCCCACGTGGTGCCCCGGTGCATCGCGACGACGGGAACGCCGTCGAGCATCAACTCCACCACCCGGCTCAGCGCCTCGTGGGTGAATTCCGGCCCGGCACCACCGAGGATCACCACCTCCGGGTTCTCGTCGTCCAGTTCGATCCCCGACAGGTCGGCTGTGATGTCGCCGCTGTTGAGGACCCAGGCCCGCGACCCCGGGTAGGTCGACCGCACGTACTCGGCCGTGAGTCTGGCCGCGGTGACGATCTCGCCGGAGTCCGCCTCGATGCCCGCCGACCGCAGGGCGTCGGCGATCTCGTCGCACGTGCGGGACGTCGTATTGGTGAGGTAGGCGCACGCGAGCCCGCGCTCACGCACCTCGCGCACCGCGGCAGCGGCACCGTCGATCGGATGCCACGAAGTAACCAGCACACCGTCGATATCGAGCAGGACACCCTCGACCCCAGCCATGACAGGAGCCTATCCCGGCGTCACTGCCGAGTCCGGCAGACGAGGACCGGACAGGGAGCGTGGTGCACCAGATTCTGGCTCACCGATCCGAGCAGCGCGCCCATCACCTTGCCCCGGCCGTGGCTGCCGACCACCAGCAGTTGCGCCGTTGCGGCGTGCCGCAGCAGCACGTCGGCAGGCGCACCCTGCGTGGACAGCGCCTCGACGGGCACGTCCGGGTACTCGTCCCGGACGCCGGCGAGGCTTTCGGACACGACCGCCTTCACCGCTTCCTCGTAGGCGGACCAGTCGACGTATTTCGACGCATGCGCGAGTCCGTGCTGTTTCTCCCCGCTCCACGCGTGCACCGCGGTCAGCCCGACCCCGAACGACGATGCAAGCCCGAATGCCTCGTCGACCGCCGTCTCGCTGACCTGGCTGCCGTCCACTCCGACGACGATCGGGCGACTGTCGGGGGACTCGACCCCGAGCGAGCCCCGGACCACCGCGACCGGGCTGTGCGCGTTGTTGACCGTGCGCAGGACCGTGGACCCGAGTAGGTAGTCGGTGACGGCGCCGGCTCCCTGCGCGCCGAGCGCCACCATCCGCGCAGCCCGCGACAGCTCGATCAGGTGGGACGCCGCCGTCCCCGACCGGACGTCCCGTTCGACCACGAGACCGGGATGGTCCTGCTCGGCGGCGGCGGTGGCGGCGTCGAGCATCGCACTGCCGTCCTCGCGCAGTTCCTGAATGAACTGGGCGTCGATCATCATGGCGGTGCCGTTGTAGAACGTGGCCTCGTCCGGGTAGGTGTGGGCGAGCAGGAGTGGGGCACCCAGCCGGACCGCCGCCCCCGCTGCCCAGCGTGCCGCGTCGAGCGCGGCCCGGGAACCGTCGACACCGACGACCACCGGCGCCCCTGCATGTCCGCTCATATCTCTCTCCCTCTACGGCTCGAGAACTGCTGCACCGCTGAATTTTCCGCCGGCCAGGTCACGCAGGGCCCGATCGGCGCGGTCGAGTGGGTACGGATGGACGTCGATACTCAGCCGGTGTTCGGCTGCGATGCGGAGGAAGTCGGCGGAGTCCGAACGAGTATTGGCGGTGACGCTGCGGATCTGCCGTTCCCGGAACAGGTGCCGCTGATAGTCGAGCGCGGGGATGTCGGTGAGGTGGATCCCGGCGACGGCGAGGGTGCCGCCGTCGGCGAGCGCCTCCATCGCGACGGGCACCAGATCGCCGACCGGCGCGAACAGGATCGCGGAATCGAGCGGTTCGGGTGGCGTGTCACGCACCTCCTGCACGGACGTCACCCCGAGGCGCTCCGCGAGTTCGCGGGCCTGCGCCCCTCGGGTCATGACGTGCACCCGGGCGCCCCGGGTCAACGCGACCTGGGCGGTGAGGTGGGCACTGCCGCCGAACCCGTAGATGCCCAGTGCCCCGCCGTCCGGGACCGCGGCACGCTCGAGTGCCCGGTAGCCGATGATCCCGGCGCACAGCAGCGGGGCCAGTTCGGTGTCCGCATACCCGCCGGGGAGGCGCAGCGCGTAGCCGGCCGGGACCGTCGCGTACTCGGCGTACCCGCCGTCCGCGTCCCAGCCGGTGTACCGCGACTGCCTGCACAGGTTTTCGGCGCCCCGCAGGCACGCGGCGCAGCGCCCGCAGGTGTAGCGCAACCAGGCGATGCCCACCCGATCCCCGACGGCGAACGACTCGCCTGCCGAATCCCCCAGTGCGGCAACCTCACCCACCACTTCGTGACCGGGGGTCACGCGGGGCCGGTGCACGGGCAGATCACCTTCGGTCACATGAAGGTCGGTGCGGCACACTCCGCACGCCAGAACCCTCACGAGAAGTTCCCCCGGCTCCGGCGCGGGAATCGCGTCACGGCCGAGTTCGAGAGGACGGCCCGAGACGGGGCCCGGCGCGACCACACGCCACGCGGCCATCGTCCCGGTTCCGCCCTGCGTCGCCGCCATACCCCCACAATGCCCGTGACGAGTACCCACCGCCAGGACCTGAGGGCCCGTGTCTCGGGCGACACGGCGTCCCGGCGAAGGCCCGGCCGGACCGTCCACGGCCACTAGGCTCCACACATGGACCTGCGCGGTGAAGACCTGTTCACGGTGGCGGAGTCTCTGGCCGAACTGCTCGGCGCCCCGATCACCATCGAGGACGAGAACTCGACGGTGCTCGCCTATTCGAGTGGCGAGCAGGCAGTCGACGAAGCACGCATCGGCACCATTCTCGGCCGTCAGGTGCCGGGTCGATTCCGGCAGCTCCTCGCCGACGCCGGGGTGTTCGAGCAATTGCACCGCGACACGGACGTCCACTATGTCGACCTCCGAGTGCCCGAGGTGCTGCCGCGCGCGGCGATCGCCGTGCGCGACGGCGATCGGCCGGTCGGTTCCATCTGGGCCGCGATGTCCGCGCCGCCCACCCCGGAGCAGGAATCGATCCTGCGGTCCGCGGTCCCCGTCGTCGCCGAACACATCGCGGCCGAACGGGAGCGCGTGGACGTGACCCGCAGGCTGCAGGTCGACCGGGTCCGCGCGTTGATCAACGGCGGGGAACCCGCGTTCCGCGCCGCCGACGACCTCCGGTTGGAGGGACGGCTCACGGTCGCGGCCGCCGCGCCCGTCGCGATCGGGCGACCGTTGCCGTCCGGGCTGCTCGCGTCCCTCGGCCTGTACCTCGACACCCTGGCGGTCGACTCGGTCGCCGCGCAGCTCGACGACGTCATCTACGTGGTCATCGCCGCGGCCGCGAAGGATGTCCGGCGCCTCGCCGAGGATTTCCTCGGCCGCGCCCGCAGCGGTCCCGCGTTCGTGGTCGCCGTCGGCCGGGAAGTGGCCACGGCCAGTCAGGCCCACCTGTCGCGTGGGGACGCCGACCGGGTTCTCACCGTGCTGCAGCACGGCCGAGCCGGTGGTGTCGTCGGGACGATGCGGGACAGTCTCGCATCCGTGCTGGCGTTGCGGGTCGCGGACATCGTCGACGGGCTCGGTGACCTGACACCCCTCGCGGCGCTCACCCGGCACGACGAGCAGCACGGGACCGACCTCGTGGCGACGGCCCGCGCGTTCCTCGCCCACGGCGGCGACGTCGCCGATGCGGCCGCCGCCCTGCACGTGCACCCCAACACCCTGCGGAACCGGCTGCGGCGCTGCGTCGATTCGTGCGACGTGGACCTGGCCGACGCGGACACCCGGCTGATCCTGATGCTGCACCTGAAGCTGGCCGGGCTGCGGACTATCTGACCCCTGGCCGATTGCACAGGGGACGCTGTCGGGAACTGGCCGAACGGCTACTCCCCCGGCGTCGTTGCCGACCGATGATGGAGTCATGAGCACAGTGAAGCGCCCGGACCATGTCGCGATCGTCGGGGCAGGCGTCGTCGGTTTGTCCACCGCGTGGTTCCTCCAGGAGCGCGGCGTCCGGGTGACGGTCGTCGACCGAAAGGGTGTCGCGGCCGACGCGTCGTGGGGCAATGCGGGTTGGCTCGCACCGGCTTTGACGCTGCCGCTGCCCGAACCCGCAGTGCTGAAGTACGGCCTGCGCGCGATGCTGAATCCGTCGTCGCCGGTCTACGTTCCGTTCACGACCGATCTGCGGCTGGTGCGTTTCCTCGTCGGTTTCGCCCGGCACTGCACGCCGAGCCGGTGGGCGGACGCGATGGCAGTGTACGCCGAAGTCAACCGGATCGCCCTGGGCGCCTACGACGAACTCGCGGACGGCGGGGTGCGGGAGCACACGCATCTGGCCGACCCGTTCCTCACCGCGTTCAAGTCGGACGAGGACCGGGAAGCGCTCGTCGACGAGTTCCGTCACGTCGAGGCCGCGGGCGGCGAGGTCGAGTACGACCGCCTCGACCGGGACGAGATCCACTCCCTGGAGCCGAGTCTGGGCGACGGCGTGCACTCCGGTCTGCGGCTGCGCAATCAGCGATTCATCGACCCGCCGCGCTTCGTGCACTCACTCGCCGACGCCGTCCGGGCCCGGGGCGGCGAGATCGTGTCGGGCTTCGACGTGACGGCGGTGCAGGATCGGGGACAGTCGGGGGTCCGGCTGGTTCCGGCCACCGGCGATGCGGTGTCCGCCGACGCCGTCGTCATCGCGAGCGGAGCACGCCTCAACGCGCTCGCCCGCCCGTTCGGTGTGCGCGCCCTGGTCCAGGCCGGCCGCGGGTACAGCTTCAGCGTCCAACCGCGGCTGATGCCGAAGAACCCGATCTACTTCCCCACCCAGCGGGTGGCGTGCACGCCGCTCCACGACCGTTTCCGCGTCGCCGGGATGATGGAGTTCCGCAGTCCCGACGCGCCGCTGGACCCGCGCCGGGTGCAGGCGATCATCGAGGCCGCGACGCCCATGTTCACCGGCATCGACTGGGAATCGCGTGAGGAGGAATGGGTCGGGTCCCGGCCGTGCACAACCGACGGACTTCCGCTCGTCGGCGCCACCCGCTCACCGCGCGTGCACGTGGCCGGCGGCCATGGAATGTGGGGCATCGCGCTGGGGCCACTCACCGGGCGCATGCTGGCCGACTCGATGACCGGCGGCGAGGTTTCCGGCGTCCTGCGGCATTTCGACCCGCTGCGGTAGCGGTCAGTCGAGCGGCCCGACGACTGCCTCGGCGGCCGAGACCAGGGCGCCCGAGGCGGCGAGGGTGACGACGGCCTCGATCTCCGGTGCGAGGTGACGGTCGGTTCCCGGTCCGGCGACGTGCTCGCGGATCGCATCCCGCACCGCCCCCGTCGCCGCCGACGGTGCGAGCGGGGCCCGCAGGTCGAGCGCCCGAGCGGCCGTCAACGCCTCGATGGCGAGCACCCGGGTGAGTCCGTCGATCGCCCGGCGCAGCTTCCGGGCCGCGGACCACCCCATCGACACGTGGTCCTCCTGCATCGCCGACGACGGAATCGAATCCACAGACGCCGGCGCCGCGAGCCGTTTCAGCTCCGACACGATCGCGGCCTGCGTGTACTGCGCGATCATGTGGCCGCTGTCGACACCCGGATCATCCGCCAGGAACGGCGGCAGCCCGTGATTGCGGGCGACGTCGAGGAACCGGTCGGTGCGGCGCTCGCTCATGCTCGCCACGTCCGCGACCACGATCGCCAGGAAGTCCAGCACATAGGCCACCGGCGCCCCGTGGAAGTTGCCGTTCGATTCCACCCGGCCGTCGAGTGTGATCACCGGGTTGTCGACGGCGCTCGCCAACTCCCACGCCGCCACCCGCTCCGCGTGTACGAGGGTGTCCCGCGCGGCACCGGCGACCTGCGGGGCGCACCGCAGCGAGTAGGCGTCCTGCACCACGGTGCAACTCGGGTTGGCGTGGCTCCGCACGATCTCCGAACCCGCCAGCAACCGGACCATGTTCGCGGCGGCGCGGGCCTGGCCGGGGTGCGGCCGCAGCGCCTGCAGATCCGGGGCGAACACCCGGTCGGTGCCGAGCAGCCCCTCCACGCTCATCGACGCCGTGACATCGGCCAGCCGCAGGAGCGCGTGCAGGTCGTGGCACGCCAGCACCAGCATGCCGAGCATGCCGTCGGTGCCGTTGATCAGGGCCAGCCCCTCCTTCTCCTCGAGGACCACCGGTGCGATCCCGGCGGCGGACAGCGCCGCCGCGGCCGGCAGCAGTTCGCCGTCCGCGTCCCGGACGGTGCCCTCGCCGATCACCGCGAGCGCCACGTGCGCGAGCGGCGCCAGATCCCCCGAGCACCCGAGGCTGCCGTATTCGTGCACCACCGGCGTGATCCCCGCCGACAACAACGACGCGTACACCTGAGCGACCTCCGGCCGCACCCCGGTCCGGCCGGTGGCCAGGGTCGACAGTCGTAGCAGCATCAGAGCGCGCACCACCTCCCGCTCCACCTCCGGACCACCGCCGGCGGCATGCGAGCGGATCAGGCTGCGCTGCAACTGCGCCCGCCGCGCCAGAGGAATGTGCCGGGTTGCGAGCGCCCCGAAACCCGTCGACACCCCGTACACCGGCCTCGGGTCCTCGGCCAGCGCCTCGATGCGCTTCCGGGAATCCGCCATCGCCGAGATCGCATCCGCTGCGATCACGACCGAGGCGCCGAGACGCGCCACCCGGATCACGTCTTCGGCGGCGAGCGCCTCGGTTCCGACGACGACGGACTCTTCGGTTCCCACATCACCCAGTGTCCCCCGAGTCCGGTGGGTGGGTGACGAGATTGCGGGAGCGACAACTCCGTCTACAGACGGCCGCGGAGAGCTTCCTCGATTTCGCGCGGCGTCATGAGACGTTCGAGTTTTTCACTCGGCCACGAGGACGGACGTCCTTGCAATCGGGCTGATTCGAGTAGAGGGAGAGGGCTGCGGTCCCACCGCAGGATCGAATGAACATTCACGACCGATCACTTCCGAACACCGACTCGACAACTTTCCATTGCGCCATTGCACCCGCGACTTTTCGCCGCGCTATTGACTCATCGTCCATCGTGCCCCTTTGGTTACACGGTTTCTGTGAGGCGCGCGGAAGCGCTGGAAAACAGGGGTCGGACGGGACATTCAGTGACCTACCGCACACCGTCCTAGCCTGAACGCCTACGATGATGCAAAAGTAATTGTTACCGTTCGTACCACATTCCTGACTGGAGACAGCCGATGGCAAACACCCTCGAAGCAAGCATCGACATCGCCGCGACCCCGCAAGATGTGTGGGCCGTCGTGTCGGATCTGAAGCGGATGGGCGAATGGAGCCCTCAGTGTCGCAAGATGCGCATCCTCGGCGGCGTCGTCGAGGAGGGCACGAAGACCGTCAACATCAACCGCAAGGGCTTCCTCGTCTGGCCGACCACGTCCAAGGTCGTGAAGTTCCAGCCCAACAAGTCCATCGCGTTCCGCATCCTCGAGAACCGCACCATCTGGTCATACGAACTCGAGCCCACGGCCGGCGGAACCAAGGTCACCGAACGCCGCGAAGCGCCGACCGGAACATCCAAGGTGTCGCAGTTCCTGGTCAAGACCGTCCTAGGCGGCAACGACGACTTCGAGGTCGACCTCGTGAACGGCATGAACACCACCCTCGCCCGCATCAAGTCGGAGGCCGAGCGCACAGCTTGACCCTGAACCTGGTCGAGGCCTCAGCGTTGCCGGTATGAACACACCGGACGCCGTGATGGCGAGGATCGCGCAGGGTCAGGAACTGGCAATCGCGGGTGACCGGGAGGGCGCCCGGCGCATCTTCGAGGAGGTGTGGGACGCCCTCCCCACCGGCACGGACCGTGATCCGCTGCATGTCGTGACGCTCGCCCATTACGCGGCAGACGTGCAGACGGACCCCGCGGAGGAGTTGCGCTGGGATCTGCTCGCCCTCGACGCCGCCGAGTCACTGACCGACGACCGCACCCGGCAGCACCATGCCTCCCTGCGCGTCGCCGGGTTCTTCCCGTCGCTGCACCTGAACGTCGCGGCGGCGCATCATGCACTCGGCCATTCGGCCGAGGCACGGCACCATCTCGACCGGGCAGCGGAGCACTGCGGGTCCCTCGCCGACGACGGATACGGGCGGATGATCCGGGGTGCCGTCTCCCGGCTCCGCGCCGACCTCGACGCGACCGCGTGTCGGACGGCCGGGGCAGAGTGAGCGGCGTGCTCAGCATCGGCGAACTCGCGCGGGCGTCCGGCCTGTCGGTCAGTGCCCTCCGGTTCTACGACAAGGCGGGCGTCCTCACCCCGCACGCCGTGGATCCGCGCACCGGCTACCGCTGGTACACCGACCGGCAGGTGGAGGCCGCCGTCCTCGTCGCGGCGATGCGCCGGGTCGGCATGCCCGTGAAGGAGATGACGGCCGTACTGACCGGCACGGACGCCCACGGTCTACTCGACCGTCACCTCGGCCGGCTCGAGAAGGGTCTCGACGACGCCCGCCGCGAACTGACGAGAATTCACCACCTGCTCGACGTCCGGCGGGGGACGGGCAACGTGTTCGTGGTCGGCACGGCCGGCCTCCTCGCCGCGATCGGATCGGTCCGGTTCGCCGCCGACCCCGATTCGGAGTACCCGGTCCTGCGTGGATGCCTGATGGAGACGGACGACGGTGTGCTGCGGCTCGTCACCACCGACCGCTACCGGCTCGCGGTGGGTACCGCGGCCCTGCTCGCGCCTCCGGACACGCCGGTCTCCGCCGTCGTGCCGTGCATCTTCCTGGACGATGCCGCCGGGCTCCTGCACCGCCACGCGGAAGTGGCCGTGCACGTCGGCTCCGATTCCGTCACCCTCCGGTGCGGCACCGAGGAGCTCGGCACCCGCCTCGTCGACGGCGCGTTCCCCGACCATCGCAGCCTGTCGGCGGCACATCCCGGGATCGAGCACAGCTTCTCCTCGGCGGAGCTGCGAGCAGTCCTGGCCGACGCGGGCGACCGGGTGGATCTCGGTGTCCTCGAGTCCGGCGAGATCGTCGTCGGCAGCCGCGGCGCAGCGCCGAATGCACGCTTCCACGTGCAGGTGAACGCGGGTTTTCTACTCGAGGCCGTCGACGCGCTGCCGGGCGAGCAGCTGACGTTCGACGTGACCGGTCCCATCGCTCCCCTCGCGATCCGGCCACGATCCGTTCACACATCGGACCCCGCGAGTGCGTACTCTCTCCTGATGCCGTTGCAGCCGGTGGCGCTCACGTAACCTGTGGGTGCGCTGCGCGATGGCGCGCAGGCAGCATGTTCGTCCGACACAGTTAGAGGAGCCCGTGGCACGCAAGCCCACACCCCCCGGAACCCCGCAACCCACGAGCGTCGGGCACATCGTCGACCTGGTCCGCGGAGCAGTTCCGCCCCTGCATCCGGCCGGGCTGCCCTTCGTACTCGCACCACTCGGTGTGGCGCTCGTCGGACGCAAGCGCAAATGGGTCCGGCGCGGGGCGCTGACCTCGGCCGCGGCCTGCGCCGCGTTCTTCCGGCACCCGCACCGCGTTCCGCCGAACCGAGTCGGTGTCGCGGTTGCACCCGCCGACGGTGAGGTCGCACTCGTGGACTCCGCGGTTCCCCCGTCCGAACTGGACATGGGCAGCGAGCCGCTCCCCCGGGTCAGCATCTTCCTGTCCGTGCTCGACGTGCACGTCCAGCGCAGCCCTGTGGCCGGCGAGGTGAAGAAGGTCGTCCACCAGGCAGGGCGGTTCCTCTCCGCCGATCTCGCCGACGCCAGCGAGGTCAACGAGCGCAACAGCATGCTGCTGCACACCGCCGAGGGGCACGATGTCGCCGTCGTCCAGATCGCCGGGCTGCTCGCCCGCCGGATCGTCTGCGACGCCACGGTCGGCGACACCCTCCCGATCGGCGACACGTACGGCCTGATCCGGTTCGGCTCCCGCGTCGACACCTACTTCCCGGCGGGCACCACGTTGCTCGCCGAGCGGGGCCAGCGGACGATCGGCGCCGAGACCGTCATCGCACAACTGCCGTGATCGCCAACGCGAAGCAGCAGCGGCGGGGACGACCTCAGCAGGCGGTTCGGCTCCTGCCGAGCGTGGTCACGATCCTCGCCCTGTGTGCGGGACTGTCCGCCGTCAAGTTCGCGCTCGACGAAGACCTGGGTACGGCACTGGCGATGATCGGCGCCGCCGCGGTGCTCGATTCGCTCGACGGCCGCATCGCCCGTCTGCTCGACGCCACCAGCAAGATGGGCGCCGAACTGGATTCGCTGGCCGATTCCATCTCGTTCGGCGTCGCCCCGGCCCTCGTCCTCTACGTCACGCTGCTGGACGGGCAGAGTTTCGGCTGGATCATCGCGCTGATCTATGCGGTGAGCATCGTGCTGCGACTCGCGCGGTTCAACACCCTCCTCGACGAGGACGACGCACCGGGCTACACCAACGAGTACTTCACCGGCGTGCCGGCACCGGCAGGCGCGCTGGTCGCGCTGGCCCCGCTGGCCGCCGCCGCGCAGTGGGGCGACGGATGGTGGTCGTCGTATCCCGTCGTCGTGGCCTGGACCGTGCTCTCGGCCGCGCTGATCGTCAGCCGCATCCCCACCCTCGCGCTGAAGACGGTGTCCGTTCCCCCGCACATGGCGGCCGGTCTCCTCGTCCTCGTCGCGCTCGCGGCGGCGGCCCTGGTCACCTACCCGTACATCCTGCTGATCGCGCTCGTGGCGGTGTACCTCGTGCACATTCCGTTCGCGGTCCATTCGAAGCGATGGGTGGCGGCGCGGCCCGAGACGTGGGACATCAAACCCGCCGAGCGGCGGGCCATCCGGCGGCAGCCCGACGCCCGCGGCAGGCGCTCGGCCGCACGGCTCGGACTGCGCCGTCCCCGGGCCCGGTAGGACGCTCCCGCACGTAGGCTCGACGGCGTGACCTCACCGGAACTCGCGCTCACAGTCCGACTGAACACCTCGGCCGCCGACACCCGGCGCGGCGTGGTGCGGCTGCATCCGGAAGCCCTCGCCGCGCTCGGCCTCCGCGAATGGGACGCGATCGCCCTGGTCGGCGCGCGCCGCACCGCCGCGGTGGCCGGTCGCGCACCGGCCGGAACCCCCACCGGGACTGCGCTCCTCGACGACGTGACGCTGTCCAACGCGGGACTGTCCGAGAACAGCACCGTCGTCGTGACACCGGTGACGGTGTACGGCGGGAGGACGGTGACGGTCAGCGGCTCCGCGCTGGCCGTCAACTCCATCTCCGACGTCACCCTCCGTCACGCCCTGCTCGGGAAGGTCCTCACCGTCGGCGACACCGTGTCGCTGCTCCCCCGAGACCTGGGCCCCGGAACCAGCACCGCGCCGGCGACGCAGGCACTGTCCCGGACGTTCGGCGTCGCCTGGACGTCCGAGTTGCTCACCGTGACCGGGGTCGACCCCGCCGGTGGTCCGGTGAGCGTGCAGCCGAACACCGCCGTCGGCTGGGGTGAGGGCGTGCGGCCCACGGTGTCCGTGCCGCAGTCCCGGCTGTCCGCGCCGACGCCGGTCCCGGCCGCCCAGGACGTTCCCCCGGTTCCGGTCGAAGACCTCGTCGGCGCGCAGACGCAGGCGGCGAAGCTCACCGAGTGGCTGGGGCTGGCACTCGACGAACCCGAACTGCTCCGGAAACTCGGCGCCTCACCCCATCTGGGGGTCCTGGTGACCGGGCCCGCCGGCGTCGGGAAGGCGACGCTCGCCCGTGCGGTGCTCGCGTCCCGGCGGGTCGTCGAACTCGACGGTCCGAGTGCCGGAGCGCTGGAAGCCGATTCGCGGTTGCATCGGGTCACGGCAGCGGTGGAGGAGATCCGCGGCGGTGGCGTCCTCCTGATCACCGACATCGACGCCCTGCTGCCTGCCACCCCCGAACCGGTGTCGGCGCTCGTCGTCGAACAACTCCGCCGCGCGGTCGACACCGTCGGGGTCGCGTTCGTCGCGACGTCGGCGCACCCCGACTCGATCGACGCCCGACTCCGCGGGCAGGACCTCTGCGACCGCGAACTCGCGCTGACCCTGCCCGACGGCTCCACCCGCAGGGCATTCCTCGAGCTGCTCCTGAGGAAGGTCCCCACCGACGGCGTCACCCTCGATGCGATCGCGGCCCGCACACCCGGATTCGTCGTCGCCGACCTCGCCGCGCTGTGCCGCGAAGCCGCGCTCCGTGCCGCGTCGCGTGCCGCCAGGAAGCCGGTCGACCCGGCGCTGACGCAGGACGATCTGCTCGGCGCCCTCGACGTCATCCGTCCGCTGTCGAGGTCGGGCAGCGAGGAACTCGCGATCGGCAGCGTCACCCTCGACGACGTCGGGGACATGGTGGAGACGAAGCAGGCGCTGACCGAGGCGGTCCTGTGGCCGCTGCAGCATCCGGATTCCTTCGCCCGCCTCGGCGTCGATCCCCCGCGCGGTGTGCTGCTCTACGGTCCGCCCGGGTGCGGCAAGACCTATCTCGTTCGGGCACTGGCCAGTTCGGGACACCTCAGTGTGCACGCCGTCAAGGGCGCCGAGCTGATGGACAAGTGGGTGGGCGCGTCCGAGAAAGCCGTCCGCGAGTTGTTCCAGCGGGCCCGCGATTCGGCGCCGTCGCTGATCTTCCTCGACGAGGTGGACGCACTGGCCCCGCGGCGCGGACAGAGTTCCGATTCCGGGGTGTCCGATCGGGTGGTGGCGTCGCTGCTGACCGAACTCGACGGCGTCGAACCGCTCCGCGACGTCGTGGTCGTCGGCGCCACCAACCGGCCCGACCTGATCGACCCGGCACTGCTGCGCCCCGGCCGCCTGGAGCGGCTGGTGTTCGTGCCGCCCCCGGACGGCGACGCCCGCCGCGCGATCCTCCGGACGTCCGGCAAGGCGGTCCCCCTCGCGGACGACGTCGATCTCGACGCCCTGGCTCACGACCTCGACGGCTACTCGGCCGCCGACTGCTCGGCGCTGCTGAGGGAGGCCGCGCTGGCCGCCATGCGCCGGAACATCGATGCCGCCGACGTCACCGCCGCCGACGTGGCCGAGGCGCGCGAAAAGGTGCGCCCCTCACTCGATCCCGAGCAAGTGGCGCACCTGAAGGCCTATGCGCTGTCGCGCCTGTGAGTACTTGTCAACCGCGGGCGGTTAACAAGTACTCACGGGTCAGGACCAGCGGCCGAGCAGTGTGGCCGCGTGCGCGCCGAGGGCGGCCTGGAAGAACGGGCCGAAGCTCACGCGCGCGACCCCGAGCGGGCCGAAGCTCGCCGGGTCGTCCTGCTCGGGCAGTCCGATGGCGTTGACGGGCAGCGGCAACTCCGACGTGAGCCGCTTCTGGGTGGCGTCGTCGTGCCGGCCCACCGGGTAAAGCACGTCGGCGCCGGCGTCGGCGGCGAGCTTCAACCGCGCGATCGCACGGTCGACCCGGTCGGATTCGTCGCCGACCTGCTTCACGAACAGGTCGGTGCGCGCGTTCACGACCACGTGGACGCCGGCGGCGTCGGCGGCCTGTCGCAACCCGCCGACGAAGTCGGCGTGCTCCTGCGGCTCACGGAGACGCCCGCCCTCGCTGTGGACGGTGTCCTCGATGTTCAGACCCACCGCCCCCGCGCCGATCAGACCCTCGATCAGTCGCGCGGGTTCGAGCCCGTATCCCGACTCGATGTCGACGGACAGCGGCAGGTCCACCGCCGCGGTGATCTGCGCGATGCGATACAGCAGCTCGTCGAACGTGATGCCCTCGTTGTCGGGCTTGCCGATCGAGTCGGAGACCGGGTGGCTTCCGACGGTCAGTGCCTGAAACCCGGCGGACACAGCCAGATTCGCAGACCAGGCATCCCACACGGTGGGCAGGATGACGGGGTTGCCGGGCTGGTGCAGCCCCAGCAGGGTGGTGGCCTTCTCGTTGATCGACGTCATGGGTGGGCTCCTCGCCTCGGGTGGT
The DNA here is from genome assembly GCF_042674125.1 of Rhodococcus sp. NPDC056960. Lineage (NCBI taxonomy): Bacteria > Bacillati > Actinomycetota > Actinomycetes > Mycobacteriales > Nocardiaceae > Rhodococcus > Rhodococcus sp. NPDC056960. The sequence goes on along the minus strand of NZ_JBHURF010000003.1, from coordinate 412,101 downwards.
TTCGATCGGAGTGGTTCTCGGGCACGCCTTCGGTGCCAACGCCAGGTTCGCCGGTTCCATTCCTACCCGCTCGAGTACCGTGAGCGAATGGACTTCCGCGAACCTCTGTCGGCCGCGGCTGCTCTCACGTCCGGCGCGCTGGCCGGTTTCGTCCTCACCAATCCCCGCAACCGGGCCTGGACGATCAACGCCTCCGATCGCGAGATCGATCGCTGGCTCAGCAGCCAGCCGACGGGTGTGGTGGTGGCGCTGGTCCTCGGTGTCGTCGCCGTGGCGGGTCTGCAACGCTCCGGCTCGCGGCGGTTGTCGTGGCTGCTGGGGGCCGGGTGCGCGCTCGTCCTGATCGGTGCCCGCGCGGTGGTGCCCGATGCGGGCGGTGTCGACACGCTGATCGCTCTGCATTTCGCCAAGACCGCCACCGCCGGGTTCCTGCTGGGCGCGGCGGTCGCGGCGGTGTGGGGCCGCTGGGCTCCGCAGCTGGCCCTGACTCTCGGTGTCGCGGGCGCGTTCCTCCTCGCGAGCGTCCAGCGACTCCCGCGCGGTGACGCCACCTACGTCGAGCCCGCGAGCATGAGCACGTCCGCGATCGGTGAACCCCCACTGTGGCTGCTGGTGGGAGTGCTCGTGCTCGCCGTCGCGTCGGCAGTCGTGGCGCGCGCGCAGTTCCGGGTGCAACGACCCGAGCGGAAGACCCTGCTGACGGCGCTGGTCGGCGCGCTGGCCCTTGCCCTGCTCAATCGGTTGCTCGGGGCGTGGATCGACGATCAGGAATTCGGCGAGCCGATGACGGTCTGGTTGATCGTCGCGTTCTCCCTCGCCGTGATCGTGGCGGCCACGGACCTGCTCGCACACCGATTCCCCGGCATCGACGGACATTTCCTGCTCGCCGTCACCGGGGTCACCGCCGCGGCCGTGCTGGTGCTCGACGACCTCAGGACCCCGCGCGTGACGGTTCCTGCGGCGGCGCTGCTCGCGGTCGGGACCGTCGCACTGGCCGCGGGGATCGCCGTGGCGGTCAGGGTCTCGCCGAAACGGCGACGGCCGGGGTGGGGTCTCGGCCTCGCCGGTCTGGTCCCGTTGGTCGCCACCGCCTGGCCCGACTTCGGCAACGACGGCATCGCACTCCTGATCCGGCTGGCCGTGGTGGGCGGCGGGACGGGGTTCGCGCTCGCCGCGGCTCTGCCGGGTTCGGCTCCGATCGCGGTGCTCGGTCTGGCGCTGCCGTTCGCGTCGCTGGTGTTCGTGGCGGCCACGACCGTTCCGCGCAGCCGGGTGGTCTATGCGGGTGCCGAACACCGTCTGCCGTCGTCGCCGGCGTCGACTGTCGCGTCCGACCATCTCGCCGGTGCCGCGATGCTGCTCGTCGTCGCGTTCTGCGTCTACTCGGTGCGTGCGCGGCACCCGACTGCGGACGGCGGCTAGTCGAGGAGGCCGAGCGACTGCAGCCGGCGGAACACGAGCATCGAGCCGGGCGCGACGTCGGGCATCGCCGCGTACTCGTCCACGGTGAAGTACCGCAGTTCGGCGATCTCGCTCGTCGGCCGGGGCTCGCTGCCGAGTTCGGCGAGAAAGCAGGTCATGTGCAGGTCGGTGCCCTCGGGATGCCCGTATGCGGGCGCCTCGAACACCCCCAGGTGCTCGAGCGTCCCGTCGACGATCCCGGCGTCGAGTTCTTCGCGGATCTCGCGGTGCAGTGCCTGTTCGGCGTTCTCGCCCGGATCGATCTTGCCGCCCGCCATGTAGAACGCGGTCTTCCCGACCGACCGGGTCTGGAGGAGTTTCCGGTCGCGGATGTGGGCGAGGGCGGCGGTTCGGATCTGGGCGGGCACGGTCACAACATAGATGAGCCGGGGCGGCCGCCCATAACACATTCCGCCCCTTTAGTCCGATTTGCCGTGATTGTGAGTCCGAATAACCGACCCAGTAGGATGTACGTGTAGCCCAGTTCGCTAGCGAAGCGAACGGTCTGCACGACTCGGTTCGTTTCGTTCCGACACCCCGCCGCCCGCTGACCCCCGACGGAGTGCCTTTTGCTTGCTGTTCTGCTCGCCCATGCCGTTGCCGCCGTTCTGGCTCCGCTTGTGGTGCGCAAGTTCGGCCGCAACGGTTTCTACCCCCTCGCTCTCGTCCCCCTGGCGTCGCTCGGCTGGGTGATCGCGAAGTGGGGCACCGTCCAGACGGTCTCCATCGAGTGGGTTCCGGGCCTGTCGATGAACCTCGACTTCTGGTTCGATCCGCTCGCCGCGATCATGTCCGTGCTGGTGCTGGGCATCGGCACCCTGATCCTGGTCTATTGCGCGCGTTACTTCTCCGACGACGAACCCCGGCTGGGCATCTTCGCGGCCGAGATGGTGGCGTTCGCCGGCGCCATGTTCGGCCTCGTCGCCAGCGACAACATGTTGCTGCTCTACACGTTCTGGGAATTGACGACCGTCCTGTCGTTCCTCCTGGTCGGTCATTACGCCGAACGCGCGTCGAGCCGCCGGGCAGCGACGCAGGCACTGCTGGTCACCACCGCGGGCGGTCTGGCGATGCTGGTCGGCATCATCATCCTCGGCCAGGTCGGCGGCACCTACAACCTGTCCGAACTGATCGAGGTCGCACCGCGCGGCTGGCTCGCCGGGGTCGCCGTCGTGCTGGTCCTCATCGGCGCACTGTCGAAATCCGCGATCGTGCCCCTGCATTTCTGGCTTCCAGGCGCGATGGCCGCGCCGACCCCCGTCAGCGGTTATCTGCACGCCGCGGCCATGGTGAAGGCCGGCATCTACCTGGTGGCCAGGTTGTCGCCCGGCTTCGCGGACTCCGCGCCGTGGCGGTTCACGATCATCACCCTCGGCCTGCTGACGATGGTCCTCGCGGGGTGGCGGGCGATGCGCGCCTTCGACCTCAAACTGGTGCTGGCGTTCGGCACGGTCAGCCAGCTCGGATTCATGATGGTGCTCGTCGGCCTCGGCACCCGGGACGCCGCGCTCGCCGGCATGACGATGGTCGTCGCCCATGCCATGTTCAAGGCCGCCCTGTTCATGGTGGTCGGCATCATCGACCACACGACGGGCACCCGGGACATCCGCAAACTCGCGCATCTCGGTGACCGTGCGCCCGCGCTCACGGTGTTCGCCGCGATGGCGGCGGCGAGCATGGCCGGGATCCCGCCGTTCCTCGGGTTCGTCGGCAAGGAAGCCGCATTCGACTCCCTGCTGAGCACGTCCGTCCTCGCCGACCCGGCACGGCTCGTCACCGTCGGTGTGGTGGTGCTCGGGTCGATCCTGACACTCGCCTACAGCGTGCGCTTCATGTGGGGCGCGTTCGGCCGCAAGCGTCTCGCGCGGCCGAGCCCGGCCGTGCAGACCATGCACGCACCCGGACCGCTGTTCCTCGCCGCGCCCGCCGTCCTGTCGATTCTGAGCCTGGCCGCGGGACTCGCGTCGCCGCAGCTGGAGAAGCTGCTGACGCCGTACTCGCGCACGTTGCCCGCGACGAGCGCCTCCGACTACCACCTCGCCCTGTGGCACGGGGTCAACACCGCGCTGGTGCTCACGCTGCTGGTGTTCGCGGTCGGCACCACGCTTTTCGTCGCGCAGCGCTGGGTCAACCGGCTGCGGTTCGAGCATCCTCCCCTCGGCAACGCCGACCGCATCTACGACGCGACCCTGCGCGGCATGGACGCCCTGTCGATGCGGCTGACGGGCGCCACCCAGCGAGGTTCGCTGCCGCTGACGCAGGCCACCATCCTCGGCACCCTCGTGGTGGTGCCGCTGGTGCTGCTCGTCGTCGGCACCAACACCCGCGCCGAGGTCCGGCTGTGGGATTCGCCGGTGCAGTTCGTGATCGGCTTGATGATGGTCGCGGCGGCGCTCGCCGCGACCGTGATGCGGAACCGGCTGGCCAGCGTGATCCTCGTCGGTCTCAGCGGTTACGGCTGCGGTGTGCTGTTCGCCCTGCACGGCGCCCCCGACCTCGCGCTGACCCAGTTCCTGGTGGAGACGCTGACACTGGTCATCTTCGTCCTCGTGTTCCGCAAGCTGCCCGCCGAGGTCGACGAGCGCCGCGCGATCGGGTTCAAGATCCCGCGGGCGCTTCTGGCCGTCGCGGTCGGAGCCACCATCACCACGATCGGCGCGTACGCCATCAACGCGCGCAACTCGGTGCCGATCTACGAGCGCCTCCCGGACGCCGCGTACTACCTCGGCAACGGCAAGAACGTCGTCAACGTGCTGCTCGTGGACATCCGCGCCTGGGACACACTCGGCGAGATCTCGGTCCTGCTCGTCGCCGCCACGGGTGTCGCGAGCCTGGTGTTCCGCAACCGTCGCTTCGGCAGCGCCCCCCGGGTGTCCGACGCACCGGCGGTCACCACCGAGTCCTCGCATTCCGAGACCACGTGGCTGCTCGGCGGCGACCTCATCGATCCGAAACACCGCTCACTCGTGCTCGAGGTGACGACCCGGCTGATCTTCCCGACGATCATGGTGTTGTCGGTGTACTTCTTCTTCGCCGGGCACAACGCACCGGGCGGCGGATTCGCAGGCGGCCTCACCGCCGGGCTCGCCCTCGTGCTGCGTTACCTCGCGGGCGGGCGGTACGAGCTCGGCGAGACCGTCCCGATCGACGCGGGCAAGATCCTCGGCCTCGGGCTCACGCTCGCCGCGGGCACCGCGCTGACGTCGCTGTTCCTCGGCGCCCCCGCGCTGTCCTCCGCGGTCTTCGAGGTGACGCTGCCGGTGTTCGGTGACGTCAAGATGGTCACCGCCCTGTTCTTCGACCTGGGTGTGTATCTCATCGTGGTCGGTCTCGTACTCGACGTTCTCCGCAGTCTCGGGGCGCGTCTCGACGCACAGGTGGAGGTGAACCAGCGATGAGCGCGAACCTCGGATTTCTCGTCATCATCGGCGTCCTGGTGTCGGCCGGCGTCTACCTGCTCATCGAGCGCAGCATCACCCGCATGCTGCTCGGGCTGCTGCTGTTCGGCAACGGCATCAACCTGCTCATCCTCACGTCCGGTGGGCCGGACGGCAATCCGCCCATCGTGGGCCGCGGGTCCATTCACGAGTCGATGGCCGACCCGCTGGCTCAGGCGATGATCCTGACGGCGATCGTCATCACGATGGGCATCGCCGGCTTCGTGCTCGCGCTCGCGTACCGGTCGTTCAAGATCACCACCCAGGACGCCGTCGAGAACGACCCCGAGGACACGAAGGTCCTGCGGCGCCGGTCCCCCGCCGAGGCCCCCGACCGCGACCGCTCCGACGACCCGGTCACCGGCGAGCCGAGTTTCAGCGGCGACGCATTCGACAAGGACGGAAACCCCATTCCCCTGGACGAGCTGAAGAACCTCGAGGACCTCGAGTGCTACGAAGACCTGCACGACGGTGACTTCGACGACGACGAAGACTCGGACAGGGCAGGGATCGGGGAGCGGTCGTGACCATTTCCCCGCACATCATCACGGCCCTCGCGCCGCTGCCCGTCCTGGTCCCGATGCTCGCCGCCGCCGCCACTCTGGTGCTGGGCCGGCGTCCGCGCGCCCAGCGGATCATCACACTCGTCGCGCTGATCGGCGTCCTGGTCGTATCGGGACTGCTGTTGTTCCTGGCCGACCGCGACGGGACGACGGCCGTTCAGGTGGGGGGCTGGGATTCCCCCATCGGCATCACGCTGGTGGTCGACCGGCTGTCCGCGATGATGCTGGTGGTCTCGTCGATCGTGCTGCTCGCCGTCATGGCGTACGCCGTCGGTCAGGGCATCCGGGACGGCAGTGAGGACCAGCCCGTCTCGATCTTCCTGCCGACGTATCTGGCACTGACGGCGGGCATCTCCAACGCCTTCCTGGCGGGCGACCTGTTCAATCTGTACGTCGGCTTCGAGGTGCTCCTCGCCGCCAGCTTCGTGCTGCTGACACTGGGCGCGAGCGCCGACCGCGTCCGTGCGGGTGTGTCGTACGTGATGGTGTCGATGGTGTCGTCGCTGATCTTCCTGGCGGGCATCGCGTTCGCCTACGCGGCGACCGGCACTCTCAACCTCGCCGACATGGCTACCCGCCTCGACGGCATCCCGTCCGGGACCCGGACCGCCATCTTCGGTGTGCTGCTCGTGGCGTTCGGCATCAAGGCCGCGGTGTTCCCGCTGTCCACCTGGCTGCCCGACTCCTATCCCACCGCGCCGGCACCGGTCACCGCCGTGTTCGCCGGCCTGCTCACCAAGGTGGGTGTGTACGCGATCATCCGGGCGCACACGCTGCTCTTCCCGGAGGGTGAACTCGACAACGTGCTGATGGTGTGCGGTCTCCTGACGATGCTCGTCGGCATCCTCGGCGCGATCGCGCAGAGCGACATCAAGCGTCTGCTGTCCTTCACCCTGGTCAGTCACATCGGGTACATGGTGTTCGGTGTCGCCCTGTCGACGCAGTCGGGACTGTCCGGCGCCATTTACTACGTGGCCCACCACATCCTGGTGCAGACCACACTGTTCCTGGTGGTCGGTCTGATCGAACGTCAGGCCGGGTCGTCGTCGCTGCGTCGCCTCGGCGGGCTCGCCGCGGCCAGCCCCGTCCTCGCCATCGTGTTCCTCGTGCCGGCGCTCAATCTCGGTGGTATTCCCCCGTTCTCCGGGTTCATCGGCAAGGTCGCGCTGCTGCAGGCCGGTTCGGCGGACGCCAGTGTGCTGGCCTGGATCCTCGTCGCCGGCGGCACCCTCACCAGCCTCCTCACCCTGTACGTCGTCGCCCGCGTGTGGACCAAGGCGTTCTGGCGGGCCCGTGCCGACGCCCCCGAGGGCGACCTCGCGGACGTCAGCCCGTCGGCACTGCTCGACGAGTCCGAGGCCGACATCGCGTTCGACGAACGCGCCGACGTGGGCCGCATGCCCGCGATGATGCTGATTCCGACCGTCGCGCTCGTCGCGGTGGGCCTGGCGATGACGGTGTTCGCCGGCCAGATCATCCAGATCAGTGATCGCGCGGCGAGCGATCTGCAGAATCGGTCGATCTACATCGACGCCGTCCTCGGCGGTCACCCCGGCGGCGAAGCGCAGGAGGCGCCGCGATGAAACGCGAGAGACTTCTTCAGCTCGGCGCGCTGCTGTGGCTGATGGCGGTGTGGATCCTGCTGTGGGGCAACGTCAGCTGGGGCAACATCCTCGGCGGTCTCGCCGTCGGCGCTGTCATCATGGTGCTCATGCCGCTGCCGCGGGTTCCCGTCGAAGGCCGGGTGCACGTTCTCCCGCTTCTGCGACTCGCCGTGATGTTCGTGTACTACTCGCTCCAGTCGAGCCTGCAGATCGCGTGGCTCGCGCTCCGGCCAGGTCCGCCGCCCGTCACCGGCGTTCTGCGCTATCAGCTGGGAATCAAGTCCGACCTGGTGCTGACCCTGTGCATCGACGTCCTGAATCTCATTCCGGGCACCATGGTCCTCGAGATCGACCAGGTGCGGCGGATCGTCTACGTCCACGTGCTGGACATGGGCTCGAAGAAGGCGGTCAGCCAGTTCTACCGCACGGTCGCACAGCTGGAACGGTTGTTCATCGCGGCGTTCGAGCGCGATTCCGACTGGAAACCCAGCCCCTGGCACAACCGCGACCAGCAGTACGACGACCCCGCTCAGGAGGGCAGCTCATGACAGTCGTCTCGGTAATCTCCGGGATCATCCTCGTCGTCGCCGGAGTCCTCACGACATTTCGGCTGCTCGACGGCCCCAACTCGCTGGACCGTCTCGTCGCCCTCGACACCCTGATCGCCCTCGCGATGTGCGGGCTCGCCGTGTGGGCCGCGTACACCGGCGACACGACGATCGTGCCCGCCATCGTCGCGTTGTCGCTGGTGGGCTTCATCGGTTCCGTATCGGTGGCCCGATTCCGGGTGAGTGACAAGTCGTGAGCACCGTTCTGAACGTCGTCGGGGCCACGCTCATGCTCTGCGGCTCACTGCTGGCCCTGACGGCCGCCATCGCCATCGTCCGCTTCCCGGACACCCTGCGCCGGATGCACGCCGCCACCAAACCGCAGGTGGTCGGGCTGATCATGGTGCTCGCCGGCGCCGTTCTCGAACTGCGCGGCAACGTCGACATCTGGATGCTGATCCTCGTCGGCATCTTCACCCTGTTCACCGCGCCGGTCATCGCGCACAGCGTGGGCCGGGTGGCCTACCGCGAGCAGCGTGACCAGGACGGGCTGTTGATGATCAACGAGTTGGAGCCGCCAGAGCGTCCGTGACGACGGCCTTGCCGGTGCCCCAGCGGGCGAGTGCGCTGTCGGGTGCGGCGAAGAACGTGGCATAGAACGCGAGGCCCATCGCGGCGAGCGCACCGAGCACCAGTGGTCCGGACAGTTCCGGGAATCGGCCCATGGGAACCGCGAGGTAGCGGTAGCTGAGCAGCAGTGTGGCCAGCGCGAGCGCGCCGCCTCCGACGAGGCGGACCCGGAACCAGCCCCATCCCCGTTCGGGGTCGCGCAGAGCCGATTCGATGGTCAGGCACAGGACGGCGCCGGCGACCAGGTCGACCCCGTAGTGGTAGCCGAATCCGAGGGTCGCGGTCAGCGTGCACACCAGCCAGAACGTGCCGCCGAGGCGCAGCCACCAAGCGCCGTGCCGGGAGTGGATGAACAGTGCCAGGGCCCACGCCGTGTGCAGGCTCGGCATGCAGTTGCGTGGGGTCGTCGAATCGAAGGGTCTCGGTTCGGGGGCGAAGTCGGGCGCCGGAACGAGGTTGGGCCAGTAGTCGCTGACCTGGAAACCCTGCCCCTCGGTGCCGAACGCGAAGATCGGACCGACCACCGGGAAGAGCACGTAGAAGACGGGACCGATCAGCCCGATCACCAGGAATGTGCGCACCAGATAGTGCGACGGCCAGCCGTTCCGCAGTTGGTAGACGGCCACCGCGATGGCCGCGACCGGCAGTTCGATGTAGACCCAGTGCAGGATGCCGTAACCGACCGGACCGAGTGCGTCGACGAACTGGCCCATGTGCCACGACGGGCTTCCCAGCGCGTGATCGGCGAGTTGGGCGAAGTCGTCGAGAACCATCGGCCCGGCCATGATGGTGACCTGCAGCCAGGCGTCGCCGAACTTCGTGGCCAGGATCAGCAGGGCGCCGAGACCGACCCCCTTGAGGGCGCTGCGCCGCTGCTCGCCGGTCCACCGGACCGCCGCGTAGACGCCCACCGCCGTGAGGACCCACGTCGCGCCGTTCCCGACGGTCAGCGGGCCACCCGACAGGTAGCGGACCGCGGCGATCGCCACATCGATGCCCGCTGCCGCGGACAGGGCGACGACGCGTTGCCGGTTGGTCAGCCCGACCATCGCGAGCGCGAGTCCCGCCCAGGGAACGGACGCCGACTTGGGCGTCAGAACGTAGTCGTGGAACAGGCTTTCGAGAGGGCCTTGGAATCCCTGCGTGGACGCCACGCACTGGACCACCACCAGCAGGATCGCCACACCGAGCGCCCCGCCGGCGACGAACATGCGGGAACGATCGACGGACCCACCCGGCCGTACAACGGCAACATCGTCGATCGACACCCGCCAAGTGTAAACAACACGTGAACGGGAAGTGGACGAGTGTCCTGCCCGAGACCGTCTTTCAGGTGCCGAGTTCCTTCACCAGCGCATCGACCACGGCCACCAGGTCTCCCCCGGTCGCTTCCGCGACCTGACGTTGCCGCTGGTAGGAGGCCCCCCGGCGGGGTATCTCGGCCACGGCGGCCAATTCGTCCGCGCAGCCGAGACGCACCGCAGTGGGCGCCAGCCGCTCGAGCAGGTCGTTCAGGTCGTCGGTGACGAGCCGTTCGTTACTGTCCTCGTCGAGGATGATCTCGGCGTCGAGTCCGTACCGCGCCGCCCGCCACTTGTTCTCCTTCACGTGCCACGGCTGCAGGTTGGGCAGATTCTCGCCCGCCTCGAACCGGCGATCGAGGTCGACGATCAGGCAGTGCACGAGCGCGACGAGGGAACTGAGCTCGGCGCGGGTGGAGATGCCGTCGAAGACACGGACCTCGATGGTGCCCCACCGCGGCGCGGGCCGGATGTCCCAGTGCATTCCGCCGATCTTGGTGATCACGCCGGTCTTCATCTGGTCGCTGATGAAATCTTCGTACTGCGCCCAGTTCGCGAACTGGTACGGCAGCCCCGCGGTGGGGAGCTGCTGGAACATCAGTGCGCGGTTACTCGCGTACCCCGTGTTGACCCCCGCCCACATCGGTGACGACGCGGACAGCGCGAGCAGATGGGGATACCGCTGCAGCAGGGCGTTGAGGATCGGGAACACCTTCTGCGGCGAAGACACACCCACGTGGACGTGCACACCCCAGATCAGCATCTGCCGGCCCCACCACTGCGTGCGCTCGATCAATTCGTCGTAATCCGGTGTGCGCGTGACCAATTGAGTGGACCACTGTGCAAACGGGTGCGTTCCCGCACAGATGAGATCGACCCCGAGCGGATTCGCCGCACGACGCAGCAGGTCGAGTGACTCGTCGAGGTCGTCCATCGCCTCACCCACGGTGGAATGGATGCCGGTGACAAGTTCGACGGTGTTGCGCAGCAGCTCCTTGGTGATCCGGGGATCCTCCGGGCCCGCGAGGTTCGCGACCGCGTCGAATACCTCCGCGGCCGTGTTGGAGAGATCCCGCGTGACCCTGTCGACCAGCGCGATCTCCCACTCGACACCCAGCGTCGGCCGCGGCGAACCGGGAAAGGGAACTACCACGGTTTCGATCCAACCACAGGCCGGGGTGTGCGGCAGCGCGCCGACATCCCGGCCGCAGCCGGGATGTCACGCGACTCAGCTGGCGCCGATGACACCGCAGGCCACGCGGGAGCCTGCGTCCCCGGTGTTCAGGGTTTCCTGATCGGGCGCGGGTGCGTACCGGGTAGGAATGTTCGCGAAGTTGTCGGGACCCGAGTGGATCATGATCGCGGTGCCGCTGTCGCCGTTCTTCAGGTCCTCGACCGTGAAGGCGTCGGTGCTGGTGACCAATTCGGCTGTGCCGTCTTCCAGCACCTGCAGCGAGGTGAGGTCGCCGCTCGCCGGGTGTCCCGAGTGGCCCGAGGCCTGGAAATGGCCGCCCGCCGACAGGAAGTTTCCGGGCGCACCGCCGGTCGGCGCGACGGAATTCGTCTCGCACTTGCCGACGGAATGCACGTGGAACCCGTGGAATCCGGGCGTCTGATTCTTGACGGAGACGGTGATCTCGACGTGGCTACCGGCCTGCTTGAACGTGGCGGTGCCCACGTCCTGACCTTCCGCGTTCTTCAACGTCGCGCTCACCGCGCCGCTCTCGGCGGACTGACCCGAACCGCTCTCGGCGTCGCCGGGAACACCTGCGGCACTGGGATCGGCGGCCCCGGTCCACACGGGCGGAGTGGTGCCGGGAACGTCGCTCGGCGCCTCGTTGTTGCTGCAGGCGGTCAGTCCCAGTGCTGCAATGGCCACCACCGGGGTGACAATGCGCCAGGACATCCGACGGGTAGAACTCGAGGCCATCAAACCGCTCCTTTGAGGTGGCGAGGAAGTGCAACTGATCATAACCGCGAGGACGGTGCACCGACCGTCCGGTCTACTGGGGGGAGGTGACGATGACGATCACACCGGCGGACGAATTCGCGATACCCGGGAACCGGGGCTGCGCGGACACCCCGAGCTGGGCGGCGATCTCGGTGGCCGCCTCCTTCTCGGCGGCGGAAGTCCCGTAGTACACGGTGGTTTCGGAGATGGTGCCGTCGCTGTAGTTGCCGGTTTCCGACACCGTCCACCCCGACGACATCAGTTCGGTGGCCGTCTGACTGGCCAGACCCGTGACGTTGCTGTTGTTGAGCACCCGCACCGGGACCGACGCCGCATCCGCGGACTTGGTGGTGCTCGACGCTCCGGACGTCGTGCTCGTCGCGGACGCCGACGTGGCACCCGCGGCTCCCGCGGCCGCTGTCGTCGTGCGAGCAGCGGCGGTGGTCGTGGCAGCTGCCGTGGTGGTGACCGTGGTGGCCGTCTCCTCCGAATCCGAGCCCCCGAGGGAGGCGAACCCGAGACCCGCGAAGAGGATCGCGAGGGCGATCAGCACCATCGCGAGGGCTCGTAGCGGCGGGCCGGACGATTCGGGTTTCGGAGTACTCACGGTGTCGACCTTAGCCACCGGCCGGCTAGGTGACGTCGAACCCGAGGCGACGGGCCGCGCGGGCCTTCTGCCTGCTCGCGCGCAGCCGTCGCAGCCGCTTCACGAGCATCGGGTCGGCGGCGAGCGCCTCCGGCCGGTCCACCAGCGCGTTGAGAACCTGGTAGTACCTGGTGGCGGACATGTCGAACAGTTCTTTGATCGCTTCTTCCTTCGCGCCGGCGTACTTCCACCATTGGCGCTCGAAGGACAGGATGTCATGCTCCCGACGCGACAGGCCGACGTCGTCGACCTGTACGGAGTTGTCGCTGTCGGTGCGTTCGGACTGGTTCCGACTACGCGCTGTTGCGCCGTCCATCTCACTCCTCGACTACTAGCTCTCGCTCGACCTCAGCGAAACCACGTTCCCCCGGCTCCTCGATCGCGTGGCCGATCGAGGAACGAATTACACAGCTGTACTTCAGCGCCTATTCAACCACGCCGAAGGCCGTGGGCAGTGCGAACGGCTGAGGCGCGCCGCACTATCCTTGACGACCATGGCCATCCTCCCCATCCGGATCGTGGGCGACCCGGTATTGCACGAACCGACCGAGACGGTGACCGAGTCACCTGCAGAACTCTCTGAACTTATAGCGGACATGTACGACACGATGGACGCCGCCAACGGCGTCGGTCTCGCCGCGAACCAGGTCGGAATACCGCTGCGGTTGTTCGTCTACGACTGCCCGGACGTCGACGGGAACGGCAAGGCGCTGCGCCGCCGGGGATGCGTCGTCAACCCGGTCCTCGAGACGTCGGAACGTCCGGAGACCATGCCGGACCCGGACGACGACGTCGAGGGCTGCCTGTCCGTGCCTGGCGAGCAGTTCCCCACCGGGCGGGCCGATTGGGCGAAGGTCACGGGCACCGACGCCGAAGGCAACGCCGTCGACATCGAGGGACGCGGCTTCTTCGCGCGCATGCTGCAGCACGAGGTCGGTCACCTCGACGGTTTCCTGTACGTCGACATGCTGGTCGGGCGCAACGCCCGCGCCGCCAAGAAGACCATCAAGCGCGCCGGCTGGGGCGTTCCCGGTCTCAGCTGGGTGCCGGGCACGGTCGAAGACCCGTTCGGGCATGACGACTGATATTCCTCTCGGAAGCCGGGTGGTGCTGCGGTATTCGCTGCCACCCGGTTCCAGTCACCCGATGACCGACGTCATCGGAACTCTGGAGAGCGTCGAGCCGCTCGTCGCCGTCCGCGCGGCCGACGGCTCTCTGATCGAGGTCGAACCGGATCGGGTGGTCGCGCTCAAGGCCGTTCCCGCGCGGCCGATACGCGCGAGCGAGGTCCGTTCCCTCGAACTGGCGTCCGCCGACGGCTGGCCCGGGATCGAACACGCGTGGATCGACGGGTGGCTCGCCCGGTACGGTCACGGCTTCACCGGACGCGCCAACTCGGCGGCACCGCTCGGCGACCGCGGGACCGTGGCGAGCCTGGACGACTCCTCCCCCGGCAGCACCCTCGCCCGGCTCCGCGAGTGGTACGCCGAGCGCGACCGCCCGTTGCGTTTGCTGATCCCCGACCGCCTGGGCGAAGTGCCGCTCGGCTGGAACGTCAGCGACGAGGTGGTCGTGATGGCGGCCGACGTCGACAACCTGGCGTTGCCCGAGGGCCCGCGCAGCACGACCGTCGCCGATCACCCGGATCCGGACTGGCTGGCGCTGTACCGCTACCGCGGGTCCGCGCTGCCCGACTTCGCGGTGGACGTGCTCGACGCCGTCCGCGGCGGCATCCTCGGGTTCGGCCGGATCGGCGCCGCCGATTCGACGCTGCTCGCCGTCGCGCGTGGCTCGGTCACGTCCGCCCCGGACGAGCGCCGGTGGGTCGGGCTCACCGCGGTCGAGGTGGCCGCCGACCACCGTCGTCACGGGATCGGCAGCCTCATCTGCGGCGACATGATCAACTGGGGGCGTGAGCACGGCGCGACCCACGCCTGCCTGCAGGTCGCCGTCGAGAACGAGGGCGCGCAGGCGATGTACCGCAACCTCGGCTTCACCGCACACCACCGGTACCGCTACGCGACGGAATACGGCGCCTGAGGACCTGTCGGCGTCTGCCGCTAGGGTGGCTGCCGTGCGCATCGCAACCTGGAACGTGAACTCTGTTCGTGCCCGTACCGACCGGATCCTGGACTGGCTCCAGCGGACCGACGTCGACGTGCTCGCGATGCAGGAAACCAAGTGCAAGGACGAGCAGTTCCCGTACGAGCGTTTCCGCGAACTCGGGTACGAGGTGGCGCACGTGGGCCTCAGCCAGTGGAACGGTGTCGCCATCGCCTCCCGTGTCGGCCTCGACGACGTGCAGATCGGGTTCGAGGATCAGCCCGGGTTCCACAAGGACCCGGAGGTCGCGCCCGCGCAGGAAGCCCGCGCCATCGGCGCCACCTGCAACGGCGTCCGCATCTGGAGCCTGTACGTTCCCAACGGCCGCGAGCTCGCCGATCCGCACTACACGTACAAGCTCGACTGGCTCGCGAAGCTGCACACCGACGCGGTCGGGTGGCTGGAGCAGAATCCGGACGCTCAGATCGCGCTGGTCGGCGACTGGAACGTGGCCCCCAACGACGAGGACGTCTGGGATCCCGCTCTGTTCGAGGGCAAGACTCACACGTCCGCCGCCGAGCGGGACGCCTTCCACGCGTTCGTCGAGTCGGGTTTCGCCGATGTCGTCCGGCCCCACACCCCGGGCCCCGGTGTCTACACGTACTGGGACTACACCCAGTTGCGGTTCCCGAAGAAGCAGGGAATGCGCATCGACTTCGTGCTCGGGTCGCCCGCGCTCGCCGGCCGGGTCGACAAGGCCGAGATCGACCGGAACGAGCGTAAGGGCAAGGGCGCGAGCGATCACGCTCCGGTCTTCGTCGACCTCGGCGACTGAGCCCGCAGCACGCCGAGAGCCACCACCGCGCAACCGATCCCGATGAGCATTCCGTGCGCGATGCGTAGTGGGGCGTCGACGTAGAACTGCGGAATGAACAACGCGAATCCCAGCGCCATCGGGATTCCCGCCCATCGGGCGAACAGTCCGGATCGGGCGACGGCCACGGCTGCCGCGACCGCGCCGACCGCAAGAAGTAGCAGTCCCGCCGCGAAGAGAAACGCCTGCGCCGAGCCCATCCGCACGCTCTCGGCGAGGGTGGCGACGGCGTCCTCGTCCAGTCCGCTGCCGCCGAGAGCGTGCAGCGCGAACGTCTCCGCCCCGTAGTACGGCAGGGTCAGCCCGATCCCGACCCACGATGCGACCACCGCGGCCACCGCGGCCCGCGCGCCGGGTGTCCGCTTCAGGATGCTGCCGAGCGCGACGAGCGCAAGCCCGAACGCGATGAACCCGCCGACGGCGGAGAGGTGTGCGACGAGCCACCACGGGGAGGCGAACTCGGCCGCCCCGTCCGCGGCCCCGTTCGGCGCGTAGGGGCGCACCGCGGGGTAGACGACGAACAGGACACCCGCGAGCGCGAACAACGCCCCGGAGGTCCGATTTCCGATCCGATCCGACACGGTCATGACGACTCCTTCGAATGCGAGCACCGCTCTCTATGTAGAGCAGTATTCACAGCGAAGTCGCCGAAATCAAGAGCAGTGCTCTCGCGGAGGTTCTACTCGACCACCAGAATGTCCAGGTGCACCGGATTCGACGCCAGGTAGCGCTGCACGTATGTGCAGATGGGACGCACTTTCCAGCCGCGATCGCGCGCCGACCCCAGCGCCTCGGCCACCAGAATCGCGGCCAGCCCGCGGCCACCGAATTCTTCCTTGACGACGGTGTGCATGAACGCGACCACCTCGCCCGGTCCGGACATGCAACCGGGGATGTCGTCGCCGTCCCGGTAGCCGAGAATGCCGACCAACTCGCCGCCCAGCCACAGATCGAATCGTTCGTGGGCGGGGTTGTCGAGCACGCGAGCGTCTGCGGCCGCGACGTTGCTCGGCGACGCGGAACCGTTCGAAATGTGATCCATGCCACTCATGGAATCAGCAAGACGGTGTCGCCATCCGTGGAATCGCCGGTCCCGGAACCGTTTCGTTGCAGACGGGCCGTCTTCACGGCGCGCGCACGGTCAGCGCTCCACCGGGACGATGAGGTCGCGGTATTCGGGATGCGCCGACACGAAGCGCTGCACGTACGTGCACACGGGGCGAATCTTCCACCCGTACCCGCGGGCGAGATCGAGCGAGCGGCCCACCATGAGCGCGGCCAGTCCGCGGTGCCCGAAGTCCTCCACGATCACCGTGTGCATGAACGAGACCACCGGCGCCTGCCGCCCCTTAGCCTTCGAGCCCGGCGGCCGTGCGGCGGGCGTCCCCGCCCCGGGCGGCGTCTCCGCGAGGTCGAAATACCCGAGAATCCCGACCAGATCACCGCTCAGCCGGAGTTCGAACCGGTTCTGATCGGCGTTGTCGATCACGTCCACAACCTGCGCGTCCGTCAGCATGGCCATCTCCTGGGGGTATGTGTCGTAATCGAAATGTGATGTTCGTCACCCTTTATACCGATGCGCGGAGCCGCTGTCCAAGTTTCCCCCGAATGTTCACTGACAGAGATCTCGGTTACAGTCTCCGGGACAACTACACATCCACGGGGGCTCGCACCAGCGGGCTGAGAGGACGGCTAGGGGCCGTCGACCGTCGAACCTGTCCGGGTAATGCCGGCGTAGGGAGCATCATCGATGAGCAAAACTGTATCTACAGCCACGTCCGTCACCACGGGGCCGATCGAGGGCAGCACCAAGCACTACCTGCCGTCGGGCGACGACGTCCGGGTACCGGTGCGCCGCGTGCACCTCACCAACGGTGAGCACCTCGACGTCTACGACACGTCGGGCCCGTACACGGACGCGGACGCCACCATCGATCTGGAGGCGGGACTGCCGCATCTGCGCGCGCCGTGGATCGCCGACCGGGAGGGCACTCAGCTCGACGCGGCCCGAGCCGGAACTGTCACCCCCGAAATGCGGTATTGCGCTGCACGCGAAGGCGTTTCACCGGAGACGGTGCGCGCCGAGGTCGCTGCAGGCAGGGCCGTGATCCCGGCCAACCGCACGCACCCCGAACTCGAGCCGATGATCATCGGCAAGGCGTTCGCGGTCAAGATCAACGCGAACATCGGCAACAGCGCGGTGACGTCGTCGATCGCGGAGGAGGTCGAGAAGATGGTGTGGGCGACCCGGTGGGGCGCCGACACGATCATGGACCTGTCCACCGGCAAGAATATTCACGAGACCCGGGAATGGATCCTCCGCAACTCGCCCGTGCCGGTGGGCACCGTGCCGATCTATCAGGCGCTCGAGAAGGTGAACGGAGACCCCACCGCGCTCACATGGGAGATCTACCGCGACACCGTGATCGAGCAGTGCGAGCAGGGCGTCGACTACATGACGGTCCACGCCGGAGTCCTGCTCCGCTACATCCCGCTCACCGCGAAACGCGTGACCGGCATCGTCTCCCGCGGTGGTTCGATCATGGCGGCCTGGTGCCTGGCCCATCATCGGGAATCGTTCCTGTACACCCATTTCGACGAACTGTGCGAGATCCTGCACCGCTACGACGTCACGTTCTCCCTCGGCGACGGACTGCGCCCCGGTTCCATCGCCGACGCCAACGACGACGCCCAGTTCGCCGAACTCCGCACCCTCGGCGAACTGACGAAGATCGCGAAATCGCATGGCGTGCAGGTGATGATCGAAGGGCCCGGCCACGTGCCGATGCACAAGATCGTCGAGAACGTGCGGCTCGAGGAGGAACTGTGCGAGGAGGCGCCGTTCTACACGCTGGGACCGCTCGCCACCGACATCGCGCCGGCGTACGACCACATCACGTCCGCGATCGGCGCGGCGATGATCGCGCAGGCCGGCACCGCGATGCTCTGTTACGTCACCCCGAAGGAGCACCTGGGACTGCCGAACCGCGACGACGTCAAGATCGGCGTCATCACGTACAAGATCGCGGCCCACGCCGCGGACCTGGCGAAGCAGCATCCGCGCGCCCAGGAGCGGGACGACGCGCTGTCGAAGGCCCGGTTCGAGTTCCGCTGGCACGACCAGTTCGCGCTGTCCCTCGATCCGGACACCGCCCGCGAGTTCCACGACGAAACCCTGCCCGCGGAGCCGGCGAAGAGCGCGCATTTCTGTTCGATGTGCGGTCCGAAGTTCTGCTCGATGCGGATCTCCGCCGATGTGCGCGAATACGCGCAGCAACACGGACTCGACACGATCGAGGCCATCGAGGCGGGCATGGCCGAGAAGTCGAGCGAGTTCGTCGACGCAGGTGGACGCGTGTATCTGCCCGTCGAATCCGTCACCTCCGAGAATCGGTAAGGTCCCTGTCGTGAAGCTGCTGCCCCTGACCCCCGACGGCCAGACCCCCGTCCGAGTTCTCACCATCGCCGGCACCGATTCCGGCGGTGGCGCCGGAATCCAGGCGGACTCGCGGACGATGGCCCTGTGCGGCGTCCACGCGTGCGTCGCGGTCGCCGCGGTGACGGTGCAGAACTCGGTGGGCGTCAGCGGTTTCCACGAGATTCCGCCGGAGACGGTGGCAGCGCAGGTGCGGTGCGTCGTCGAGGACATCGGGGTCGGGGCAGCGAAGACGGGCATGCTGGCGTCGACGGCGATCATCGAGGCCGTCGCCGCCGTGTGCACCGAGGTCGGGATCGGGCGCGACCAACCGGTCCCGCTGGTCGTCGACCCGGTGTGCGCGTCGATGCACGGAGATCCGCTCCTGCACGCCGAGGCACTGGACGCCGTGCGGAACACGCTGATCCCGATCGCCACGGTCGTGACGCCGAACCTCGACGAGATCCGGTTGATCACCGGCATCGACGTGGTGGACGACGCGACCGCGCGGCGGGCGGCGGAGGCGCTGCATGCACTCGGGGCGCAGTGGTCGATCGTGAAGGGCGGGCATCTCCGGACGTCGGCGTCGAGCACCGATCTGCTGTTCGACGGCGACACGTTTCTCGAGTTCAGCAGTCCCCGCATCGACACCGGCAACGACCACGGCGGCGGCGACACCCTCGCCGCCGCCATCGCGAGCGCACTCGCCCACGGGTGGTCGGTGCCCGATGCGGTGGCGTTCGGCAAGGAGTGGGTCACCAAGTGTCTGGAGGCGTCCTACGACCTGGGCGCCGGTCACGGCCCCGTCTCCCCCCTGTGGCGACTTCGTCGCTCGTGAGTACTTGTTAACGTCCGGCGGTTAACAAGTACTCACGGGCGGCGGAGCCGCAGCCGCCAGATTCCGAGATCGGACGGCACCCCGCTGGGTGCGGGGGCGAAGAACGCGCGGCGCCACGGTTTGACGCCGACACCGAGTTCCTCGAGGGTGCCCGGCTGCAGACTCGACAGCGTGGCGGACGATGCCATCACGTTGCCGTCGCCGCCCAGTTCCATCATGCGGGCCGCTATCGTCACGTCCACCCCGAGCCAGTCGCCGCCGATCTGCCGGGGCACACCGGTGTGGATGCCCACGCGCATGCGGGGGTGATAGCCGTCCACCTCCACCCCGGCGAGCGCCTCCTGCGCGGCGAAGACGGCATCGATCGCGCGGTCCGGGCTGGAGAAGACCGCCATCACGCCGTCCCCCAGACGTTTCACCACGTGCCCGCCGCGGTCGACGATCGGTGTCTCGACGGCCCGGGCGACGCCACGGAGCAGGGCGAGGGTGGCGCCGTCGCCGGCGGGCAGTGACCAGGTGGAGAATCCGACCAGGTCGGTGAACACGATGGTCACCTCGCGCGTGCCACGACCGCGGCCGGTGCGTTCGAGGAGGGCCTGCCACACCTGCAGCGCGCCCAGACTCATCTCGCGGGACGCGCCGGGCTGGTGGTCGAGGAAGCGGTCCGCGACGCGTGCGACGGCGCGTGCGCTGCCGGGTCCCGCCGTCGACAGGGGGTCACCGAACGCGGGATCGCCGGGCAGCGCCCGGCGGACCTTCCGCAGTCCCTCGATCAGCTGCGGTTGCCGGTTCACCGACCCCACCCAGCCCAGAACCTTCTCGCCGCGTTTCGGTGGGGGCGCAGCGTCGAACTCGGCAGCGTTCTCGTCGGCCGGGTCGTCACTCACGAGAGTAAGAGTAACCCAGCGTCACATTCATCAACGCGTGACGAATCGGACATCACTCCGCGGCCCGCGCCTTCTCCCGGTCGGCGCCGGCGGGAACGCCGTTCGGGCCGGCGAGCGACTCCGCGTAGACCCCGACGGCGTACGCGACCGCGGCGGCGTTCTTGGCGAGCGCGGCCCGGTCCACGTTCTCGAGGGTGTCGGTCGCGCTGTGGTAGTTCTCGTCGTACGTCACCCCGGGGGTGCCGCCCCACTTCTGCGCCTGCTCGGGCGTCTTCGTCTCGTCGGCGCCGCTGAACACGCCGCCCGACGGGATCTGGTGCTCGATGAACGGCCCGTAGTCGGACCGGCCGTCGAAGTCCGTGCCGTCGGCGGCGACACCGTTGCGCTGGAGGTACTCGACGAACGTGCGCTCGATGCCCGCGGATCCCTCGGGTCCGGGCCCCTCGCCGACGTTGTCGGAGTTGTCGCCGTCGTAGGCCAGGTAGCCGGCGTTCTCGGAGCCGAGCATGTCGAAGTTCAGGTACAGGGCGATGTCGTTCCGCTGTTCGTCACTGAGACCGTTCACGTACGCCTCAGACCCGAGCAGACCCAGTTCCTCGGCACCCCAGAACGCGAAGCGCACCGCGTTGTCGACGTCGGGCGATCCGCCGAGTTGCACCGCCGTTTCGAGGATCGAGGCGACGCCGGTGCCGTTGTCGTTGATACCGGGACCTTCCGGGACGCTGTCGAGGTGCGCGCCGACCATCACGACATCGTCGGTCGAGCCGGTCTTGGTCTGGGCGATGACGTTGCGGGCCGTGCTCGATTGCGTGGTGGTGTCGAGCGTGAGGGTGACGTCACCGCCGGCCTGCTCGAGTGCGGCGCCGTCCGCCTTGCTCACCCCACCGGTGGGAACCTTGCCCGCGTCGGGGTTGCCGAGGGTGCCGCCGCTCATCGGTCCGTCCGCGTTGTTGACGACGATCACGCCCGCGGCGCCGCGCTCGGCGGCGATCTGCTGCTTGGCCGCGAACGGGCACACCCCCCGGTTCACGAGGACGATCGCCCCGGTCACGTCGAGACCGTCGTAATCGGTGACCTCGCATCCCGGGCTCTCGTCCTTCGGGGCGGGCACCAGTCTGGCGGTGATCCCTTGCGGACCGGTGGACGGCGAATAGGACAGCGCCCGCACGTCGAAGTCACGATCGCCGGACCTCAGTGCCTCCGTCCCGACATCGAACTTGTGGAACTCGAACTCCGGGGTCTGGACGTCGAAACCCTTGTCTTCCAGGATCTGTGCGACGTAGTCGACGCTGGCGTCGTACCCGGCGGTCCCGGCCGCGCGGTTGCCGTTGTGGTCGTTCGCGATCGTCTGCAGCTGCTGCAGGTGCCCCACCACTCCGGACTCTGTGACCGAGGCCGCGAGAGCGTCCGCGTCGAGCGGCGGCGCATCGGGTTCACTCGTCGACGAGCATCCGGCCAGCACGAGAGAACCGGCCACGCCGACTGTGAAGACTCCCCGTAGTCGCATGTCGGGAGCCTAACGTAGAAGCACCTGTGGGCCGGCGCGAATGGATTTCGCACCGGCCCACAAGCTCCCGCCCCGCCGTCACCCTCAGCCAGGCCTCCCGACGATCACCTGGCGGAGGAGCAGGGCGAAAGTACTGTATCGGGTGTCAGGCGTCGCGCTTGTTCACGACCACCAGACCGGCCCCGAAGATCACGAAGACGAACACCGCGAAGTACACGAGGCTGCCCCACGGACCCCAGTGGAATTCGACTCCCTGCTGCGCCCCCAGGAAGTTGTTGGCGTTGAGGAAGGGCAGGAACGGCATGACCTTCGTGCCGAACGAGCCGAACAGGTTGAACAGGCTCTCGATCAGCAGCGGCCACAGCAGCAGCAGGGCGATCGCGCCCGCCGACTGGCGCAGCAGCGTACCGACGCCGACGGCGAGCACCACGCACAGGAACGCGTAGATCGGGACGCCGTAGATCGACCGCCACGCGTCGTCACCCGACAGCGTGAGGGCGGCTCCCGCCTCGTCGCCGGCGGTCGCCTTCGCGATGGCGTACGCGCCGAACGTGAGAACGAACGTCAGCACGGCACCGAATGCGCCGATCAGACCGGCCTTCGCGATCAGGACGGACGCCCGGTTCGGGATGGCCTGGAACGTGGTGCGGATGACCCCGAAGCGGTATTCGCTGGTCACGGCCAGTGCGGCGAGGATCATCAGGACCAGCACGCCGAACCCGGACACACCGCCGACGGCGTCCGCCATCTGCGGCAGGAACGGGTCGAAGTCGGGTCGCTTACCGTCCGCGATCTGGTTGTTGAAGGAGTTGATGCTGGCCTTCGCGCTCAGCCCGATGACCGCCGCGAGACCGAGGCCCAGCACGATGATGATGACAGTGCACCACCACGGCGACCTAGTCGACGTGATCTTGATCCGTTCGGCATTGAGAACAGCCATTACAGTGCACCCCTCATCACATCTTCGACGCCCTCTGCGTGGTACTGCACGTCGTCTCCGGTCAACTTCATGAAGGCGTCCTCGAGCGATCCCCGCTGAGATGCCAACTCGTGCAGAACGATGCCCTGCGCACCGGCGATCGCGCCGACGGCGTCCGTACTCGAATCCACCACGACGAGCGCCTGCTGTCCGTCGGATCCGTCCTCGCGGACGGTGAGACCCGTGGACGTGAGCGCACTGCGCAGTGCGTCCAGCTGCGGACTGCGCACGCGCACAGTCGATTCCGAGGACTTGCTGACGAACTCGGAAACGGTGGTGTCGGCGATCAGGCGCCCACGCCCGATGACCACCAGATGTTCTGCGGTGAGCGCCATCTCGGACAGCAGGTGGCTCGACACCAGCACGGTGCGACCCTCTGCGGCGAGACGCTGCATGAACTTGCGGATCCAGACGATGCCTTCCGGGTCGAGTCCGTTGACCGGCTCGTCGAACAGCAGCACCTTCGGGTCGCCGAGCAGCGTGGCGGCCAGACCCAGTCGCTGAGACATGCCGAGCGAGAACCCGCCGGCCTTCTTGCCCGCCACCTCGGTCAGCCCGACGAGGTGCAGCACCTCGTCGACCCGGCTCTTGGGCAGCGAATTGGACGCCGCCATCCACTGCAGATGGGCGCGGGCGGACCGGTTGGGGTGCACCCACTTCGCGTCGAGCAGGGCCCCCACCGTCCGCAGCGGCTGCACCAGGTCGCTGTACGGTTTGCCGTCGATCAGCGCGCTGCCCGCCGTGGGACGGTCCAGCCCGAGGATCATGCGCATGGTCGTCGATTTGCCTGCACCGTTCGGGCCGAGGAAGCCGGTGACCATACCCGGCTTCACGGTGAACGTCAGGTTGTCCACCGCCTTCGTCGCACCGAAGGTCTTTGTCAGTCCCCTCACTTCAATCATGATGAGAAGGATGCCGGAACCTGCGGCCGGCGCGCATCGGCCGCAGGTCTACTCCCGACTCGTCCCCTGGTACCGGTCGGACCCTGAGCGGGACCCCGACGGAACCCCGAGAACTACGACGACGCCTGCGCCCAGAATCGCTTGGGGATGCGGCCGGCGTGCCGTGCCTCGTACCCGGCGACCACGGCTCCGCGCATCGCGGACGCCATGAGCGCCGGATCCTTAGCCCTGGTCACGGCCGTAGCCAGCAGCACCGCGTCGCAGCCGAGTTCCATCGCGAGGGTCGCGTCGCTGGCGGTCCCGATGCCGGCGTCGAGGATGACGGGCACCCCGGCACCCTCCACGATCATCTGGATGTTGTGCGGATTCGCGATGCCGAGTCCGGTGCCGATCGGCGAGCCCAGCGGCATCACGGCGACACACCCGACGTCCTCGAGCCTGCGGGCCAGCACCGGATCGTCGGTGGTGTACGGCAGGACGACGAAGCCGTCGTCGACCAGTTGCTCTGCCGCGCTGACCAACTCGATGGCGTCGGGCATCAGGGTGCGTTCGTCCGCGATGACCTCGAGCTTCACCCAGTCGGTCTCGAGCGCCTCGCGGGCGAGTTGCGCCGTCAGCACCGCCTCGGCCGCGCCGCGGCACCCCGCGGTATTGGGCAGCGGCGCGATGTCGAGCCTGCGCAGCAGGTCCAGCACGCCGGTGCCGCCCGCGGCGTCAACCCGGCGCATCGCGACCGTGGTCAGCTCGGTGCCGGACGCCACGAGGGCCTCCTCGAGCACGGTGAGGTTGGCGGCGCCGCCGGTGCCCATGATCAATCGAGACCCGAACGTCCGTCCCGCGATGGTGAGGCCCTTCTGCAGGCCGGGAGTCGCGTCAGCCACCCTGCACCGCCGTGAGGATCTCGATCTCCCAGCCTCGGACCACCAGTTCGTCCCACCGGGCGCGCGGGAACACCGCGCCGTTCACCGCCACCGCGATGCCCTTGGACGGCAGGTTCAGCACCTCCAGCAGCCCGGCGACGGTCAGCGGTTCCGCGAACTCGTGGTCCTCGCCGTTGACACTGATGCCGATCGGCACCACTACTTGCTGCTCACTCATCTCTTACCTCGCTACCTTCTCGAAACGTTCGGGGTCGGCGGCTTTCGCCTCGACCAGTGCCGAGCCCTCCAACAGTGCCACCGTCGCGTCGGCGGTCACCGGGGTGAGCAGGATGCCGTTGCGGCCGTGCCCCGTCGCCACCACCACACGATCGGACACCCGGCCGATCAGAGGCAAATTGTCCGGGGTCATCGGGCGCAGACCCGCCGCGGTCTCGCGCAGTTCGTACTCGCCGATCGCGGGCATCAGCGCCTCGGCATCCGCGATCAGGTCGCGGACACCGGCCACCGTGACCTGTGTGTCGTTGCCCGATTCGTACTGGGTGGCTCCGACGACGATGCCGTCGGCGCGCGGCACCAGGTACGCGGGCCGGCCGTGGACGCTGCCGCGGATGGTGCGTCCCGGCGCGGGGGTCACCCCGGGACGGGCCCGCAACCGCAGGATCTCGCCCTTCACCGGCCGGACCGGAAGTCCCGGCCACAGGGCCGGCGACGCGATGCCGGCGGTGACCACGATCTGGTCCGTGTCGAGCCCGTCGAGGCTCTGCACGGCCTCACCGATCAGCTCCACTCCCGCGTCGACGGCACAGCGCCGCAACGCCTGCAGCAGCAGCCTGTTGTCGACAGCCAGTTCGTCGACGGCCAAGAGCCCCAGCCGGACTCCGCGGCCCAGCATCGGTTCGAGGGCCCGGACCTCGGCGCGGTTCAGGATCTGCAGGTCCCGCCCCTGCTCACCCACCCATTCCGCGATGGTCCGCAGGTCCTCGGCGTCCGCACCGTCCAGGGCGACGGTGAGCGAACTCTCCGACGTGAACAGGTCGACCCCGGCCCCGGCCTCGAGTTCCTTCCCGAATTCGGGCCACCGGTCGAGCGATGCGCTCCCCAGTTCGAGGACGCTCTCCTCACCGGGCCAGCCCTCGGACAACGGGGCGAGCATTCCGCCCGCCACCCAGGACGCTCCCGAACCGATCGACGGGTCGTACAGCTTCACCGACCAGCCGTTGCGGGCTGCGCGCCACGCAATGGACAGGCCGATCACTCCGCCTCCGACGACGGATACCGATCTCGCCATGAACTCCACCTCACTTCCTGCGCCGGCATGATCCGGGTCAGGTATGACGGTCGGGCTCGGCGTGAGCCCCTCTCAGCCCCACGTTCCCCGGGACTCCCGTGTTGCACTTTCACCGTAGAGGCTACCGTCATGCCGTGACCACCACGCACCACAGCAACCTCACCGACCGTCGGCGCCGCCTCGGAGCGGCGCGCTTGTACCTGTGCACCGACGCCAGGCGCGAGAAGGGCGACCTGGCGCAGTTCGCCGAAGCCGCGCTGTCCGGTGGCGTCGACATCATCCAGCTCCGGGACAAGGGCTCGGCCGGCGAGAAGAAGTTCGGCACGATGGACGCCCGGGACGAACTCGCGGCGCTGTCGGTGCTCGCGGCCGCGGCCAGGCGGCACGGTGCGCTGCTCGCGGTGAACGACCGCGCCGACATGGCGCTGGCGGCCGGGGCGGACGTGCTGCACCTCGGTCAGGGTGACCTGCCCGTTCCGTACGCGCGGACCGTCGTCGGTTCCGACGTGCTGATCGGCCGATCCACCCACAGCCGCGCGCAGGCCAGCCTCGCGGCCATCGAGGACGGCGTCGACTATTTCTGCACCGGGCCGGTGTGGGCCACGCCCACCAAGCCCGGCCGGACCGCGTCGGGCATCGATCTGGTGCGTTCGACCGCCGACTCGGCGACCAACCGCCCGTGGTTCGCGATCGGCGGCATCGACGAGGCCCGCGTTCCGGAGATCCTCGCCGCCGGGGCGACCCGCATCGTGGTCGTGCGCGCGATCACCGAGGCCCGCGACCCGCAGGCCGCCGCACGCTCGCTGTCGGCCCTCCTGCAGCAGAACGCCTAGTTACGGCTGATCCAGCCAGCCCAGCACCGTCGCCGGCGTCAGGACCACGACGGTGGCCGGCAATTGTTCGACCAGGTCGGGGTCGGTGGCGACGACCGCGGTGACCGTGCCCAGCGTGGTGCCGTGGCCGACCGGTTCGGTGAGCAGCCCGACCGTGTCCGCCGACTCGAGCACCTCGATGCGCGGCAGCCACCCGTACGTGCCGTCGGGCAGGCGCACCGTGCGGGGCAGCGCCTTCGACAGCTGCGGCAACGCACCGCGCTCCCCCAGCACGTCGTGCCTCGCGAGCAGCAGTCGCATCTCGGTGGTGCGCAGTCGCGGCCATCCCGCTTCGAATCCGGGGTGCAGGGGCAGGCCGGCGACGTCGGTCTCCCGTACCCAGCGGAGTTCGGTGCTCTCCCCGTTCGGAACGGTCGGCAGCGGGCGCTCGGCGTCGGCGATCACCGTGGTGTAACTCCAGCCGCTCGCCACCTCCATGGTGACGACCTCGGTGCGGACGCGGATGGCCGCGCTGTCGATGCCTGCTTCCTCGTGCGCCTCACGGACCGCGGCGTGGGTGGTGGTCTCGTGACTGTCCCGGGCACCGCCGGGCAACGCCCACGTCCCGCCCTGGTGGCTCCACGCAGCCCGGTGCTGCAGCAGCACGGCCGGCGTCTCGTCCGGCAGCGGCGCACGCAGCAACAACCCGGCCGCACCGTGCTTGCCCCAATGACGACTGCCGTCCGGCCCGGTTGCCCAGCCGTCACCGTCACCACGCATCGACTACCCCTGTCCGACCTGATGGGTCACCCTGCAGTTCCCTCACACTAACGGTTTCTCCCGGAACTGCCCGTCGGCAGCCGGGAACCGACTGCTGCTTATATGCTCCCCACCAAGGTGCGGCCGTGACACGGGAGGGGTGCGAGGTGGTTCTGCGTGAGGCGCCGTCGATCGAACCCACCGGCAGCCGCGCACTGTCTGCCGCCGCGGACGACGACGTCGACCCCGCGGTGGCGCGCCGCAAGGAACTGCGCGCGTTCCTCGCATCGACTCCGGCCAAACTCACCGCACTCGGCGCCCTCCTGGTCCTGCTCACCCTCCTCGCCGGATTCGTGGCCGCATCCACCGTCAACGGCCGGGAAGCCACGCTCGACACCGTCCTCGCCGAGACGGAACCGCTGT
The DNA here is from genome assembly GCF_042674125.1 of Rhodococcus sp. NPDC056960. Taxonomy (NCBI): domain Bacteria; kingdom Bacillati; phylum Actinomycetota; class Actinomycetes; order Mycobacteriales; family Nocardiaceae; genus Rhodococcus; species Rhodococcus sp. NPDC056960. Next base: position 384,352 of record NZ_JBHURF010000003.1, on the reverse strand, counting down.
CGTTCTCGGCGCAGAACCTGTACAGCGCCCTGTCGGTGGCAGATGCCGCGGCCACGACGGCGTTCATCTCCGGCGGTCTCGAACCGCCCGAACTGCGGGACACGTATTCGCAGGCGATCGGCACCGCGTCCGCCGACCTCGTGTACGCGTCGGGCGGACTCGCCGCGAGCGACGTCGACAGCCGGCGTCTGCTCGCCTCCATCTCCAGCGACCTCAGTGTCTACTCGGGTCTCGTCGAGACCGCGCGGGCCAACAATCGCGTCGGTAATCCGGTCGGCGCCGCCTATCTCAGCGAGGCTTCCACGCTGATGCAGACGAGCATGCTGCCGATGGCGCAGGAGTTGCACGCCCTGCAGGAATCCGACGTCGCGGACACCCAGCGGGACTATTCGCGGCCGCCCTGGTTCGCGCTGATCCTGGTGCTGATCGCGCTCGTCGCACTGATCGTCGTCCAGGTCGTGCTCGCTAGACTCAGCCGGCGGACATTCAATCTCGGGCTGATGCTGGCGTCCGCGTGCACCGCGATCCTCCTGGTCTGGATGCTGGTGGCCGGGCTCGTCTCCTCCGTCGACACCAATCGCGCACTCACCCAGGGTGCGCGCCCGATGCACGAGTTGACCGCGGCGCGCATCCTCGCCCAGCAGGCGCGCACCGAGGAGACGCTGAAACTGGTCCGCCGCGATTCGAACGGTGACTACGACGCCGTCTTCGAGGACAAGTCCAGCCGGCTCGACGCCGTCCTGGCGAACTACCCGAAGGACGCCGGAACGGTCGGTCGCGACGAGGTGGCCCGGGCCCAGCAGGCGTGGACCGACTGGTCCTCGGCGCACGACCGGATGAACGAGATCCTCGCCCGGGGCGACTTCGTCTCGGCGGCAGCGGTGGCCATCGGGCCGGGACCCGCCGACTCCGCGGCCCAGTTCACCGCCGTCGACGACGCGCTGACCGACGGAATCGCGGCCGCTCGCGACCATCTGCGATCCCACGTCGCGTCCGCGGCGCGCGTGCTGACCGCGCTCGGTTCGGGTGCCCTCGTGCTGACACTGATCGCGTTCGCCGGAATTATCATCGGGTTGTGGCCTCGGTTGCGGGAATACCAGTGAGGCGCCGCCCGATCGTGCTGCTGCTCCTGGCGGCCGTGGTCCTGATCGGCGGATGTGCCCAGTCGAGTCCGGAGCACGTCGGATCGCCGAGTGTCTCGTACACCGAACCCCCGTTGCCCGCGGCCGCGACACCTGCCCCCGAGGCCGGCGCTGCGCCGACGACTCCCGCCGAGGACTGCGGTGACCCCACGGCGAGCCTGCGTCCGTTCCCCGACGACTCCGCGGCCCAGATGCCGACGGTCGACGCCATCCGCGCGCGGGGGCGTCTCGTCGTCGGCCTCGACACGGGCAGCAACCTGATGAGTTTCCGCGACCCCACCACCGGTGCCATCGAGGGCTTCGACGTCGATGTCGCCCGGGAGATCTCGCGGGACCTGTTCGGCGACCCCGATCGGCTCGACTACCGCATCCTCACGTCGGCCAATCGGGAGAAGGCACTCCAGGAGTCGATGGTCGACATCGTGGCGAAGACGATGACCATCACCTGCGACCGCAAGGAACGGGTGGCGTTCTCGTCCGAGTACTTCGCAGCGCAGCAACGGGTGCTCGTCGTGAAGGGCTCGCCCATCCACGGTGCCGCCGACCTCGACGGCAAACGGGTCTGCGTGGTCAACGGCACCACGTCGCTGACACGGTTGCAGCAGGTGGCACCGAAGGCCGACATCCTGACGGTTCCCATGTGGTCGGATTGCCTGGTGGTCCTGCAGCAGGGACAGGTCGACGCGGTGACCACCGACGACACGATCCTCGCCGGCCTGGCGTCCCAGGACCCGTACCTCGACATCGTCGGCGACAGCATGGGCGCCGAACCGTACGGCATCGGCATCACCAAGGCGAACGACGACCTGGTGCGATTCGTCAACGGCACCCTCGAACGCATCCGCCGCGACGGAACCTGGACCGAGATGTACGACCGATGGTTGTCGATGCTGGGACCGTCTCCGGGCCCGCCGCCCGCCGTGTACCAGGACTGAGGGGACGTATGCCGCAGCATTCGAAGAATCCGGAGTCCACCCCGGACGTCGCCACCCAGGCCGCGGTCCGGGAGGCCGACGAAGGCCCGGCGACCCAGGCCGCGGTCCGGGAGGCCGACGAAGGCCCGGCAACGCAGGCGGCGGTCCCCACATCGGATGACGGCCCGGCCACGCAGGCGGCACCCACGTCCCGGCCGTCCGGCGCGTCCGGCACCGGACGCTCGACGCGGTCGCCGCGCACCCGTTCCGGTCAGCGTCTGCGTCTCGGCGGGGGTCTCGTCGAGGTTCCCGTGGTGACGACACTCGACCCGGCGTCGGCCGTGATGACCGACCCTAAGGTCCCGGAGGACAAGCGGTTCTGCTGGAAATGCAACAAGCCGGTGGGCCGCGCCGGTGCCGTGTCCGAGAGTTCCGAATTCGGCGTGTGCCCCTCGTGCGGAGCCACATTCGACTTCCGGCCGCTCCTCGGCCGGAACGACCTGATCGGCGGCCAGTACGAGGTGCAGGGCTGCATCGCGCACGGCGGTCTCGGCTGGATCTATCTGGCCATCGATCGCAATGTCAGCGACCGGTGGGTGGTGCTCAAGGGCCTGTTGCATTTCGGCGACGCCGAGGCTCAGGCCGTCGCGGTGGCCGAACGGCAGTTCCTCGCCGAGGTGGCCCACCCGAGCATCGTGAAGATCTTCAACTTCGTGGAGCATCCCCGTGCGGACGGGACTCCGATGGGCTACATCGTCATGGAGTACGTGGGCGGTCATTCGCTGCGGGACGTCCTGTCGACGCACGCACGACCCGAGCGGATGCCGATCGAGCAGGCCATCGCCTACGTGCTCGAAATCCTGCCCGCACTGGCATATCTGCACTCCACCGGGCTGGTGTACAACGACCTCAAACCCGACAACGTGATGGTCACCGAGGACGCTCTCAAGTTGATCGACCTGGGTGCCGTCGCCGGCATCGAGGACTACGGCTACCTGTACGGCACGCCCGGGTACCAGGCTCCGGAGATCGTCCGGACCGGCCCCACCGTGGCCTCCGACATCTACACGGTGGGGCGCACACTCGCCGTGCTGACGCTCGACATGCCGTCCGACAAGGGCCGCTATCTCGACGGGATCCCGTCTCCCGAGGACGCGCCGCTCCTCGCCGAGTACGAATTCTTCCACCGACTCCTGTTGCGCGCCACCAACCCCGATCCGACCCGGCGGTTCGCGTCGGCCGAGGAGATGGCAGGTCAGCTCACGGCCGTGTTGCGGGAGGTGCTCGCGCAGCAGACCGGCGAGGAGCATCCCGGGCTGTCCACCGTGTTCAGCAAGCAGCGAACCACGTTCGGCACCGACGACGCGGTCGAGCAGACCGACGTCTACGTCGACGGCGTCGAAAGAGACCGGAACCTCGACCCGCTGTCCGTCGCCCAGGCGTTGGCGGTGCCGCTGATCGACCCGGCCGATCCCAACGCCCCGCTGCTCGCCGCCGCGGTGCACAGCGAACCCCAGCAGACGCTGGATTCCATCCGGCACGCCCGGGAGAGCGGGATCGAGCGGGTCGTCGGCGACGCGGACGTGTCGTTCTCCCGGGAACTGACGCTCGCCGAAATCAAAGCGCACCTCGATCTCGGCGACGCCGACACCGCCCGCGGACTCCTCGCCGGCGTGCAGGAGGAGATGGGCGGCAACTGGCGCGTCGACTGGTACGCCGGACTCACGACGCTGATCGACGGCGAATACGAGACCGCGTTCTCCCAGTTCGAATCCGTACTCCAGGCGATGCCCGGCGAGACGGCACCCAAGCTTGCGCTGGCGGCCACCGCCGAACTGATTCTGCCGCACTGCGAGAGCGACGATCATCCTCGGTGGCGGACGTTCGCCGAGAAGTACTACCGGACGGTGTGGCGGACCGACCACAGCATGGTGAGCGCAGCGTTCGGACTGGCCCGGCAACTCACCGAACGAGGCGACCTCGCCGGTGCCGTCAGCGCCCTCGACCAGGTTCCCGTGACCTCCCGGCACTTCACGATGGCCCGGATGACCAGTGTCCTGATGTTGTTGTCGGGCAGGCCTATCGAGGAGATCGACGAGTCCGCCCTCCGGGAGGCCGCGCTCCGCGTCACCGCGCTCGCACCCGAGGAGAGCAGGGCGCTGCAGATGCGAACCCTCGTGCTGGGCACGGCGCTGGACTGGGTGCGGACCGGTCACAGTTCGGCGACCGAAACCGAAACTATCCTGGGCGTGCCGTTCACCGAACGAGGGCTGCGCAAGGGCGCCGAGGCCGGCCTGCGGGCGCTGGCCCGCAACGCCCCCGAGCGCACCCACCGGTACACGCTGGTGGATCTGGCCAATGCCATCAGGCCCAGGAGCCTGCTGTAATCCTCAGGCGCCGATCAACTCCGCCGCCGCGCGCGCGATCGCGAGTTCCTCGTCGGTGGGCACCACCAAGACCTCGACACCGGACTCGTCCGCCGAGATGCGGCGGGCTTCACGGGAATTCGCCCGGTTGCGGTCGTCGTCGACGACGATCCCGAGACGCGCCAGCCCGGCCAGACTGTCCCGGCGGACGTCGACATTGTTCTCGCCGACTCCCCCGGTGAACGTGATGACGTCGACGCCGCCCAATTCCACGAGATAGGCGCCGATGTATTTGCGGAGACGGTGCACGTACACGTCGTAGGCCAACGCCGCGTCTCCGTCACCCTCGCCGACGAGCGCCAGCAGCGCCCGGAAGTCGTTGACCCCCGACAGCCCCTTGAGACCGGAATGCCGATTCAGGAGGTCGTCGATCTGGTCGACGCCCATCCCCCCGCGGTACAGATGCAGGAGGATACCGGGATCGACGTCGCCGGAGCGCGTGCCCATCACCAGTCCCTCGAGCGGGGTCAGACCCATGCTCGTGTCGATCGCCCGCCCGCCGCGGATCGCGGACGCCGACGCACCGTTCCCCAGGTGCAGCACGATCTGGTTCAGCTCCGACAGGTCCCTACCCAGGAACTCGGCCGCCTGCGCCGACACGTACTGATGCGAGGTCCCGTGGAAGCCGTACCGCCGGATGGCGTGCTCCTCGGCCACCTTCCGGTCGATCGCGTACGTGGACGCCTCCGCGGGGAGGGTGTGGAAGAACGCTGTGTCGAACACGGCGACGTGCGGGATGTCCGGCAACTCCTCCCGCGCCACCTCGATGCCGATCACGTTCGCCGGATTGTGCAACGGCGCGAGGGTCGAGAGGTCCGAAATGGACTGCACCACAGCGTCATCGATGACCGTGGGCTCGAAAAACACGTCGCCGCCGTGGACGATGCGATGTCCGACCGCGACGATCCCCGCGTCCCGCAGCGGACGGCCGACCTCGGCGACGATGTCCGACACCAACCTCAGCCCCACGCGATGGTCGGCGATCGGCACGGTGCGCTCTTCCACCCCGGTGCGGTGGCGATAGACGATGTGCCCCTCCGGCTCCCCGATCCGCTCGATGAGACCGGACGCCGACGACTCACCGGTCTCCGGATGAATCAACTGGAACTTGATCGACGACGAACCCGAATTGAGGACCAGCACGGAACCCTCGGTGCCTTCGCTCACTGCTGTGCTCCCTGCGCCTGGATCGCGGTAATGGCCACGGTATTCACGATGTCCTCGACGAGCGCCCCGCGCGACAGGTCGTTGACGGGTTTGTTGAGACCCTGCAGCACCGGCCCGACGGCGATGGCACCGGCACTGCGCTGCACAGCCTTGTACGTGTTGTTGCCGGTGTTGAGGTCCGGGAAGATGAACACCGTCGCCTTGCCGGCCACCGCCGAATCCGGCATCTTCTTGTCCGCGACGCTCTGCTCGATGGCGGCGTCGTACTGAATGGGACCTTCCACCAACAGGTCCGGGCGACGTTCACGGACGAGCTTCGTCGCGGCACGCACCTTGTCGACGTCCGCTCCGCTGCCGGAGTCTCCCGTGGAGTACGACAGCATCGCGATGCGGGGATCGATACCGAACTGGGACGACGTCTGCGCCGACGAGATCGCGATGTCGGCCAGCTGTTCCGACGTCGGGTCGGGTACCACCGCACAGTCGCCGTAGGCGAGCACCCGATCGGACAGGCACATGAGGAACACACTCGACACCGTGGACACGCCCGGTTGCGTCTTGATGATCTCGAACGACGGACGAATCGTGTGAGCCGTGGTGTGCGCGGCGCCCGACACCATGCCGTCCGCGATCCCCAAGTGCACCATCATCGTTCCGAAATACGAAATGTCCGACATCACCTCGCGGGCACGGTCGACGGACATGCCCTTGTGCGCGCGGAGCCGCGCATACTCCTCCGCGAACGGAACGGCGTGCTCGGACGTCCCGGGGTCGAGAACCTGAGAGTCACCGAGGTCGACGCCGAGCTCCGCCGCACGACGACGCACCTGCGCCTCGTCGCCGAGGATGGTCAGCTCCGCCACCTGTCGTTGCAGCAACCGGCCCGCAGCCCGTAGGATGCGATCGTCGCCGCCCTCCGGCAGAACGATGTGTTTGCGATCCCTGCGGGCACGATCGATCAGCTGGTACTCGAACATCTGCGGGGTCACCACCGACGGGATCGGCAACTTCAACCGTTCCAGCAGCGTCGGCGCGTCCACTCGCAGTTCCATCACACTCAGCGCGGTGTCGATCTTGCGCTGCGAACCGACCGCCACCCGGCCCCGCGTCTGAGCGGCCGCGCTCGCCGTGTCGAATGTGCCCAAAGTGGTGGTCAGAATGGGCAACCGCGGCTTGAGTCCCGCCATCAATTTCGCGATCGACGGGTGCGGAGTGAGCCCGCCGTTCATGATGATTCCCGCCAGCGACGGAAAACCCTCGGCCTCATGCGCATTCACCATCGCCAGTAGCACGTCGGAGCGGTCGGCCGGCGCGATCACCACCGTGCCCTCCGACAACCGTTCGAGGATGTGCTCCGCGGTCATCCCGCCCACCAGCACCCGCAACGCCTCGCGGTGCAGCAACTCGGGGTCGCCACTGAACAGGCTGCCGTCGATCGCATCGAGGAGTTCGGCCATCGTCGGGGCGATGAGCAGCGGCATCTCGGGCAGGCTCCACGCGGGGACACCGGTGGACCCCAGCGCCTCGGTGACGGCATCGAGTGCGTCCGGGTCGCAGCGATTCGCGATCACGGCCAGCAGATGCGCGTGGTGGGCGGTCAGTTCCCCGATGCAGAGGTGGGCGAGATGCGCGACCTCCTCCGGGGTGCGCCGGGCACCCCGCACGGCGAGCAGAACCGGCGCACCGAGATTCACGGCGATCCGCGCGTTGTATCCCAGCTCGCTCGGACTGGCGACGTCGGTGTAGTCGCTGCCGATCACCACCACCGCGTCGCACTGCGCCGCCACCTGGTGGTACCGCGCGACGATCTCACTGAGCGCACCCTCCGGATCGGCGTGGACATGCTCGTACGTGACACCCAGGGACTCCTCGTAGCCGAGGTCGGCCGTCGTGTGTTCGAGGAGCAGCTCGAGGATGTAGTCGGTTTCCTCCGTCGACCGCGCGATCGGACGGAAGACCCCCACCCGGGCCGCCGACGCACACAGCATCTGCAGGACACCCAACGCGATGGTGGACTTTCCGGTGTCGCCCTCCGGTGAGGCGATGTAGACGCTCGACGGCAGGGGACGTGCAGGCGGAGGTGTCGCGGGCGCAGCCATGGCCATAGCGTATCCGGCCACCGGCGCGGGGCGATTGACACCGCTCCCGCCCGCCGGTGAGATGACGTATGGCCGAATCACCCTTCCCCGACGTCCGGTGGGGCAGCGAGACCAGCTTCCTCCGCGAACCCGCGACCGCGTTCGCCGCCACCAAGCCCGGATCGTGGGTGATCCGGAAACTCGCCGGGGTCGACCGCCGACTGCTCGAGAGGAGCGGGGGACGATTCACGATCCTCGGCCCCATCGCCGCACCCGTTGTCCTGCTGACCACCACGGGTCGCAAGTCCGGGAAGCCGCGGACCAGCCCGCTGCTGTACTACCGCGAAGGCGAGCAGATCTTCGTCGTCGGCAGCAACTTCGGGCAGGAGCACCACCCCGCATGGTCTGGGAACCTCCTGGCGCAGCCGAACGCAACGGTCACGATCGGCGGTAGGGATATCCCCGTCACCGCCACTCTCCTCGCCGAACCCGAACGGACGCGGATCTACCGCGAATTCGACGACATGGTCCGTGTCTACGGCGTCTACGAACACCGCACCCACCGCAACATGCGCGTATTCGCTCTCACCGCCGCGTGAGAAACGCCGCGCTGCGGCAACTCGGCGCACGTTCATGACGCGCGCAGGTGTGTCGGAGTCGGCAGCGGCGGTGCGGTGGATCGGTAGTGGTGCCCGGTCGGGGTGCCGAGATCGATCGCATGCCGACCACCCCGGCGGGTGACCGGGCGGGCCACCCACCCCGGTGCCTCCTTCGCGTAATTACACGCCTCACACACACCCGACCCGTTGCCCGCACTGGTCCGACCCATCTTGTCGTGTGAGCGGATGTGGTCGTGATGGCGGATCGGCGCATCACACCACGGCGTCCGGCACGTCCGATCCCGCAGATCGATCAACCTCGCCAGACTCTTCGGAAAGATTCGGGACCGCGATTCCATCGCCGTCAACGCCCCCGACCCCGGGCGCGCATACACCCGCCGCAGCGACACCTCCGCGTCCGCACCCACCGCGTCCGCCACCAGCTGTCTGGCGATCCCCGCCGGCACCGGACCCCACCCCTGCACCTGCGCCGCCTCGGAACCCCCGGCGAGGAGGGTGTCATCGGAGAGCACCAGATTCACCGCCACCGGCACCCCCGCCGCCACCGACCGTCCGGTGCCGCGGTCGAACAACAGATCCACCATCAGCTGATTGCGGGTCCGGCCACCGCCCTGTCCGGTGGCGATCAGGCGGTCCGCGTCCCGCCCCAGCGTCGCCTGCAGACACACCGCCTGCGCCACCGGCATCAGCACACTCAGGTACGCCATCGTGTCCGGCGCCGGCCGCGTCGTCACCCGCCGCTCCGAGACCGCCTTGCGGTGCCGCGCCACCACCGCGGCGGCGTCGAGTTCGGCCGCCAACGCCGCCGCCCGCGCGATCAGCCCGCGGTCACCGACCCCGTCCAGCACCGCCGGGTCGGCGCACAACCGGCGGTCCACGATGCCCCGATCGGATGCGGACAGGCACGCCGTTTCCCGCACCAGCAGGGTGGCCCGCCATTCGTTCAACAGACCCGACCGCAGCAACGCCAGGGTGTGCGGCATCTCGTGCACCACCGCCCGAGCGAACCCCAGATGCCGGCCACCCCGGTTCGGGGATTCCCTGCGCGCCAACGCGATCTGCGACCCGATCCCCCGACCCCACTCCGCCCGCGGCAGCCCCGCGGCCTGCCGCTCCGCCCGAACACATGTCGCGACGTGGTCGGTGATCACCGCCTGCGCGGCACAGCCCACCGACTTCAACGCCTCGATCGCATCGAGCAGATCGATCCCCGCCCCGGCGTCCCCACCGGCCTCGACGCACCGCAACCGCGCGGTGAACGCCCGCACCTCCGCCAGATCCGGTGCCACCACATCCCCGAACGCACCTTCCCCCAATGCAGCCTCCCCCACAACCAACCTCCCCCAAGGTGATTCGAAACTTTGTTCGAGTCTAGCAACCGATTCCGGACCAGGCAATACCCCGCGTTGACTCGTCCAAATGCCTCCAAGTGCCCGCGTAGCGGCGTGTCGACCACGTCGGTGTGATGGCCAGGGATAGGGCCGGATGATGGGACTGACCACGACTGAACGCAGAGCCGTCACCGCGGCGATTGCGACCGGGCCCGCAAGGCATTGGGGCAGCGCTGAGCCCGAAGGTGATGCGCCCCGGACTGCGCGCTCACCGACGTACGGGGCGAACGTTGTTGCGGCATTCGACTTCTACTGGGCGTGCCGGAATGCCCGCCGAACCTGGCGCAGTGGGACGACGCGGTGCAGGGGAACACACTCGCGAGGAATGCCGCCGTCACGCGGGCGTTTCTTGATGAGTCCACGAATCGGGCTAAGTTTTGGCGGCATCTGGGCATGACGCAACAGGGAACCGACACCCCCACAAAAGCACGTGCGGCACAGTGCCGTACGGCGCTATACAGGGAGGGACTACGGACGCTTGTCGCGACAAGCGAGCGCGCTGACGCGCGCGAGGAATGGAGACACCTTTGCCCACGAATGCCGCGCCGGACCCGATGACCCTGCATCCCGTTGCTGGGCAGCCACGGGTGGTGTTGCTCGAGCCGCTGATCGACAATCCGCTGATCGAGGTCGGGGAGTTCAGCTATTACGACGATCCCGAGTTCGCGGAGGAGTTCGAAACCCGTAATGTCCTGCACCATTACGGTCCGGACAGGCTGATCATCGGGAAATTCTGCGCGTTCGCGACGGGGACGACGTTCATCATGAACGGCGCGAACCACCGAATGAGCGGGGTCTCGACGTTTCCGTTTCCGATCATGGGAGGGCCGTGGGCTCGGCATGCCGATCTGATCGCCGACTTACCGTCGCGCGGCGACACCGTCGTCGGTAACGACGTGTGGATCGGCGGCAACGCGACGATCATGCCCGGGGTTCGCATCGGGCACGGCGCGATCGTGTCGACCGGTTCGGTGGTGACGCGGGACGTGCCGGACTACGCGGTCGTGGGCGGGAACCCGGCCGTCCACATCAAGGATCGCTTTTCGGAAGCCGAGGTCGCCGCGCTGGTGCGGATCGCGTGGTGGGACTGGCCGATCTCCGTCGTCACCGAGCATCTGCGGACCATCGCCGCGGGGACGGTCGAGCAACTTCAGGAGATCGCCGACCGACTCGGGTGAGTCAGGCGCACTCGGCCTGCTGCGCTTCGGTGTCGAGGTCGAGTTCGCCGTCGTCAGCGAACACGAGGCGTCCGTCGTCGAGGGCGACGGCCCAGCGGTGCACGGGCGCCCAATCGCGTCCGAGCAGGCCTTCCGACTGGGACAGGTCCGCGAAATCCTCGATCACGACACCCGGCGCGAGTGCATCGGGGTCGCGACGGACCCGAACGCGAGCGCCGACGACGACATCGGGGCTGTGGGGCTGTGCGGCGCTCTTCTGATCAGACATGAGTTCGTTCGCTTTCTGCAGGGTGGATGCCGGGGCAAGGGAACATCCACGCCCGCTGCCGGAACTCACTACAGACGATCGGCAAATTTTGAGCAAGCCTCGAGTCGGAGTTGTGGGGATCATCACCGAGGGCTTGACGTCCGGCGCTCCGCGCCCGTGAGTGGTTGACGAGTCCCGGCACTCCTCGACCACGCACGGGCGGCGAAGCCGCCTACCCCCGCAGCCGGGGAGCGAGATCGCGCTCGAACAACTCCAGGAACCGCTTCTGATCGTGCCCAGGCGCATGGAACACGAGATGGTTCAGCCCGGCGTCGAGGTACGGCTTGATCTGCGCGACCGCCTCGTCCGGATCCGACGCCACGATCCACCGCTTCGCGACCTGCTCGATGGGCAGCGCGTCCGCCGCCTTCTCCATCTCGATCGGATCGTCGATGCTGTGCTTCTGCTCCGGCGTCAGCGACAGCGGCGCCCAGAACCGGGTGTTCTCCAGCGCCGCCTCCGGATCCGTGTCGTACGAGATCTTGATCTCGATCATCTTGTCGATCTCCGCGACATCGCGCTCCGCCTTCGCCGCACCCTCCGCGACCGCGGGCATCAGCTTGTCGGTGTACAACTCCATGCCCTTACCCGAGGTGCAGATGAACCCGTCACCACTACGACCGGCGTACCGGGCCACCACCGGACCCCCGGCCGCGATGTACACCGGGATCCCACCCTCGGGCACGTCGTAGATCGACGCCCCCTTCGTCGAAAAGTATTCACCCTCGAAGTCCACCCGGTCGCCCAGCCACAGCTCACGCATCAACCGCACCGACTCCCGCAGCCGCGCGAACCGCTCCTTGAACTCCGGCCACTCGCCCGCGAAACCGGTCGCGATCTCGTTCAAAGCTTCACCGGTCCCCACCCCGAGCATGATCCGCCCCGGATACAGACACCCCATCGTCGCGAACGCCTGCGCCACCACCGCCGGGTTGTACCGGAACGTCGGCGTCATCACCGACGTCCCCAACTGCAACCGCTCCGTCCGCTCCCCGACCGCCGTCATCCACGCCAGCGAGAACGGCGCATGACCACCCTCGTGCCGCCACGGCTGGAAATGATCCGACACCGTCGCCGAATCCATGCCGTGCCGCTCAGCCAGGACACCCAGCTCCACCAACTCCCGCGGACCGAACTGCTCCGCAGACGCCTTGTAACCGAGCTTGAGTTCGTGGGCCACCGTGTACTCCTTCGTTTTCACGTCCGGTTCGCGCGGTGCAAACCTCTTCTGCAGGTTAGAGCGCAGCCACCAGGCTGGCGACCGCCGCTCCCAGTGCCACCACCGTCAGTGTCACCGCGAACAACCACAACTCGTGCGGTGGCGGCATGGGTGCGCCGTCGCGGAGTGCCTTCTCGACCTGGGACCACCGCCGCATGCCGACGAGGGCGGCGGCCGCCGCGAGTCCGATCAGGATCAGGCCCAGCGTGGTCCGCACCCATCCGGTACTGAACTCGGGGACGAGGTGGATCATGGCGATTCCGCCGGCGAGCAGTGCGAGCGAACTCCGCATCCACGCGAGGAACGTCCGCTCACTGGCGAGGGTGAATCGCTCGTCGGGCCGGTCGTTGTCGGTCACCGAATCATCTTTACACCGGTTCGCCGGAACCGCACCAAGCAGGTGCCCCGCCGTCCTAGATTGGAAGGGCAGGCCACAGCCAGGGGGCGTCCATGCGACCGTTCGAAGCTCTGCGATCCGTGACCGCGCTGCGCGTATGGGCGGTCTTGTTGCTGGTGGTGGCCTCGTGGGTCGTGATCGCCCCGCGACCGGCCTCGGCCGAGCCCCGGGTCACCCGGGTGGACGTGTATTCGGAGTCGATGGGCCGGTGGGTGGCCAACGACGTCCTGTCGCCCTCGACGGGCGGTCCGGCACCCACGTTCTATCTGCTCACCGGTATCGGCGGCGGGTCGGACGGGATCTCCTGGTTCAACAACACCGGTGTGCGGGAGTTCTTCGCCGACAAGCACGTCAACGTGGTAATGCCGATCGGCGGCCAGTACAGCATGTACACCGACTGGAACACCGACGATCCGGTCCTCGGCCGGAACAAGTGGCAGACGTACCTGACGAGCGAACTCCCCGCCGCCATCGACAGCCGGTTCGCGACCACCGGGGTCAATGCGATCGGCGGGGTGTCCATGGCCGGCAGCGCCGTCCTCGACCTCGCGATCCAGGCGCCGGGTTTCTACCGTGCCGTCGGCTCGTACAGCGGGTGCGCCGCCACGAGCGGGCTGCTCGGGCAGGCGATGGTGCGGTCGATGGTCGAATTGCGCGGCGGGGGCAATGCCGCCAACATGTGGGGTTCCGCCGGGGACCCCGAGTGGCGTGTGCACGATCCGATGCTCAACGCCGAACGTCTGCGTGGCACAGAATTGTTCGTCTCCAGCGGCAACGGGATTCCCGGCAGCATCGACAACCACGACCCGGTGCTGGTGGTGCCGCAGACGATCGGCGGCAGCGTCGTCGAGATGGTGACCAATGTGTGTGCGGCAACGTTCCAGTCGCGGCTGCAGACGCTGGGGATTCCCGCCACGTTCGCCTACCTTCCGCAGGGCACCCATTCGTGGGGGTTGTTCGAGTCGGAGCTACGGCAGTCCTGGCCCGTCATCGGCGGCGCGATCGGGGCGTGACCCGAGGGCTCTCTCCAGGACAGGCCCGATGACGGCGAGGGCTTCCGGTGTGGTCATCCTCAGGTGGTCGCATTCCACCTTGTTCTCGACGATCACACCGGTGACGACGGGCTGCCACACACTCGGCGACGGACGCTCGCCCTCCTCGCCGTCGGCGGATTGTGCGGCGCTGAAGAACAGCAGGTCGCCGTCGAACACCCGGGGCCGGTATCCGGTGGAGATCTGCTTCGAGTTCTCCAGTCCGGTACTGATGCGACCGAGGAGGGCCGACGCGAATGCGGGGTCGCGGCCGAAGGAGCGGCCGAGCATCTCGACCAGTTGCTCGCGGTACGACGGCCCGGTGTCGTCGGCGTCCTCGAACTCGACCCCCAGCCCGTGCAGCCACTCCTCGGCGTTCACCTCGAGGTCGCCGAAGTCGTCGCCTTCCGCGACGTAACTGTCCATCATCGCGAGTGTGCCCACCTCCGCGCCGGATTCGCGGAGTTCGACGGCGATCGCCTGGGCGATCACTCCACCCAGCGACCAACCCAGCAGGTGGTAGGGCCCGTCGGGCTGCACCGCACGCATCTCGACCACGTACCGATGGGCGAGTTGCGCCATCGAATCGAAAGTTGTTCCGCCGCTGAGGATCGGCAGTTGCAGCCCGTACATCGGCCGGTCGGGTGCGAGGTATTTGACGAGTCCCGCGTAGCCCAGCGCGAGCCCGCCTGCCGGATGTACGCAGAACAGTGCGGGTCGCGTCCCGCCTGCCCGGAACGGGACGACGACCTTCAGCACGTCGTCGGACGGCCTGTCTGCGAGCACCGACGGGTCGGTGATGCGATGCGCGAGACCCTCCGGGGTCGGGTGGCGGAAGATCCACTGCAGGACCACGTCGGTGCCGAGCCGATCCCGGAGCGCGGACGCCACCCGCGTCGCGACGAGCGAGTTCCCGCCCAGTGCGAAGAAGTCGTCGTCGGCTCCGACGCGGTCGAGACCGAGCACGTCGGCGAACACGTCCGCGACCGCCTGCGCCACGGGGCCTGTGGGGGCCCGGAACTGCCGGGGCGCGAGTACCGGTGCGGGGAGCGAACGCCGGTCCAGTTTGCCGGTGCGGCCGACGGGCAACCGGTCGAGCACCACCACCTGGGTGGGCACCATGTAGGGCGCGAGGTGAGCCCCGGCGAACCGCAGCAACTCGGCGGTGTCGAGGCTCGCACCGGCCTCCGCCGTCACGTACCCCACCAGCACGCCCCCGGTGCCGCCGTGCACGGTGACCGCCGCGCGGCCGACGCCGTCGCAGCGGGCGAGTACCGATTCGATCTCACCCAGTTCCACTCGCTGTCCACGAATCTTCACCTGGAAGTCGTTGCGTCCCACGTACTCGAGGCGGCCGATGTCGGCCCACCGCACGAGATCGCCGGTGCGGTACATGCGGGAGCCGGGGTCCCCGAACGGGTTCGCCACGAAAGACGCGCCCGTCAGCGCCGGGCGGCGGTGATAGCCGCGGGCCAGTCCCGGCCCCGCGACGTACAGTTCGCCGACCACCCCCACCGGAACGGGCTGCAGCCAGGTGTTCAACACGATCACGTCGACGCCCCGCCCCGGACCGCCGATGTTCACCGGTTCGTCGGGTGACAGCACCTCGCTGATCGTCGTCTGGACCGTGGCCTCGGCCGGGCCGTACCCGTTGAAGACGAAACGCCCCGGGGTCCAGCGGTCCGCCAATTCGGGTGGAAACCGTTCGCCCCCCATCCCGAGTATCCGCAGGGACGGAAGATCCTCGGGTCGGAGGGTGTCCAGGATCGTGGGGGTGAAGAAGGCGTGGGTGACCTGTTCCGCCTCGAGCAGTTCGGCCAGTTCCCGTCCCCCGACGATCGTCGGCGGCACGACCACCAGTGTCGCACCGACGGCGAACGCCATCAGAAGTTCGAACAAGGACGCGTCGAAACTCGGCGACGCCAGGTGCGACACCCGCGCACCGTGCATCGATGCGAACCGTTCCCGTTCCTCGACAGCGAGATTCGCGAGACCACCGTGGGTGAGCACGACTCCCTTCGGTGTTCCGGTGGAACCGGAGGTGTAGAGCAGGAACGCGGCGTGCTCGATGCGCAGCGGACGAACACGGTCCGCGTCGGAGATCGGGGCGGCCGACCGCGCACTCGCCACCGCGGGGTCGTCGAGCAGTAGCCACGGCACCGCCCCGGGCAACCGGTCGCGATGCGCCGTCACCGTCAACCCGAGCACCGCGCCCGAATCCTCGAGCATTCCGGCGATCCGCGCGGACGGCAGGGCGGGGTCGACCGGCACGTACGCCGCCCCCGACTTCGCCACCGCCCACACCGACAGCACCCAGGCGATCGACCGCTGCACTCCGATCGCGACCACCGTCTCCGGTCCCGCGCCCCGCTGGATCAGCTCGCGGGCCAGCCGGTTCGACCGTTCGTCGAGTTCCCGGTACGTCAGGGTGACGCCCTCGCAGGACACGGCGACCGCACCGTGTCCGAGCGCGGCGCCGGCGGCGAGCACTTCCGGGAGTGTGCGCGGCGCGGCCGCGGGGAACCCGCGCATGGGCACGAGTTCGTCCCGTTCGAGGGCGTCGAGGATGTCGAGGTCGCCCACCCGGATCGACGAATCGGATACGGCCGCATCGAGCATCCGGACGAACCGGTCGGCCAGCCCCGCGACGGTGTCGGCGTCGAAAAGGTCTGTGGTGTAGGCGAACGCGGCCGTGATTCCGGCCGGCGTTCCGTCGTCGTCGTACTCCTCGGACAATGTCAGCTGCAGGTCGAACCGTGCGATGGTCGCCCCGAGGTCGATACCGTCCACCTCGACGCCCGGCAGCGCGAGGTCGGGGCGCTCGACGTTCTGGAATTCGAGCAGCACCTGGAACAGCGGTGAGTGCGCCGTCGAGCGGGGCGGATCGAGGGCCTCCACCACCTTTTCGAACGGCACCTCGGCGTGGGCGTACGCACCGAGATCGATATCGCGTACCTGATCGAGGAGTGCCGAGAACGGACTCGCGTCGGAGACCAGCGTCCGCAGCACCACGGTGTTCACGAACATCCCGACGACGTCGTCGAGTGCGGCCTCGCCCCGGCCGGCGACGGGGGTGCCGACGGCGATGTCCTCGGACCCGGACATCCTCGCGAGGAACGCGGCCAGGGCGGCGTGCGCGACCATGAACACGGTCGACCGGTGCGCGGACGCCGTCGCCAGGAGCCGGCGGTGCAGTTCGGCGTCGATCTCGAATCCGACCCGGCTCCCCTGCGGCGACCGCTGCATCGACCGGGGTCGGTCGGTGGGCAGATCGAGGGCCGCGGGAAGACCGGCCAGTGTGGTGCGCCAGTAGTCCAATTGCTGCGACACCAGCGAGTGCGGGTCGTCTTCCGATCCGAGGAGTTGCCGTTGCCAGAGTGTGAAGTCGGCGTACTGGACCGTCGGCGGGTGCCACGCGGGGGGCTGCCCGTCCGCCCGGGCGGTGTAGGCCGTCATCATGTCGTGCGCGAGAGGGACCATCGACACCCCGTCCGCGACGATGTGGTGCACCACGACGAGCAGTACCCTGTCGGTCGCGGACATCTCGAACACGGCTGCCCGCAACGGAATCTGCCGTGTGACGTCGAATCCCTCCGACACCGCCGCCGCGAGCAGGTCCTGCAACTCCGCATCGCCGCGCACCGTCGTGACGGGCAGGACCGGCACCGCATCGCCGGCAGGCAGGATCACCTGCACCGGTTCCGTTCCGCTCATCGGGAACCGGGTGCGGAGCGATTCGTGTCGCGTCACCACATCCGCGACCGCGGCCCGCAGCGCATCGAGGTCGAGGGCGCCGGTGAGGCGGAACGCCATCGCGATGTTGTAGGCGGACGAGGAGATGTCGAATTGGTTGAGGAACCACATGCGGGTCTGGGCCAGGGACAGGGGGATTCGGTCGGGTCGTAGCGCTGCCCGCAACTCCGGACGCTCCGTTCGCACCACGGCTTTCGCCGCGCGCTCCGCGAACGCCAGCACGGTCGGCGCCTCGAACAAGGCGTGTACCCCGACGTCGACGCCGAGAGCGGCATCGACCCGGGCAACCACCCGGGTGGCCGACAGCGAGTCCCCGCTCAGATGGAAGAAGTCGTCGTCGGCGCCGACAGCGTCGACACCGAGCACGTCGCCGAACACGTCGGCGACGACGGCCTCGAACGGGGTGGACGGGGCCCGGAATCGACGGACCGGCGCCTGGGGTGCGGGAAGAGCCGCCCGATCCACCTTCCCCGCCACCGTCACCGGCAACTCCCCCAACACCACCACCACCGACGGCACCATGAACCCCGGCAACACCGACCCCGCAAACTCCACCACCACACCCGGATCCACCACCACCCCCACATCCCCCACCACATACCCCACCAACCGACCACCCTCACCCACCACCACCACCGCCCGCGCCACCCCCGGACACGACACCAACACCGACTCCACCTCCCCCAACTCCACCCGCTGCCCCCGCACCTTCACCTGAAAATCAGCACGCCCCACAAACACCAACGACCCCAACCCATCCCACCGCACCAAATCCCCCGTCCGATACAACCGCGACCCCACCACCCCAAACGGATTCGCCACAAACGACCCCGCCGTCAACCCCGCACACCCCACATACCCCCGCGCCAACCCCACACCCCCCACATACAACTCCCCCACCACACCCACCGGCACCGGACGCAACCACCCATCCAGCACCACCACCTCCACACCCACCGCCGGACCCCCCACCGTCACCGCCCCACCCGGCACCAACGCACCACTCACCGTCGCCTGCACCGTCACCTCCGTCGGACCGTACGCATCGAACAACTCCCGACCCGACCCCCACCGCGCCACCAACTCCGGCCCACACACCTCCCCCGCCACCACCAACACCCGCACCGACCCCAACCCACCCGACTCCACCGACGCCAACACCGACGGCGTCACAAAACAATGCGTCACCCCCTCCGCGTCCAACCACTCCCCCAACACACCCCCCCCCCCCCCCCCCGGCGGCGCCACCACCAAACACGCCCCCACCGAAAACGCCATCAACCACTCGTACACCGACGCATCAAAACTCACCGACGCCACATGCGACACCCGACACCCCACCCCCCACCCCAACCCCACCCGCACCTCCTCCACCAAATTCGCCAACCCCCCATGCGTCACCACCACCCCCTTCGGACGCCCCGACGACCCCGACGTATACATCACATACACCGCATTCCCCACCCCCAACCCCCCCGACCGCTCCCCCTCCCCCACCGCCGCCCCCGACACCCCCTCCACCACCGACCCATCATCAACCCGCAACCACTCCACCACCGACGGCAACACCACCCCCGACACCGACAACCCCACCACCGCACCAGAATCCACCAACAACTCCCCCACCCGCGCCCCCGGCAACCCCACATCCACCGGCACGAACACACCCCCCGACTTCACCACCGCCCACACCGCCACCACCAACTCCACCGACCGCGGCACCGCCACCCCCACCACCACCTCCGGACCCACACCCCACCCCACCAACACCCGCGCCCACCGATTCGACCACTCATCCAACTCCCCATACGACAACTCCACACCCCCACACGACACCGCCACCCCACCCCGATTCACCGCCACACCCCCCGCCAAAATCTCCGGCAACAACCGCACCCCCACACCCGACACACCCCGCACCGGCACCAACAACCCCCGCTCCACCACCCCCAACACACCCACCCCCGCCAACACCGTGCCCGGATCGGCCGCCATCGCCTCGAGTACCCGGGTGACCCGTGCTGCGATCGCGTCGACACCGGCCCGGTCGATCAGGTCGGGGCGGTAGTGAAACGTCATGTGCAACTGCGTGTCCACCGAGAAGGCGACACTCAGCGGGTAGTGGGTGGCGTCGACTCCCGTCACGTCGACCACCCGCATCCCGGCCAGCTCGGTGTCGGTGGTGAGTCCGCCCCGGTCGATCGGGTACGACTCGAACACGGTTGCCGTGTCGAACCCGATGTCGGAGCCTGCTGCTCGCTGAATGTCGGAGAGGCCGAGGTGATGGTGGTCGAGGAGCGCTGCCTGTTCCGCCTGAGTCCGGTCGAGCAACTCGCCCAGCGTTTCCCGGGGGTCGAGCGTGATCCGAGTGGGCACGGTGTTGACGAACAGTCCGATCATCGATTCGACTCCGGGCAGGTGCGGCGACCGCCCGGACACGGTGCTGCCGAACGTCACGTCGTCGCGGGACGTCGCCGCGCCCAGCACGATGGCCCACGCCACCTGCGTCACCGTGTTCAGTGTCGTGTCGCGGCGGCGGGCGAGGGTCGTGAGGTCGTCGGTCAGTTGCTCGGACACGGCGAACCGGGCGCTCTCCGGCGGAACCGACAGAGGCCGGTCCCGCGCGTCGGGCAGGAGCAGCGTCGGACCGTCGACCCCGGCGAGCGCGGCCGCCCAGGCCAGTCGTGACTCCTCCGGGTCTCGGCGATCCAGCCACGACAGGAAGTCCCGGTAGGGCCGGGGCATGGGCAATGGCAACGACATGTCGTCACCGGCCACGTAGAGCGCGAGCAGCTCGCGGATCGCCAGCGGCATGGACCACCCGTCGAGGAGGGTGTGATGGTTGGTCCACACGAGCCGGAATTCACGGCTTCCGGTGGACACCAGCAGGAACCGCACCAGCGGCGCCCGGGACGTGTCGAACGGCATGGCCCGGTCGGCGGCGAGGACGCGGTCGAGTTCGGCGGTGCGTGCGGCCTCGGGCAGATCCGAGAGGTCGAGGTCGCGGAACGACAGATCGACCGCGGCGGGCACCACCTGGACGAAGGTTCCGTCTCGGGCGGGCACGAACGCCACCCGCAGATTCGCGTGCCGATCGAGCAAGGCCTCTGCGGCGCGGCGCATCCGGGCCCGATCGACCGCACCCGTCAGGTGTAGTGCGACCTGCACCGTGTAGGCGTCGATCGACGGTTTCGCGAGCAGCGCGTGGAACAGCAACCCGGCCTGCAGCGGGGCGGGTGGCCACACGTCGGTGAGCGCGCCGAACCGCTCCGCCCACGTGTCGAGGTCGCTCTGCGTCACGTCGACGAGCGGAACGTCCGACGGCGTGAGCCCGCCGGCGTCCCCGCTCCGGGCGTGGGACACCAGTGCGGACACTGCTTCCCGCCACCGGGCCGCGAGCCGCTCCACCTCGGCACGCCCGAGCAGCGTGTCCGGGAACCCGAATCCGACCCGGAGCCGCCCACCGATCACGATCGCGTTGATCTCGATCGCCGCGGACGCCGGCATGTCCGGGTCCGGGACGTACCGCAGGTCGCCGAACCCGTCGGCGGGGGTCCAGCCGGCCGCGTTGCCGTCGTCCACCGAATCGGGCACCTGGCCGAGGTAGTTGAAACTGATCTGCCCCGGTTCCGTTCGCGGCAGGCTGCCTGCGGTCTCCGGGTTCAGGTACCGCAGCAGTCCGTAGCCGATGCCCATGTCGGGCACTGCCCGCAGGTGTTCCTTCACGCGCTTCACGGCGCTGCCCATGTTGCGACCGCCGGCGAGCGCGTCGTCGAGGTCGATGCCGCGCAGGTCGATCCGGACGGGGAAGACCGTCGTGAACCAGCCGACGGTGCGGGACAGGTCGGCACCCGGCACCACCTGCTGCTCGCGGCCGTGCCCTTCCAGTCGGAGCACCATCGACGTCCCTGGGATCCCCCGCTCGGCGCGCCATCTCGACGACGCCACCACCAGCGCCGTCAGCAGGACGTCGAGAACACCCCCGTGATACAGCCCCGGTAGGCCGGTCAGCAGGACCGCAGTGTCCTCGGAGGACATCTCGACACCGACGTCCTGCAGCGCGGTCGCGAGGTCCACACCCGGATCGAGCGGACGGTCGGTGATCAGCGGATCGGGTCCTTCGACGACGTTCTGCCACCACGCCAGTTCGGCGGCTCTCTCGCGCCGGACTGCTTCATCCGCCAGCGCGTGCGCCCAGCGGCGCATCGACGTCGCCGGTTCCGGCAGGACCGGTACGGCTCCCGAGCCGACCTGATGCCAGGCAGCGGCGAAGTCGGGCAGCAGAATCCGCCACGACACGCCGTCCACCGCGAGGTGGTGTGCCACCACGATCAGCAGACCCGGATCGAGCCACACGAATTGGGCGACCACTCCGTCGACTGGGCGCAGTCTCTGCACGGCCGCCTGGTGCTCGGCGGCGATCAGGTCTGCTCGCGTCCCGGGATCGGACTCCGGGTCGTAGGCGACGCGCCGGACCAGCGTGCCGGTGTCGATCTCGCTCGCGGCACGCGTCGCCATCTGCCACTGCCCGTTCGAGCCCTGATACAGCCGCGACCGCAGCATGTCGTGACGAGCGACGACGGCGGTGACGGTCGCGAGGAGCCGATCCGAATCGATGTCGGCCGGAAGTCGGAGCAGCACACTCTGGCTGAACCGCTCGAAGTGCCCGCCGCGCTCGATCAGGTACCGGACCACCGGTGTGGGTGGGAACGTGCCGATTCCGCCGCCGGCGAGTTCGGCGAGGGGAGTGGTGGTCTCCGCGTCCGCGATCTCCGATTCCGCCGCGAGCGCGGCCACCGTCCGGTGCTCGAACACCTGCTGCGGCGTGAACACCAATCCCTGTGCCTTGGCACGGGATACGAGCCGGATCGACAGGATGCTGTCGCCGCCCAGCGCGAAGAACGACTCGTCGAATCCGACCCGGTCGACGCCGAGCACCTCGGCGAACACCGACGCCAGCGTCTCTTCCGCCGCCGTCCGCGGCGCGCGGTGCGGCCCGCGCGACGCCTGGGGTGCGGGAAGCGCCGCCCGATCCACCTTCCCCGCCACCGTCACCGGCAACTCCCCCAACACCACCACCACCGACGGCACCATGAACCCCGGCAACACCGACCCCGCAAACTCCACCACCACACCCGGATCCACCACCACCCCCACATCCCCCACCACATACCCCACCAACCGACCACCCTCACCCACCACCACCACCGCCCGCGCCACCCCCGGACACGACACCAACACCGACTCCACCTCCCCCAACTCCACCCGCTGCCCCCGCACCTTCACCTGAAAATCAGCACGCCCCACAAACACCAACGACCCCAACCCATCCCACCGCACCAAATCCCCCGTCCGATACAACCGCGACCCCACCACCCCAAACGGATTCGCCACAAACGACCCCGCCGTCAACCCCGCACACCCCACATACCCCCGCGCCAACCCCACACCCCCCACATACAACTCCCCCACCACACCCACCGGCACCGGACGCAACCACCCATCCAGCACCACCACCTCCACACCCACCGCCGGACCCCCCACCGTCACCGCCCCACCCGGCACCAACGCACCACTCACCGTCGCCTGCACCGTCACCTCCGTCGGACCGTACGCATCGAACAACTCCCGACCCGACCCCCACCGCGCCACCAACTCCGGCCCACACACCTCCCCCGCCACCACCAACACCCGCACCGACCCCAACCCACCCGACTCCACCGACGCCAACACCGACGGCGTCACAAAACAATGCGTCACCCCCTCCGCGTCCAACCACTCCCCCAACACACCACCCCCCACCACCCCCGGCGGCGCCACCACCAAACACGCCCCCACCGAAAACGCCATCAACCACTCGTACACCGACGCATCAAAACTCACCGACGCCACATGCGACACCCGACACCCCCCCCCCCACCCCCACCGAACCCGCACCTCCTCCACCAAATTCGCCAACCCCCCATGCGTCACCACCACCCCCTTCGGACGCCCCGACGACCCCGACGTATACATCACATACACCGCATTGCCCACCCCCCACCGCCCCGACCGCTCCCCCTCCCCCACCGCCGCCCCCGACACCCCCTCCACCACCGACCCATCATCAACCCGCAACCACTCCACCACCGACGGCAACACCACCCCCGACACCGACAACCCCACCACCGCACCAGAATCCACCAACAACTCCCCCACCCGCGCACCCGGCAACCCCACATCCACCGGAACGAACACACCCCCCGACTTCACCACCGCCCACACCGCCACCACCAACTCCACCGACCGCGGCACCGCCACCCCCACCACCACCTCCGGACCCACACCCCACCCCACCAACACCCGCGCCCACCGATTCGACCACTCATCCAACTCCCCATACGACAACTCCACACCCCCACACGACACCGCCACCCCACCCCGATTCACCGCCACACCCCCCGCCAAAATCTCCGGCAACAACCGCACCCCCACACCCGACACACCCCGCACCGGCACCAACAACCCCCGCTCCACCACCCCCAACACACCCACCCCCGCCAACACCGTGCCCGGTGCGCCGACAAGGGCGTCGAGAATGTGGGCGAAGCGCTGTGCGTCGCCGGGGCCGTGCACGTCGACCGTCCAGAAACCTTCTCGGTCATCCACTTCCACGGACATTCCGTCGCCGGCAGAGCCCCACCGCTCCGCGACGGCGACGCCGCCCGCGCCGAGGTGCTCGACGCCCAGGGGTTCGCGCATTCCGCCTGTCACCGCCCACGAGTCGGCTGCGCCGTCCGCGGCGGCGAGGTACCGGTGCCTCCGGGATCTCCGGAGTTGCAGGCCCACCTGCCGCGTCAGCGCCTCGAACGTGAGATCCGGTGCGAGGGAGAGCCTCACGGGCGTGACGGTCCCGTCCGACCGGTGCCCGACCACCACGTCGTCGACGGCGGTGCGGCTGTGCGCATATACCGCCAGCGCGGCGAGCAGGACGGCCGCGGGGCCACCACCGCTACGCCGTGCGAGCCGCACGAGCGACGTGTCGGAGCGATGGGTGAACCGGGTGGGGCCGTCCTCTGCCGGAACCGGGCCGGTCCCGGGCCGCGTCGCGCCGGCGAGCAGTTGCTCCCAGTAGCGGCGGTCGTCGGCCCACGCGTCGCTCTCGCGGTACCGCGCATCGGAGGTCAGGGGAACCGCGGGCGGCACGAACGGCCAGGACTCCGGCGGCGGGGGCGGAGTGGCGTCCCCCGACGCGTAGACCTCGGCGGTGCGGCGGACGATCGCCGTCATTCCCGCCTCGTCGTTCACCAGCCGGTGGTAGCGCTGGAACCAGCCGTATCGGCCGTGCGGCAGCCGGAACAGGACGTGCACGTACAGCGCGCCGGTGGCGACGTCCATCGGCCTGCCCAGCTCGCGCTCGATCCACGCAGCCACGAGGTGGCCGGGATCGTGCGCCTCCGTGGCGTCGACGATCTCGGTGCCGACCACCGCGGCGCCGGCAACCTGCCCGGGTTCCGGGCCGTCGAGCACGAAAGCGGCATGCAAACAACCACATTCGGACAGCGTCTGTCGCAACGCCGCGGAGAGTCGGCCCTCGTCGAGCGGTCCGTCGAGTTCGAGGTACTGGGCGAACGACGCGTCGCCGCCGGCGCGGAGCACCCCGAGTTGGTCGAAGGTGAGGGGCAGCACCTCACCGGTAGTCATGGAATCCCCGCCCGGTCTTGCGCCCCAGGTGACCGGCGTCGATCAGGGCCTCGAGCGACTCGGGCGGGCGGTAGTGGTCGTCGCCGGTCAACTCGCGCAGCGCGGTCATCGTGTCGTGGACGTTGTCCAGACCGATCAGGTCTGCGGTCCGCAGTGGTCCCATCGGATGACCGAGGCAGCCCTCGAACAGTGCATCGGTGGTCGCCGCGTCGGCGATACCGTCGCCGAGTGCGGCGGCCGCCTCGGCGATGCACAGCATGAGCACCCGATTCAGCAGGAAGCCGGGTCCGTCGCCGACGACGATCCCGGTCTTGTCCAGCGACGCGAGCAATGTCAGCGCACGATCCAGCGTCTGCGCCGACGTCCGCGGCCCCCGCACCACCTCGACCGTGTCCTTGAGCGGCGCCGGGTTCATGAAGTGCAGTCCGACAACCTGTTCCGGGTGGGTGACGCTTGCCGCGAGCCGGTCCACGGGAATGCCCGACGTGCAGGTCGCGAGAATCGTCTCGGGTCCGCAGACGCGGTCCAGTTCGGCGAAGACCTTCTCCTTGAGATCGATACGTTCGGGGACGCACTCGATGACGAATGCGGCGTCGCGGAGTTCGGTCGGCGAGTCCGTCCACCGCACCCGCGCGGCAATCTCGGCGGGTTTCGGACCTCCGGTGCGGCCGAGCAGAATCGCCAGGCGCAGCGAGTCGCGCATCCGGGACCGGGCCCCGTCGACGGCCTGCGGGTCCGGATCGACGACGATCACGCCGTGACCGGCCTGCGCGAGACACTCGGCCACCCCGGCGCCCATCGTCCCGGCCCCCACCACGCCCACTTTCATCACACTGCCACCGTTCATCGCACTGCCTCCTGGTCGAAGCCGGTGTCGTCCTGGTGCACGTACTCCATCGCCGCCTCCTGGGTGGGCAGGTCGGGATGGGCGACGAGTCCGGCCAGCAGCCGGCGGAGGTCGGTGAGCATCGCGGCAGCCGTGCTCCGGTCGAAGAGGTCCGTGGCGTAATCGAGCGTGAGGGTGAGTCCGGTGGAACCGCGGGTCCACGACAGCGCCAGTTCGACGGGCGAGGGGCCGGGCGGTTCGGAATCGGCGTCGCGCTCCCCGTCACAGCGCACCGGGAACGCGTCGGGTGCGGCTGTCTCCGTGGACAACTCCCCGCGGACGACCGTCACGAGATCCGGGAAGGTGGGGTCCGCGGACAGATCGACGGCCACGAGCCGCGGCGCCTCCCCCGGCGCCGGGACCGTGCCCACCGCCACCTCGTCCTGCGCCGTGTACCAGGCGAGGAGCGTGAGCCAGGCGGCGAGCAGTTCCGGGTGGCCCGGCTGGCCGTCGAGCGGCGCCGTCACCCGGGCGGTCGCATAACTCGGCGATACCGTGTCGTTCGAGGGCTGCCGGGGCCGGTCGGCCGGGACCAGGGGCGGTGCCACCACCCGCGCCACCGGCGCCGGGGACGTGTCGGTCAGGAACACGGAGATGGGCTGTGTTCGCGGAGACTCCGCGACGCCTTCGAGGATGCGGACGTACTCGGCGCACAGTGCGACGGCCGTCTGCTCGGTGAACAGTTCCGTGCTGAACTCGAGTCCGGCCGCCATGTCGTCCTCGCCGCCCCGCTCCGTGGTGACGAGGGTGAGGTCGAATTTGGCCGTGCCGGAGGGCACCCCGCCGAACGCGATGGACGCCGGGTCCTCCTGGTCGAACAGCGTCTCGGTGAGTCCTTGCTGCGTCTGCAGCGCAGGCAGTTCCTGGTGGACGTGGCAGACGTCGAACAGGGGTGTCCGGCTCAGGTCCCGGTCGCCGGTGAGTGCGGTGACGACCCGGTCGAACGGGATCTCCTGGTGTTCGAGGGCGCCGAGCACGACGTCGCGCACGCGGGCGCACAGTTCGGTGACGGTCGGGTCGCCGGACAGGTCGGCGCGCAGTGCCACCGTGCTGTTGAAGTATCCGATCATGCCGGACAGTTCCGGCCGGTTGCGTCCGGTCGTCGGCGTTCCGACCACGAGGTCGCGTTGGTGGCTGCGGCTCGCCATGAGGAGGTAGAACGCGGAGAGCAGCACCACGAACAGCGACACGGATTCTCTCCGCGCCACGGCTCGCAGGCTCCGTGTCAGGTCCTCGGACACGGTGAACGTGTGGAACGCGCCGGTGAAGTTCTTCCGTTCCGGGCGCGGGAAGTCGGTGGGCAGCCGGAGCAGCGGAACATCCGCGAGGACGGTTCGCCAGTACTCCAACTCGGAGTCGAGCGCGGCACTCGCGATCAACTCCCGCTGCCACACGGCGTAGTCCCAGTATTCGACGGGGAGCGGGGCGAGGTCGGCGCGGCGACCGGTCCGGCGTGCCGCGTACAGGGCGGGCAGTTCCTGCTCGAAGATCCTCGGCGACCCCCCGTCGTTGACGGAGTGGTGGGTGGTGACCTGCAGGACGTGCTCGTCGGGGCCGATCCTGATGAGCAGTGCCCGCACCAGCGGGTCGGTGGCCAGATCGAATGGTGCGACGGCCGCCTCGTGCACGAGGGCCCGCGCCGCGGTCACCGGGTCCGGTTCACCCGACACGTCGGCGGTGCGGAAGAAGTCGCCGAGGGATTCCCGGATCCGCAGTTGCGGCTCCCCGTCCACCTCGACGTAGTTGGACAGCAGCACCCGGTGCCGTGCCGCGAGGTCGTCCCACATCCCCCGCACGGCGGATTCGTCGATCGGACCGTGCAATTCGCTGACCATCGGCAGGTTGTAGATGGTGGTCGCGGCGTCGAGTTGGTGATGGAACCACATGCGTACCTGACCGAACGACATCACGTGCCGCCCCCGCGGCACGATCGGCGGCAGCCCACCGGACGCGGAAGTGCCCTCCGCGAGGAGGGCGGCGAAGTCGGCAACCTTCGGCCGTTCGTAGAGGTCGATGAGTTTGGGCCGGACCCCGTACCGGTCCGACACCCGGTCGACGAGTTGCATGCCGATGAGCGAGTTTCCCCCGAGGTCGAAGTAGTCGTCCTCGGCGTCGACGTCCCTTTCGCTGTGGAGCAATTCGCGCAGCGTCGTCTGCAACCAGTCGAGGCTGTCTTCCGGAGCGGCCGCGGCCGCGGGGGCGTTCGGTTCCGTCGCCGGATCCTCCGGCGCGTCCGTCCAGTCGGGTCGGCCCGGGAGGTCGAACCAGCACCGCGATCCGCGCATCGGGTGGCCGGGTAGCCGCACCCGCCAGGCGGTGCCGTCGGCGTGGTCGACGGCCGCCCAGTCGAGGTCGATTCCGCGCTCGTACAGCCCGGCGAGCAGGTGGGTGACGGCCTCGGAACTGTCCGGCGCGCGGAGTACGTCGGCGTCCGGCCTACCGCCGAGCGCGTCGGCGAGCAGCGCCCCGAGCCGTCCCTCCGGGCTCGGCTCCACGAAGACGACGGGTCCGTCCGCGACCATCCCCTTCGCGACGGCGACGAGCCGGTCCGTGTCGATCGTGGGGTCCGCGGCCGCGCCGGCGATGTCTGCGGCGTCCACCGCCGACGAGGTGTCGCGCAGATACCGGGCCGCGTAGCGGGACACTCCGCCGCTGAGGACGGCGTCGACGGTGACGCCCGCCGCCCGCAGTTCCCGGTGGACGGCGATCTGACCGGCGAGGAGGTCCGCCGCGGCGCCGGTGGCGGGGAGTTCCGGCGGCAGGACGGGGTCGCGCAGTCCGGCCGGCATCCGGTCGGGCGACAGCAGGAGCGCCACGGCCGGTGCGCGCCGCGGCACGGGGGCGAATTCCCCTTGGCGCAAGTCGAGTTCGGCGGCGAGCGCGCCGAGCGAGCGCGAGAGTTCGGCGGTGCTGCGTGCGTGCACCGCCACCCGATATTCGTGATGCGGGCGGCCGCGGTTGAGGGTGAAGACGACATCGTCGAGGTCGTGACCGCGCACCGCCGTCGCCAATTCGGCGCACAGTGCGGCGAGGGCGCCCGCGCTCTTCGCCGAGACCCCGATCAGTCGGGTCGTGTCGTCGGCGCGGCTGCCGGCGGCGCGCTCCGGCGGCTGTTCCACCACGCAGTGCGCGTTGATGCCGCCGAGGCTGAACGAACTCACCCCCGCCCGCCGGGGACCGCTGTCGCCGCTCCACGGCCGGGCCCGGGTGAGCACCTCGATTCCACTGCGGCCGAGGTCGACTCCGCCGGTGGGCCGTTCGAAGTGCAAGGACGGATACAGTTCGCCGTGCTCGACGCCGAGGATCGCCTTCACGAGGCCGGACACTCCGGCGGCATGGTCGAGGTGACCGATGTTCGTCTTCACCGAGCCGATGGGCAGGGCCCCCGGCCGGCCGTCGAACGCCGCCGCGATGCCTTCGAGTTCGACGGCGTCGCCCAACGGGGTTCCGGATCCGTGGGCCTCGAGGTATCCGGCGTCGCTCGGGTCGAGGCCGGCGTTCCGCCACGCCCGGGAGATGACGGCCACCTGTGCGCGGGCGCTCGGGGAGCTGATGGTTGCGGACGAGTGGCCGCTCGACACCGTTGCGGTGCCGCGGATCACGGCATGGACGGGGACGCGGTCGGCACGCGCACGGGCCATCGTCGTGAGGAGTAGCACCGCGCCGCCCTCGCCGACCGCCGTGCCGTCCGCACTCGCGTCGAACGCCCGGCAGCGTCCGCCCGGTGACATCAGTTCGGCGGATCCCTCCGCCATGTCGGCGCGAATGCCGTTCACCCGCAGACTGACACCGCCGGCAAGCGCGAAGTCGGCGTCACCGGACCGCAGTTCCCGGCAGGCGTGGTGCACCGCGATCAGCGACCCGTTGCATCCCGAATCGACGGCGTAGCAGGGCCCGGTGAGCCCGAGGTGGTACGCGATCCGCGCCGGGACGGCGAACGGCACGTTGCCGAGCGTGCTGAGCACACCCGGCTCCGCCCACATCGCCGGATACGTCGACGTGGCCGCGCTGAACACCACCGCGGTCGCGCTGTCCCGGAAATCTGCCACCGAGTAGCCGGCGTCCTCGACCGCCTGATGCGCGAGGACGAGCGCGAGTCGTTGCTGCGGGTCGATCAGCGACGCTTCCCGTTTCGACAGGGTGAAGAACGAGTAGTCGAACGTGGCGATGTCCTCGACGAATCCCATCGCGTGGTAATGCGACGGGGGGCCCAGCCCGGTCGTCTTCGCCCGTGAGCGCGACAGGGGGCGCACCGAGTCGCGTCCGGCGGCGAGGTTGGCGCGGAATTCCGCGAGGTTCGCGGCCTCGGGGTAGCGCGCGGCGATGCCGACCACGGCGATGTCGTCGTCGCCCGGTGTGGGGTGTCGCACCGTCACCGTTGCCTCCTCCCTGCTGGGTCAGAACTCGTACGTGGCGGGCGCGGACGCGTCGCCCGCCGGGGTGGGATTCGAGATCGCCTCGGCCTGAGCTGCCACGGTGACGAGGTCGAACAGCTGGCCGACCCGCAGCGTCCCGGGCCACCGCTCCTCGAAGCGGCGCTGCAGTTCCACGACGCGGTGCGAGTTTCCGCCGACGTCGAAGAATCCGTCGTCCGGGCCGAAGTCGTCGTGCCCGAGGACCGCGGCCCAGTCCTCGGCGACCGTCCGCTCCAGCGCGGTCCACCGGTGCCGTGCGGCTGCGCCCACGGGCTCGGTCTCGGCGACCAGTGCGCGCAGGGCGCTTTCGTCCACCGTGCCGTCGGCCGACCGCGGAACGGCGCCGAGGGCGACGAACCGCGCGGGCACCAGCGGGGCGTCGAGCCGCTCGGCGCTGAAGTTCCGCAGGTCCTCCGCCATCGGAAGCACGGCCGCCGCGGCCGCCGGGACCCAGAAGGCGGTGACACCCGCCGAGGTCGTGAGGACGACGGCTTCCCGGACCGCGGGGTGGCTCGCCACGACCTCCGTCACCGATCGCGTCGACGAACCGGCGGCGCCGACGGTGATCACCTGGCCGGAACGGTTCCACCGGGCGAGCGCACCGGTCCGGACCATGCGCGAGCCGGGGGCACCGAACGGATTCGCGACGAACGTGGTGGCCGCCACCCGCGCCGAGGTGTGGTGCTCACGCGTGTCGGTCGTGTAGACCACACCGGTCACGCCCTCGGGTGCCGAATGCAGACGCGGGTCGAGGACGAGGGTGTCCGCCGCCTCGCTCCACTTCCGGAGCCGGGCCCGCTCGTCCGCGGCGAGCACGTCGACGTCGCCGACGGAACCGTGCGGATCCGCGACGACCGCGGCGAGGATCCTGGTGAACCGCGCGGCCAGCGTCTCCACCGTCTCCGGATCGAACAGGTCGGTGGAGTAGGTGAATCCGGCCGTCATTCCCTCCGGCGTCCCGGTCTCGTCGTACCGCTCGCGCACCGTCAACTGCAGGTCGAACAGGGACACCTCGACGTTCGGTTCGAGGATCTCGGCATGCAGGTGTGGCAGGGCGAGATCGGGATGCTCGGTGTTCCGGAATTCGAGCAGAACCTGGAACAGTGGTGAATGCGACTGGGAGCGTGGCGGGTTCAGCGCCTCCACCACCCGCTCGAACGGCACGTCGGCGTGTGCGTAGGCCGCGAGGTCGGTCTCGCGGACCTGCTCGAGGAGTTCGCCTGCGGTCCCGGTCACCCGGGTGCGCAGCACGAGGGTGTTGACGAACATCCCCACCACGTCGTCGAGGACGGCGTCGCCGCGGCCCGCCACCGGCGACCCGATCACCACGTCGTTCGTGCTCCCCACCCGCGACAGCAGTACGGCGAGCGCCGTGTGCACGACCATGAACACGGTGCACCGCCGGGTCCTCGCCAGCGCGACCACGTCCCGGTGCAGGTCGGCGCCGATCTCGAACGCCACCCGGTCGCCGGACGGGGTCCGCCGCGGCGGCCGGTTCCGGTCCGCGGGCAGCTCGGTCACGGCCGGCGCACCGGCGAGGGTGGTGCGCCAGTAGTCGAGTTGCCGCGACAGCAGCGACTCGGGGTCGTCCTCCGCACCGAGCAGCTCCCGCTGCCACAGCGTGTAGTCGGCGTACTGCACCGGCAGCGGATCCCAGCCGGGCGCGCGACCCTCGGATCGCGCCGGGTAGGCCGTCATCACGTCTCGTGCGAGTGGAACCATCGAGAACCCGTCGGCGGCGATGTGGTGCACCACGACGACGAGAACGTGCTCCTGCTCGCCGAGCGCGAACAGCCGGGCCCGCATCGGAACCTCGGCGGCGACGTCGAATCCCGCCGTCACGAGGTCCGAGATCTGGTCGCGCACCGGTGCGTCGTCCGTCGACACGGTGAGTTGCGCGACGTGGCCCGCCCCGGCGATCACCTGGGTGGGTTCCGTGTCGCCGTACTGGTATCGGGTGCGGAGCGATTCGTGCCGGTCCACCACGTCGGCGACTGCGGCGGTCAGCGCGTCGACGTCGAGTTCACCCGACAGCCGGACGATCATCGCCACGTTGTAGGCGGGCGAGGACGGGTCGAGCTGGTTGAGAAGCCACATCCGGCGCTGCGCCCACGAGAGGGGAACCGGGTCGGGACGCCGCGACGCCACCGCCGCGGGCCGGGCCTCGCCACCCGCCGCCTCCCGCGCGACCACCGACGCCAGGGCCCGCACGGTCGGGGACTCGAATACCTCCCGGACACCGATGTGCGCACCGAGGGCGGCGCCCAACCGCGCGACCACCTGCGTCGCGGTCAGGGAATTGCCGCCGGACGCGAAGAAGTCGTCGTCGGCACCCACCGCGCCGATTCCGAGGACGTCGGCGAACACCTCCGCCACAGCCGATTCGAACGGTGTCTCCGGTGGACGGAAGACGCGGGGCGCGAACTCCGGTTCCGGCAGCGCATGCCGGTCGACCTTGCCGTTGGCGCCGAGCGGCAGGTGGTCGAGGACGGTCACCGAGGCGGGCACCATGAACGGGGCGAGCACCGACGCGGCGAACCCCAGCACCTCGGCGGTGTCGAGGTGCGCGCCGTCCTCCGCCGTGACGTATCCGGCGAGGACCGCCTCGGCGGCAGGCGTGCGGCGGACCACGACCACCGCCTGCGCCACCCCGGGGCAGCCGGTGAGCGCCGCTTCGACCTCCCCCGGCTCGACTCTCTGACCGCGCAGCTTCACCTGGAAATCGTTGCGGCCCAGATATTCCAGCCGCCCGTCGCGGGTCCATCGCATGAGATCGCCGGTGCGGTACATGCGCGAACCGGCCCGGTCGAACGGATTCGCGACGAACGCGCCCGCGGTGGCCCCGGCCCTCCGGTGGTAGCCGCGAGCCAGACCCTCCCCGAGCACGTACAGTTCGCCCACCACACCCACCGGGACCGGGCGCAGCCACTCGTCGAGGACGAGTTCGCGGACACCTCGCATCGGGTGGCCGATGCGCACCGAGTCGCCGGGTGTCATCGGGTCGCCGATGTTCGACATCACCGTCGTTTCCGTCGGCCCGTACCCGACGAGCAGGGTCCGCCCGGACGCCCAGCGGGCGAGCAACTCCGGCGGGCAGCGTTCGCCGCCGACGACGAGGGCACGGAGCAGGCGCAGACCGCGCGGGTCGATCGTGGCCAGCACGGCCGGGGTGACGAACGCGTGCGTGATCCGCTCCGCCGCCAGCAGTTCCGTCAGCGCGGCGCCGCCGTACACGTGTGGCGCCGCGATCACCAGGCGCGCACCGGCCCCGAAGGCCATGAGATATTCGAGCATCGTCGCGTCGAACCCGGGAGACGCGAGGTTCAGGACCCGCGAGGCATTGGTCGTGCCGTACCGGGCGCGCTGGTCGAGGGTGAAATTCTGCAAACCGGAATGGGGGATCACCACGCCCTTCGGCGTGCCCGTCGACCCGGACGTGTACATCAGATACGCCGGATGCTCCGGTCGCAGCGGCGCGACCCGGTCGTCGTCGGTGATCGGACGGGACTCCCATTTCCGCGTCGGACCCGGATAGTCGAGGAGCAGCCACTCCACACCGTCCGGCATGCGGTCGCGCTGCTCGGCGACGGTGAGTCCCGCCACCGCACCGCAGTCGGCGAGGATGTCGGTGATCCTCCCGGGGGGCAGGCTCGGATCGACGGGCACGAACGACGCACCCGACTTCGCGACCGCCCACACCGACACCACCAGTTCCACGGATCGGACGAGCCCGATCGCCACGTGGTCCTCCGGTCCGATTCCGCGGCGGATGAGTACCCATGCCAGGCGGTTCGACCAGTCGTCGAGTTCGCGATACGACATCACCGCGTTGCCGTACGACAGCGCGATGGCGTGCGGGTCGCGGGCGGCCGCGGCGGACAGGATCTCCGGTAGCAGCCGGGTCGTGCCGCCGGGCCTGCCGCTCACCGGGACGAGTGCCGCACGCTCGCCGGCATCGAGGAGTTCGATCCGGGCCAGTGGCACCTGCGGGTCGGCGACCACCGTCTCGAGGAGCCGCAGGAATCGGTCGGCGAAGCCCCGGACGGTGGCGGAGTCGAAGATGTCGGTGGCATAGGTGAATCCGGCTCCGATCCCGGCGGGCGCGCCGTCCGCCGCGAACCGTTCGGCCAAGGTCAGCTGCAGGTCGAAGGTGGAGACGGACACCCCGAGGTCGATCTCCTGCACGTCCACGTCCGGGAGGCTCGGGGTCGGCCTCGTCACGTCCTGGAATTCGAACAGCACCTGGAACAGCGGCGCGTGTGCCGTGGTGCGTGGGAGGTCCAGGGCCTCCACCACCCGCTCGAACGGCACCTCCGCGTGCGCGAACGCCTCCAGATCGCGGTCCCGCACGGCGGCGAGGACCGCGGCGAAGGAGTCGGCGCCGTGGACCGGTGTGCGCAGGGCGAGGGTGTTGACGAACATGCCGACGACGTCGTCGAGCGCGGCCTCCCCGCGCCCGGCCACCGCCGATCCGATCACCACGTCGTTCGTGCTCCCCAGTCGCGACACCAGGACGGCGAGCGCCGCGTGCGCGACCATGAACACCGTCGCGTCGTGCTCGCGCGCCAGGGCGACGACGGCCCGGTGCAGACGGTCGCCGATCTCGAAGGATTCCCGCGCGCCTGCGAGCGAGCGGTGCTCCGGGCGGGCCCGGTCCATCGGCAGGTCCGTCACGACCGGTGCGTCGGCGAGCGCGGAACGCCAGAATCCGAGCTGACGAGCCATCAGCGAGCCGGGATCGTCCTCCGATCCGAGCAGCGCCCGCTGCCAGTTGCTGTAGTCGGCGTACTGCACCGGCAGCGGTACCCAGTCGGGCGCGTGCCCCCGCACCCGGGCGGTGTACGCGGCCGTCACGTCCCGGGCGAGCGGGGCCAGCGACAGCGCGTCCGCCGCGATGTGGTGGACAACCAGGGCCAGGACGTGCTCACGCGGGCCTGCCTCGAACAGGTGCGCCCGCAACGGAACCTCGGTGGTCACCTGGAAACCGGCCGACAACGCCCCGGCGAGCCGGTCACGCAGGTCGCGCTCCCCCGCGACCGTCACCGCGCGGAGGGTGGGCACCGCGTCCGCCGCCGGGAGCACCGACTGCACGGGAATGTCCTCCCGCATCGGGAAGACCGTCCGCAATGCCTCGTGCCGCTCCACCACATCCGTCAGGGCGGCGTGCAGCGCCGCGACGTCGAGGGGTCCGTGCAGCCGGAACGCCGCCGCGATGTTGTAGGCGGGTGACGTCGTGTCGAACTGGTCGAGGAACCACATCCGCGTCTGTGCCAGCGACACCGGCGCAGGTGCGGACCGGTCCGTCGCCACCAGCGGCGGCCGCCCGGTCTCGTCCGCGCGGCCCACCCGGGTCGCCAGCGACCGCACCGTTCTCGCCTCGAAGACGTCCCGCACGCCGACAGCCGCGCCGAGCGCGTGGTGGATCCGTGCCACGATCTTCGCCGCGATCAACGAGTTGCCACCGAGCGCGAAGAAGTCGTCGTCGACGCCGACGGTGGGCACGCCGAGCAGCGCGGCGAAGATGACCGTGAGCGCCTCCTCGGCGGCGTTGCCCGGCGCGGCGAACGCGGCGCGGGAGTCGGTCGGCGGCACCGGGAGTGCCGCGCTGTCCAGTTTCCCGTTGACGGTGAGCGGCAACCGGTCGAGGACGGTGATCGAGTTCGGGACCATGTACGACGGCAGCGCGGTGCGCGCGTACTCCAGAATGCTGCCGGGCTCGCAGGTCGCACCCGCATCGGGAACGATGTACGCGGCCAGTGCCGGGCCGGTCACGGGGTCGTCGCGCATCGTCACGACCACCTGCGCGACTCCGTCGCACCGGCCCAGCGCCCACTCCACCTCACCGAGTTCCACCCGGAATCCGCGGATCTCGACCTGGAGGTCTTCGCGCCCGAGGTAGTCGAGGCGTCCGTCTCGCCGCCACCGCACGATGTCCCCGGTCCGGTACATCCTGTCCCCGGACTCGCCGGCGACGAAGCGTGCTGCCGTGAGACCGGCACGCCCGAGATAGCCGCGTGCCACTTGTGGTCCGGCGACGTACAGTTCGCCCGCCACACCGACCGGCACCGGATGCAGGCGCGAATCCCGCACGGACACCCGCAACCCGGGGATCGCACGCCCGATGACGCTCGTCCACGCGGCGGCCGCCAGCTCGCGGCCGAGGCGCAGGTGACTCACGTGCACCGTCGTCTCGGTGATGCCGTACATGTTCACGAGCACGGGCGCGTCCTCGCCGTGCCGCGAGTACCACCGTTCGAGCTGTCCCAGATCCAGCGCCTCGCCGCCGAGTACGACGTAGCGCAGCGGCAGGGTCGCGGCCACGCCGTCCGCGGCGTCTGCCTCGATCAGCTGGGCGAACGCGCTCGGGGTCTGGCTCAGCACCGTCACCCGTTCGCGCCGAAGCAGGTCGAGGAACGAGACGGGCGAGCGGGTGGTGTCGAAGTCGACCACGACGAGGGTCCCGCCGTGCAGCAGTGCGCCCCACACCTCCCACACCGAGAAGTCGAACGCCGGGGAGTGGAACATCGTCCATACGTCGGTGTCGTTGAACCCGAACAGGTCCCGGGTGCTCGTGAAGAGTGCGACCACGTTGCGGTGCGACACCGCGACGCCCTTCGGACGCCCGGTCGAGCCGGACGTGTACACGACGTACGCGAGGAGGTCCGGATCGACCGGTGCCCGCTCCTCGTCCGTCAGCGGACCGGCGGATGCACCATCGGGTTCCACACCGGCCGAATCGAGCAGCAGGACAGGCGCATCCGATGTCGGCAGCGTCGTCGCGGTGTCCGCGGTGGCCAGGACGCACA
This sequence comes from Rhodococcus sp. NPDC056960, assembly GCF_042674125.1. Taxonomy (NCBI): domain Bacteria; kingdom Bacillati; phylum Actinomycetota; class Actinomycetes; order Mycobacteriales; family Nocardiaceae; genus Rhodococcus; species Rhodococcus sp. NPDC056960. The sequence goes on along the minus strand of NZ_JBHURF010000003.1, from coordinate 346,939 downwards.
CCGGGCGGGCGTCGTCGAGCACGAGGGCGGAGCGCTCACCGGGGTGGTCGGCGTCGATCGGGAGGTACGCCGCCCCGGTCTTGACGACGGCGACGAGCGCGACGACCAGCATCGCCGAACGCGGCAGCGCGACCGCGACCGTCGTCTCCGGACCGGCACCCGTCGAGAGAAGCCGCCGGGCAAGGCTGTTCGACCGGGAATCGAGTTCCCCGTAGCTCAGGCGCTCGTCACCCGACACGACGGCGTCGGCGTCCGGGCTGCGCGCGGCGCGGGCCGCGAACAGCGCGCCGAGCGTCGCCTCCGGGGCCGCATCCGCCGGCCGCGCCGACCACTCCCGCAGCAGCGCGTGGTCGGCCGGCGAGGTCAGGTCGATGTCCCCGATCACGACGGCCGGATCCGCGACGGCGGTATCCATCGCGTGCGCGAAGCGGCCGGCAATCGCCTCGGCGGTGGCCGCGTCGAACAAGTCTGTCGCGTAGGTGAATCGGACCGACTCCTCCGACACCGTCACCTGCAGGTCGAGATCACCCAGTTCGTGCGGTCGTTCCGAGAATTCGAGCAGCACCTGGTACAGCGGCGCGTGGGACACCGAGTGCGGCAGGCCGAGAGCCTCCACGATCCGCGGGACGGGCACCCCGCGGTGGGCGAACGCCTCCGCATCCGTGTCGCGCACCGCGTCGACGAAGTCGGTGAATCGGTCGGCGCCGCGCACGCGGGTCCGCAACACCACCGGTTCGGTGTCCGTCCGCCTGCCGAGCACGACGTCGTCGGTCCGGGCGGATCGAGACAGCACCAGCGCGAGCACCGCATGCGTCACGGTGGCGGCGTCGGTGCGGTGGGAGGCCGCGAACGCTGCGAGCCTGCGCCGCAGATCCGGGCCCAGGCTGAGGCCGACGGCGGCGCTGTCGTGCGACGGCCGGGCCGGCCGCGGACGATCGGTGGGCAGGTCCAGCACCGGGGGCGCGTCCGCGAGTGCGCGCGTCCAGAAGTCGAGCCGGGCCGTCTCCTCGTGAACAGTCCCGATCGCGGTGTCCGCGTCGGCCGCGAGGAAGTCGTCGAGCAGCGCCGTGAACCGCCGGTGATGCGCACCGACCTCGTCGGCGTCGTACCGGTTGGGGTTCGCGAGGAAGTGCACGAACGTCCGCACCGGCGTTCCGCTCCGGTACACGTTGATCAGCAGGTCGTCGACCGGCCCGGACGTGACGATGTGGTACTCGCCGACGAGCGGTCCGAGAGCGAGTTCCTGACGGAAGAGCATCACGTTGACCATCGGTCCCGACAGTGATTCCGCCGCACCGGCTCCCGCGTCGCGCCGGATGTCGCCGATCCCGAACCGCTGGTGCCGCAGCGCGCCCATCAGGTCGAGGTGTACCCGCTCGACCAGTTCGCCGACCGTGTCCTCGGGACGGATCTGCACGGGCAGCGGCACGACGCCCGCCACCATGCCGCCGGACCGTCGCAGGGTCGCGGTGGTGCGCGCCGACACCGGGATCGTCACCAGCACGTCCCGGCGCCCGGTCATCCTGGACAGGTAGCAGGCGAATCCGGCGATGATCTTCGCGGTCCCGCGCGTGCCGGCGTCGCCGAGCGCTCGCTCCGCCGCGTCCGGCAGCGGCGCGGTCGCGTCGGTGCTCGTGGCGACCGCGGGACCGGACCTGCGCGCGAGGCTCGATCCCGGTCCGAGACCGTCGATCCGGTCGGCCCAGTACCGCCGGTCCGCGGTGAATCGGCTCGACGACCGGTACTGCTGTTCGATGTCGTACAGATGCCGGGGGGCGGCGGCCTCGTTCTCCGGCAGGTCCCGGCCGAGGACCGCCGCGGAGTACCGGGCCGCGATGCGATTGAGCATCGTCATCGCGCCGTAGCCGTCCAGTGCGACATGGTGAATCTTGCTGTACCACAGATAGTGTTCGTCGCCGACGCGGAGAATCGAGGATTCGACGAGGCGGTCGCGAGTGAGATCCAGCGGGGCCTCGCAGTCGGCGTGCATCCACCGCCGGGCCGCGTCCACGGGGTCGGCGTCCCCGCGGAAGTCCACCGAGCCGATGGACCGGTCGGCGGAGTCGACCACCTGGAACGGCTGACCGTCCCGGTCGATCAGCCGCAGGAAGGGTGAACCGAATTCGTCCGCGGTGGTGACGGTGGCCTCGCGCAGGAGGTCGACGTCCAGGTCGCCGTGCACCTCGACGTACTGGGCGATGCACAACGGCACGTCCGGGGCCAGCTGCTGGGCCAGCCACGCCTCGTACTGCGCCGGCGACAGCGGGAACGGCGGATCCTCGTGGCCGTCGGCGGCGGGGCGCCGGTCACTCACCGTCACCACCTCCGCCCGGCAGCATCCGGCGCAACGCCGCCTCGTCGACCTTGCTGCTCGGCGCGAGGGGCAGCGCGCCCAGCGCGACGAAGCGGTCGGGCACCGCCTGCGCGACGAGGCGCTGCGCGCAATGAGCGATCAGCTCACGCGGTGTGGGCAGCAGCGTCGCCGTGGCCGCGGGAACCCAGAACGCGGTCAGCTCCGCCTCCCCGTAGTCGTTCGCGGTCGCGAGGACCACCGCCTGGTGCACGGCGGGGTGGCTCTCCAGGGCGGCCTCCACCGCGTGCCGCTCCACCCGCGCGCCGCGCACCTTCACCTGTCCGTCGACGCGTCCGCAGAATTCGATGTCGCCGCGGCGGTCCACGCGGGCCAGGTCACCCGTGTGGTACATCCGGGCACCCGTTTTCGCCGCGAACGGGTCGGCGACGAAGCGGGCCGCGGTGGCGGCCGGCCGGGACGCGTAGCCCTCGGAGATCTGGGGTCCCCCGATGTACAGGTCCCCGACCGTTCCGTCGGGCACGACCCCCAGTTTCGCGTCGAGGACGTAGGCGGTGCTCGATCCGAGCGGTCTGCCGATCGGCGCGATCGAGGCGGGCACGTCGCGCACCGGGTGAGCCAGGCAGCTGACGGTGGTCTCGGTCGGACCGTACTCGTTGCGCAGAGGTACCCCGGGCAGGACGGCGCGGTGCTGTTCGACCAGCGTGCCCGGAAGCGCCTCGCCCGCAAGGGTCACCAGCCGCAGGCGCTCACGAAGCGGCGCCAGGTGCGGCAGCAGCAGCCGGTAGAAGGAGGGCGTCGCGACCAGGTGGGTGGCCCGCCACTTCTGCGCGAGTGCCGCCACGGCGTCGGCGTCCCTCAGTTCGTGCGCGTCCGGGAGCACGCTGGTGCCACCGGAGCACAACGCCCAGAGGGTTTTCAGCAGCGATCCGTCCCACGTGAGCCGGAACGCGGAGAACGTGACGAGGTCGTCCTCGTCGTAGTCGTAGTCACGGCCGTCGACCATGCTCGCGAGGTTGGCGCGGCTCGCGACGACGGCCTTCGGGATGCCGGTCGACCCGGACGTGGTGATCACGTACGCGGGCGTGGCGGCGGGAACGTCGCCGGGAAGTTCGGCCGCGGGTGCAGCGTCGTCTGGACGGGCAGCGTCGTCTGGACGGGCAGCGGCGTCCGGACGGGCAGCGGCGTCCGGGCGGGCGGCGGCGTCCGGGCGGGCGGCGTCCCGGTCGTGCAGCGCCGGAACACCTCCGGCCGCGTCGCGGGCCAGCGCCCGGACGGATTCGGTGGACGTCTTCGGGTCCGCGGATCCGAAGACGATGGCGCCGCAGTCGATGTCACCGAGGAGAGCGCGCAGCTGAGCCGCCGGATGTCCGGGCTCGATCACACACCACGCCGCGCCGGACCGCAGCGCCGCGATCATCGCCACCACCGTGTCGGCGCTCTGCCGCTGATGGATCAGTACCACGCGACCCGGCCGCACCCCCTCGGCGCGGAGTTGCCGCGCCAGTGCCGCACTCGCCGAATCGAGTTCGCGGTACGTCAGTGACCGATCGCCCACGACGACCGCGATCCGGTCGGGAACCCGGGCGCACTGGCGCAGGATGACGGCCGTCACCCCACCGCCCGCGACCACGTCCGTCATGGCAGCGCACCCCCCGTGAGGACCCGGACATGACCGGTGCCGGCGGACCGGCCCCGCGCGTCGTCGAACACGAGCAGTGTCCGGCCGGCGTCCGAGTCGAGCACCTCGAAGCCGGCGAAGCGCAGGGTCACCAGCATGACCCGGTTGACGTCGGTGGGCACGAACTCGGCGAGGGCGCGTCTGCCGTGGCGACGCGCCCGGTCGACGACATGCCGGATCAGCGCCGTCCCGACACCGCGGGACATCACCCGGCACGACATCAGCAGCAATTGCAGAACGGAGTCTCCGCCGCGTATCTCCGAGACCGCGAGCCCGATCGTGCCGTACCCGCCGAATCGGTCGGCGAGGGACGCGACGAGCACCTCGTGGTCGTCCGACGCACACAGTGCGCGCAGTTGGCCGATGCCGAAAGTTCTTCCCGTCGTGTTGAGTTGATGAGAACGCACGGTCAGTTCGTGGGCTCGGTCGAGGTCGTCCTCGGTGGCGCTGCGGACCGTCATCACCAGATCGAGGGAGGCGAGGAACTCGGAGTTCGAACCCGGGAACTCCTGCTCACTCGCCTGACGGGTCCGCTCGGCCCGGTACAGCGCCCTGCGCTGCCGGGCCTCCTCCGTGACGGCGGGCGGGGTCAGCTCGGGAAGGTCGGGGAACGACGCGATCTGCTCGGCCGGGTAACACCGCACCCTCGGCAGCGCCTCGGACACCTCGGCGCGCTCGACGGGATCGTTGTCGACGAAGGCGATGGTGTCGAGACCGACGTTCAGCGTCTCCGCGATGCGGCGCACCGCCTCCGATTTCGGGCCCCAGCCGACGTCGATCGCGCAGAACAGGTCCTCGAGTCCGTGGAGGCGGAGATGCGCGGCGGCAGGCTCGAATTCGCCGCGGCTCGCGACGGCGTGCAAGATCCCCCGGCGGTCGAGGACGTCCAGGGCCCGCAGGGCGTCCGCCCTCGGGACGGGAGCATCTTGTTCGAGGACGACGCCGTCCCAGAGGGTGTCGTCCAGATCCCACACCATGCACTTGACCGTCTGTTCCACCACGGTCACACCCCGTCCCGCGGCGGGTCCGGCAGGCGCCGGAGCAACGCGCTGCTCCACGCCGCGACCGGGCTGCTGTTCATGATCACGCAGTAGTCGCCGGGCCTCTGGGACGGTGCCACCCGCTCCAGGTTCGCCGCCACGTCCACCGATCCGAGGTGGCCGAACCGCGCGAGGTTCTCGCCGCACACCGGATCGATCGTGATGTCGAGCGCCTCCTGCCAGAACGCGAACGCACCGACCGACAGGTTCTGCATGAGGAAGACGCCGATCGCGTCCTGCTGCAGTCCGTTCCGGGCCAGCAGTTCGCCGTTGATCTCGGTGAACCGCTTGCGGCTCTCGACCGCGAGGCGAAACGAATACGTGGGCTCGTCGGCGCAGGTCTCGACCCAGTCGGCCTCGCGCACGTCGCGGTAGTCGATGCGGAAGAGGTCGGCGTACTTTCCGTCGCTGCGGATCATCTGGTCGACGAGTTCGTACCGGCCGGTCCCGGACGTCGTGAGCAGCACCGCCGCGGCGCCGTCGCCCAGCAGCGTCATCGGTGACCGGTACCGCGACCGGGTGGGCGTCTTCGCCGCCGCCACGACGAGGACGTTCCGGCATCGGGGGTCGCCGCGGAGCAGCGCCGTTGCCAGCGTGAACGCGGCCGAGACGGACACGCACCCCAGGTCCCCCACCCCGGTGGTGAACGCCTGGCTCGCACCGAGCCGGTGTTGCAGCCGGGTGGACTCCGACGCGAGCAGATACTGCGGAACCCGGCCCTGGACGAGGAGCAGCGCGTCGAGTTGCGACGCGTCGAGGCCGGACTGCCCGAGCGCCTCCTCCGCCGCCGCCTGGGCCAGATCCGTCTCGCAGAGACCGATCCCGATGCGCACCGTGTCGATTCCCAGCGACAGTGCGTGTTCGCGCTGCGCGATGGGCAGTTCGTCGAGTTCGGGAAGACCCGCCACGGTCACCTCGTCGTCCGGGAACCAGAGCGCGACCGTGTCGATCGTGATCGGCCGGTCGGCGGTCATCGCGCACCTCCCCCGAGCACGTAGTCGCCGATCTGGAGTTCCGCGACTTCCGTCGCGCCCTCGATGATCTCCATGACCTTGGCGTCGCGGAAGAAGCGCCCCACCCGGCTGCCGGGAGCGCACCCGGCGGCGCCGAGCACCTGTACGGCGTGACTGCTGGCTGACGCGGCGACGCGGGACGCGGCGTACTTGGCGGCGATCGTGGCGAACAGTGCGCTCGGCTCGTGCGCGTCGCGTTGTTCGGCGGCGCGTTCGCACAGTGCGCGGGCACCCGCCGCATCCACCCAGCTGCGACCGAGGATCGCGCGAACCGAGTCGTGCTCGGACAGCACGGTGCTGCCCTGCACCCGGGTCGAGGCGTGCGCGACGGCGTCGGCGAGGCACGCCCGCGTCATCCCGGCGCACCCCCACGCGATGGTGTACCGGCCGTGGTCCAGGGCCGTGCCGACCACGTGGGACAGTCCGAATCCCGGCGGTGCGATCAGGTGGTCGGCGGGGACGAGCACGTCGTCGAACGCGATGTGCGCGACCCGGGAGCCCCGCATGCCCAGCTGCCCGTGGACCGGTTCGACGCTGACCCCGGGTGCGTCGGTGTCGACGAGCGCGGTCGTCAGTCCGGCCTGCGATCGGCCGAGGACCAGCAGCACGTCCGCCACCTCACCGAACGTGACCCACAGCTTCCGGCCGGAGACCCGGTGGTCGGAGCCGTGCGCCTCGAAAGCGGTACTCACAGAGGAGAGGTCGCTGCCGGCGCCGGTTTCGGTGGCGGCGAATCCGGCGAGGAGTTCGCCGGTCGCCAGGGCAGGCACCCACTGTGCCCGCTGCTCGGCGGTGCCCCACCGATCGACGGCGGCGCCCACCATCCCCTGCACGGTCAGCAGCGACCGCAGCGACGTGCAGACCGCCCCGAGTCTCTCTGCGACCGAGCCGAGTTCGGCTGCGGTCAGGCCGAGGCCGCGGCAGTCCTTCGTCCGGTCGAGGCCGAGGACCCCGGCCCGTGCGGCGGCCCCGATGACGTCGACCGGCAGTCCGGTCTCGTCCCAGCTGCCGGCGTCGGTCTCGGCGGAGGCGACGAGCGTGTCGATCCCGATCACGGCGACGCCCCGTCCGTCGCACGAAGCTGCTCGCCCCGCTTCCTCCGTATGAACCCCGCAACCCGGTTTGCGGTGCGGAAGTTGTCGAGGTCGAGGTCTTCCACCTCGACCACGACGCCGTGAGAGCCCTCGATGTACGTGACGATCTCCAGGGCCCGCAACGAACTCACCAATCCCAGGGTGAAGTAGTCGTCGTCGGGACCGAGTTCCGTCGAGGTGATCGAGCTCAGGTACTGCCGGAGCTGCTCGACCAGCGCGTCACGGGACTCGGGCACAGGGGCATTTGCTGTGTCCATGGGCGTGGGATTCCCAATTGGACCAGCGTTCAATCATCGCGATCTCAGGCGGCGAGCAGGCGGGGCAGTCCCCACTCCGCGGCCAGCAACTCGTACGAGCGCAGGCGGTCGGCGTGATCGTGGGTGACGCTGGTGATCACCAGTTCGTCGGCGTCGGTGAGCCTTCGCAGGCTGTCGAGTCGGTGGGCGACGGTAGCGGGTGCCCCCACGAACTGAGTGATCAGCCGATCCTCGACCGCGGCGCGTTCGGTTTCCCCGAGCGGTGCGGTGTGCGCGGGGTCCGGGTACGGGATCGCACCGTGCCCGCTGCGGATGCTGTGCGTCCAGTGCCCGAACGTCGACGCCAGCTCCTGCGCGGTCGCATCGTCCTCCGCGACGACGGCGTCGGCGGAGACCACGACGTACGGCCGCTGCAGGTTCGCCGACGGCCGGAACGCGGCCCGGTAGGCCTCGACCGCTTCGATCGTCGTCGACGGGCTGACGTGGTAGTTCGCCCCGAACGGCAGCCCCAGCCTGCCGGCGAGTTCGGCGCTCGGTCCCGCACTGCTGCCGAACACCCACACCTCGAGGTCCGCGCCCTCACCGGGGCTCGCGTGGAGTTCGATTCCGTCCGGAGTGCGGTAGGTGCCGTCGAGCAGCGCGAGGATGTCGTCGACCTGTGCGTCGAACGCCGGTGACAGCGCGCCCGGCTGCTGCAGCACGGACTGCGCCGCGGTGAGCCGCGGAGACAGCAGCAGGCCGGACGGGTCGAACGGTGCCGGGATGACGACGCCGTCCCGGATCTCGGTCTCCCGGCGGGGCGGCGCCGGTTGGTTGTTGCGCTCCGCAACCGCTTTCAGCGCCTCGGCGCGGCGCTGACCCGACCGTCCGAGCCCGAGATCCAGGCGCCCCGGGTACAGCGCGTCGACGGTGCCGAACGCCTCGACCACGGCCGCGGCGGTGGTGTGCCCCAGCTGCACCGCGGCGGCGCCGATCCGGAGTGTGCTCGTCGCCGCGGCCAGGATCCCGGCGAGCACGGCCGGTGAGGAGCCGGCGACGCCCACGAAGTGGTGCTCGGCGACCCAGTACCGCTTGTAACCCCACCTTTCGGCGTGCTGGGCGAGGTCGACGGTGTTCCGCAGCGCCTGGCGTGCGGTGGCCCCCTCGCTGACGGGCGACAGATCGAGGACGGACAGCGGAGTGGTCATGAGGGCACTTTCTGAAGAGAGCGGGGATGGACGGCGCGGTGGCTGAGCGGGGCACCGAGTCCGAGGTGCCGCCGCAACGTGGGGGTGGTGTAGTCGGTGCGGAGAATGCCACGGTCCTGGAGCAGCGGCACCACCGTGTCGACGAACTCGTCGAGCCCGGCAGGGGTGGCTTGGGAGTCGAGCACGAATCCGTCCGCCGCCTCCCCGTGGACCCATCGCACGATCCGGTCCGCGACGGAGGCCGCGGGTCCTGCGAACGTCGTGGCGGCGAGAACCGTCACCGCCCCGGCAGGCCGGCCGGCGGCGACGGTGCGGCGCCGGAGGTCGGCGCGGAACGCGCGGCCCTCCTCGAACGTGGCGAGTGGGGCGATGACGACGTCGCCGTGGCGGGCGGCGAGATCCCGCTCGGCCGGGCCGTCGCCCGAGACGATCACCACGGGCTGCGCCTGCGGACTCCTCGGCACGGTGAACCGTCCGCCGATGCGGAAGTCCCGCCCCCGGTGATAGAAGGCGCCCGCGGTGGGATCGGAGACGAATCGTCCCGCGTCCCGGTCGACGGTCACGACGCCCTCGGCCCAGGAATCCCACAGGGTGCGCGCGATGTCGACGAACTCCGGCGCCCGCTCGTCCGCGGCCGTCACGACGTTCCACGCCGCCCGGCCGCCGGACAGATGATCGAGCGAGCCGAGCCGGCGGGCCACGTCGTACGGTTCGGTGGAGGTCGTGCCCAGGGTGGCCGCGAGCCCCACCCTGTCGGTGTACGCGGCCAGCGCGTTCGGTTCGGTGACGCCGTCGGCGACGACGAAGTCGAACCGTCCCCGCTCGGCGGTGCGTGCGGCATGCACCGATGCCGCGGCGTCCGTCCGGCCGGCGGCGATCGACGCACCGAGCACGACCTGCTTCTCGGCCATGTCTACCGCGGGTTCTTCTCGCCGGCCTCGACCGCGAGCGTCAGCCTGTTCTCCGCGGGCGCCACCGGGCACGTGGCGTAGTCGGTGAACGCGCACGGCAGATTGGACGCCCGGTTGAAATCGAGGACAACCCGGCCGTCGGCGGCGGGGACGGCGACGGCCAGCGACCGCGCCGCGGGGTAGGTGCTCACGCCGCTGGTGGCATCGGTGAACAGGACCTGCAACCCACCGTCCTTGCCGGCGAACGCGACGAGTTCGTGTGCGCCACCGTCGTGCTCGAATGCGAGCGTCCCCACCGCGGTGTGATGGTGCTCGAGCCCTTCGACGACGGCGCCCGTCGTCACGACCCGGGTCTGCGGGAACGGCGTGAACGTTCCGGGAACGGACCACCGCTGCGCGGCGGGGAACGCCGGGATGCCGGTGAACGCGGCGAGGGTGCCGGCCTCGGGGTCGTGGATCCGCAGCGCGACGTCGCCGGTTCTCCGGATCACCTCGATGTTGCGGTTCCCGTGCCGCACGAGCAGACCGGGCGCGCCTTCCAGGGGTGCGAGGGCCGCGGTGCCGTCGACCGTCTCGCCGTCGACCTCGAGACCGGCGTCGGCGGTGATCACCACCCCGTCCGCGTCGGCCCGCCATTTTCCGGGCAGGTCGGGGAACGTCGTGTCGGTCTCGACGAGCCAGTGCAGGGCCGTGAGGCTCAGCCAGCCGAGCGGGTCGCGGAACGCGTCTTCGCGGGCCGAATGCCAATCCTGCCAGTCCTGCTCGAATGTCGTGGTGTCGGTGACTGCGGTCATGATGCCCGAACTCCTTCTGTCTGCTGATGGGGGTGGCGCAGTCCGAGGTGGCTGCGCAGGGTCGTGCCCGAGTACTCGGTGCGGAAACTGCCGCGGTTCTGCAACTCCGGGACCACTTTCTCGACGAATTCGTCCAACCCGGCCGGGGTGAGGTGCGGCACCAGGATGAAGCCGTCGCACGCGTCCGCCTGCACGTAGCGGTCGATCTCCTCCGCGACCTGGGTGGCGGTGCCGACGAACTGCTGGCGGGTGGTGACGGCGATGATCAGTTCGCGGATGCTGAGCTTCTCGGCCTCCGCCCGGGCTCGCCACTGGTCGGCGATCTCGCGGGGGTCCTTCGCGTGCCGGACCCGGCCGCGGGTGATGGTCGAGTCTTCCGCCGGTTCGACGTCCGGCAGCGGACCGTCCGGGTCGTACGCGGAAAGGTCACGTCCCCACACCTGTTCGAGGAACGCGATCGCGGTCTGCGGACCCACCTGCTGGTGCCGGATGTGGTCGGCGCGTTCGGCCGCGTCGGCCGCCGAGTCGCCCAGCACGAATGTCGCGGCGGGCAGCACCTTGAGGTCGTCGTGGCTGCGTCGGTACTTCGCCAGCCTGCCCTTGACGTCGGTGTAGAACTTCCGGCCGTCCTCGAGCGATCCGTGGATGGTGAAGATCGCGTCCGCCCGGGCGGCCCCGAATTCGCGGCCCTCGTCGGAGTCACCCGCCTGCAGCAGCACCGGGTGCCCCTGGGGGCTCCGCGGAATCGTAAATCGTCCCCGGATGTCGAACTGGAAACCGGAATGGGTGACGTCGCCGATCGCGTTGTCCGGGGCGAACACTCCCCGGACGCGGTCGATCTGCAGGGCATCCGGGTCCCAGCTGTCCCAGAACTTGCGGGCGCCGTCGATCAGTTCGCCGGCGCGGACGTAGCGGTCGGCCTTGTCGAGGTATCCCCCGCGCCGGAAGTTCTCGCCCGTGAACGCGTCCGAGGACGTGACCATGTTCCACGCGGCCCGGCCGTCGGACAGGTGGTCGAGCGAGGCGAAATGCCGTGCCAGCTCGTACGGTTCGTTGAACGTCGTGTTGATGGTCCCGGCCAGACCGAGGTGCGTGGTGACGCCGGCGAGTGCGCCGAGCACCGTCAGCGTGTCGGGGCGGCCGACGACGTCGAGGTCGTGGATCCGGCCCCGGTGCTCCCGCAGTCGCAGGCCCTCGGCGAGGAAGAAGAAGTCGAACAGTCCGCGTTCCGCGGTCTCCGCGAGGTGCACGAAGGAGTCGAAGTCGATCTGACTCTTCGACGCGGGGTCGCTCCACACGGTGGTGTTGTTGACTCCGGGGAAGTGCGCGGCGAGGTGAATCTGCTTGCGCTGGTTGCTCATGAGGTCAGTCCTGTCCGGCGAAGTGGTTGACGGGACGGGAGAGGCCGAGCCGTTCCCGGAGGATTCCCCGACCAGGCACCGGGGCGTCCGACCGCAGCAGGGGCAGGACGTGCGCGGTGATCGCTTCGAGTCCGGAGGCCAGCGCCAGCGGCCGGAGCGTGACGCCGTCGACGTCCCCGGTGGCCACCACGTCGGTGATCAACCGGGCCAGCCCGGCGGCGTCGCCGCGGTGGAGAAGCGACTGCGGCTCGTACCGGGTGCCGGACCAGTTCTCCAGTTGTGCGAGGTCGTGGTCGGCGGCGTCGGCGGATTCGGCGATCACCACCTCGACGTCGAGCAGCACCCGGATCGACCCGGGGTCACGGCCGGCCTTCGCGGCAGCCGTGCGTACCTGCACTGCCCGCTGACGTGCGGCCTCGACCCCGGGGGCGCCGATGCGGATCACGTCGGCACGTGCGGCAGCGACCCGGGTGGAGTGCTCCTCCCGGGCTTCGATCACGATCAGCGACTGCCCCTGCGGCGACCGCGGTGTGATCGAGGGGCCCTTCACCGTGAAGTGGGTGCCCTCGAAATCGATGTAGTGCAGCTTGTCCCGGTCGATGAAGCGTCCGGTCGCCGCGTCGCGGATCTCGGCGTCGTCCTCCCAGCTGTCCCACAGCAGGCTCACCACCTCGATCGCATCGGCCGCCTCCTCCCACAGGCTGTCGACGTCCTGAGCATCCTTGCGTCCGAACAGATTCGCCTGCGCCTGTCCGGCCGACACGTCCACCTGCCACCCCGCGCGCCCCCGTGATGCGTGGTCGAGGCTCGCGATCGCCTTCGAGACGTGGAACGGTTCGGTGTGGGTGACGGTCACCGTGGGAACCAGGCCGATGCGGTCGGTGGCGGCGACGGCGCGTGCCGCGATCGCCACCGCGTCCAGGTGCCCGCGCTGCTCGGCGTGCCCCGTCGTCGCGATCGCGAAGGAATCGCCGAGGAACGCGAGATCCACCCCGGCCGCGTCGGCCTGCCCGAGCAGCCCGGTCCAGTATCCGGCGGTGAAGAGGTCCTCGGCGCGCGAGTCCGGGCGCCGCCAGGACTGCGGATGAATTCCCGTGCCGTACAGATCGACGGCGACGAGTGGGGAGCGTGGCTCAGGCATGAATCGATTCCTTCGGCTGCGGGGAACGGGGGCGCACGACGGATCGTCCCGGGATCGCGTCGAGCAACTGCCGGGTGTAGTCGTGGCGGGGTTTGTCGAAAATTTCTGCCGCGGTACCGAATTCGACGATCTGACCGGAACGCATCACCGCGACCGTGTCGCTGATCTGCCGGACCACGGCGAGGTCGTGCGAGATGAAGAGATAGCTCAGGCCGAGGTCCCGCTGCAGATCGTCGAGCAGACCCAGGATCTGCGCCTGCACCGAGACGTCCAGGGCCGACACCGGTTCGTCGAGCACCACGAGTTCGGGATGCAGGGCCAGCGCCCGGGCGATGGCGACTCGCTGACGTTGCCCACCGGACAGTTCGGCGGGCCTGCGGCCCAGGAAGGTGCGGGGCAGCGCGACCTGGTCGAGCAGTTCGGCTACCCGCGCCGCTCGTTCGGTCCTGGTTCCGACACCGAACGCACCGAGGGGTTCCGCCACGATGTCCGAGACGGCCAGTTTCGGGTCGAGCGAGGCGTACGGGTTCTGGTACACGATCTGCACCCGCCTGCGCAGGGCACGCAGCGCGCCGCCACGCAGGGTGGTGACGTCCCGGCCGTCGAACTCGACGCGTCCCGCGGTGGCGGTCTCCAGCCGGATGGCGATCCGCGCCACCGTGGACTTCCCCGACCCGGATTCCCCGACCAGCGACAGGGTGCGTCCCCGCGGGACGTCGAACGACACGTCCCGCACGGCGTCGATGGCCGTGCGCCGGTCGATCCGGAATGTCCGGGACACCCCGCTCACGCGCAGCAGGACGTCGGGGGCGACTCCGCCGTCGTGGTCGTCGAGCCGGGGTCCCCGCTCCACGGAGAGGCTGGGTGCGGCGGCCAGCAGGGTGCGGGTGTACTCGTGCTGCGGGTTCTCGAGGATCTCGCGGGCGGGCCCCGACTCCACCACCTCCCCCTGGCTCATCACCACGATCCGGTCGGCCCGGTCCGCGGCGACGCCCAGGTCGTGGGTGATCAGCAGGACCGCGGTGCCGGATTCGGCGATCCGTGCGTCGAGGTGATCCAGAATCCGGCGCTGGACGGTGACGTCGAGCGCGCTGGTCGGCTCGTCCGCGATCACGAGTTCGGGGCTGCACGCCAGCGCGATCCCGATCAGGACACGCTGCCGTTGCCCGCCCGACAGGTCCTGTGGGTACTGCCGCGCCCGCACGTCCGGGTTGTCGATCCCGGCCTCGGCGAGGATGCGCACCGCCTCGAGTTCGGCGGTCCGCCGGTCGGCGAGTCCGTGGATCCGCAGTACCTCCGCCACCTGCGCCCCGACCCGCTGGACGGGGTTGAGGGAGGTCGTCGGGTCCTGTGGGACGAGGCCGATTCGGGCGCCGCGGATCCGGCCCAGCGCGCGCTCGGACTGCGTGTCGAGGCGTTCGCCGTCGAACGTGACGGTGCCGCCGACGGTGCGGCCGTTGCCGCCGAGCAGTCCGAGGATCGCATGCGCCGTGGTGGATTTCCCGGAGCCGGACTCGCCGACCACCGCCACTACCTCGCCCCGGCCGACCGTCAGGTCGACGCCGTTCACGGCCACGACGGGATCGCTCACACTGCCGTACGCCACCCGGAGTCCGGAGACCTGCAGCAGCGGGATGTCGTTCGCGCTCATCGCACTTCCCTCCGTTCGAGTGCATGTCCGAGCCGGTGCGCCGATAGCACGACGGCCACGATCACGACCCCGGGAAGGGTCGTCATCCACCACGCGGTGGCGAGGTAGTTCCTGCCCTCCGAGATCAGCGAGCCCCACTCCGGGGTGGGCGGCACCGCGCCGAACCCGAGGAAGCTCAGCGACGACACGGCGAGCACCGCCATGCCGAACTCGACGGCGGCGAGCGCCACGACGGGCGCGTACGAGTTGCGCAGCACGTGCCGACGCAGGACCGTGTGCCAGCGGACGCCCGACGCGAACGCCGCCTCGACGTACAGCGACCTGCGGACGCGCAGCACCTCCGACCGCATTACCCGGGCGAAGTTCGCGATCAGCGACACTCCGACGGCGACGGCCACGTTGACCGTGCCGAACCCCAGCGCCGTCACCAGCGCGAGCGAGAGCAGCAGCGCGGGGATCGACAGGAGGACGTCGACGATTCGCATGAGCACGGCGTCCAGCGCGCCGCCGACCGCGCCGGACAGCAGACCGATCAGCGAACCGACGGCCAATGCGATTCCCACTGCCAGCAGCGTTGCGGTCAGGGACAATCCGGCTCCGTGGACGACTCGGGTGTACACGTCGCGTCCGATGTTGTCGGTGCCGAACCAGTGTGCGGCGCTGGGCGCCTGCAGTTTCCGGGCGGGTACCCCGACCAACGGGTCACCGCTCGCGAACACCGACGGCGCCACCGCGAATCCGACGGCGAGCAGGAGCACGGCCGCCGCGACGACCGGCACGACAGTGTGCCGCAGCCATGCAGGCACGCCGAGTGCGCGACGGTGTGTCCCCGGCGTGATCGGGGGCGGAGGTTGTTGCGGGGCGGGGTCGAAACCCTCGGCCTCGTCGAGGAGTTCCCGGGTGAGGATGTCAGACATGAACCTTCTCCTCCAGATCAGCGCGGTCGTCGGCGGCGTGGCGGCTTCGCCTGCCCTCGACGATCCGGGGATCGATCAGCGGGTAGAGCAGATCGACCGCGAGATTGACGAGGACGTAGACGAGGGAACTCAGCACCACGATCCCCTGGACCACGGGTATGTCCTGCGCCATCACCGACGTCTGTGTGAGCCGCCCGACGCCGGCCCGCGAGAACACCGTCTCCACGACGACCGATCCGGCCAGCAGATTGCCCACGAGCACACCGGCGATGGTGAAGGCGGGAATGCTCGACAGCCGCAGCGCGTGCCGCGTCTGGATTCGCCGGCGCGACGCGCCCTTCGCCCGCGCGGCCTCGATGAACGGCTGCCGCCACGTGGTCTGCAGACTCGCCGCGAGCACCTGGGCGATCACCGCGCCGGTCGGCAATGCCAGCGTCACCGCGGGGAGCACCAGAGCGGCGACCCCCTGGTCTCCGAACGCTGGGAAGGCCTTCAGCCGGAACGAGAACAGCTGCAGCAGAATCAGACCCACCCAGAACGTCGGCACCGCGACACCGAGCGGCGGCAGCGAGAACAGCAGGTTTCGCAGCCACCGGATGCCTGTGTAGGTGGCGAGGAACGCGACGGACGTCCCGAACGCCACGGCGAGGACGAGCGCCGCGAAGGCCAGCGCGAGCGTGCTGGGCAGCGCGTTCCCGATCGCCTCGGTCACCGATTGCCCGGTGGCGATGGAGTACCCGAAGTCGCCGCGCACGGCATGGCTCAGCGAGTTCCAGTACTGCACCCACACCGGCTGGTCCAGGCCGTACCGCGCCTGCAGTTCCGCGACGGCGGCCGCGTCGACCGTGGTTCCTGTGGACGCCGAGTCGACGGCGATGCTCACCGGGTCGGACGGCAGCAGGAACAGCACGGCGAACGACACGGTGAACGTCGCCCACAGCACGGCGACCGCCTGCAGAACCCGGAGTCCGAGGTAGCGAATCATGGCTCAGCGTCCGCTGATCCAGGTGTCGAAGAACTGGAGCCGGGCCGAGGCCTCGAACTTCAGGTTCTGCACGGTCGGGCCCGCGCCGATCGCCTGCGACAGCTCCACCGTCGGGATCCACAGACCGTTGCCCAGCACCTGCTGCTGGGCGTCGGCGAGGAGTGCGCTCCGCTCGGCGGTGTCGGTGGTGGCCAGCTGCTTCGCCAGCACGTCGTCGAGCGCGGGAATCGCGTTCCGGCTGTTCAGGTTGCGACCCTCGAGACCGAACTGGGTGCGCAGGATGTCACCGTCGGCGCGAGTGCTGTTGTAGTAGGTGGCGTCGAAGTCCTTCGAATTCTGGCGGGCGGTGGCTTCCGGGGTGGACACGAGGTCCAGTTGCAGATCGACGCCCACCTCCTTCAGCTGCTGCTGCACCAGTTCGAGGATGGCCTGGTTGCCGGCGAACACCGAACTGAACAGAACCGGGAAACCGAGCTTCTGGCCACCCTTCTCGCGGATGCCGTCGGCGCCGGGCATCCAGCCGGCCTGATCCAGAATCGATTTCGCCTTTTCCGGGTCGTACGTCACGTCCGGCAGGGCGACGTATCCCGGGGTGCGGCTCGCCAGCGTGCCGGTGGCGGGCTTGAAATTGGGGCCGAGCACGGTGTCGACCAGTTCCTGCCGGTTGATCGCCGGGACCAGCGCGCTGCGGACGACGGGGTCGACGAGCGGTCCGCGGGTCACGTTGGGCTGGAAGCCGAACGGGGTCCCGGGATTCGACGTGGTGAGCACCCGTCCGCCCGCGCCCTCGATCTGCGGGGCGTCCTGCGGCAACGCGTCGCTGATCGCGTCCAGCTGTCCCGAGGACAGGCTGCCCGTGCGGACACCGGATTCGGGGACGACGCTGAACTCGATGGTGTCCAGGTAGGCCTCGCCGTCGTGGCCGAACACGTCGGAGCCCCAGTCGTATCCGGCACGCTTGGCCAGGGTGACGGATTTGTCCTGCTGGTAGTCGGCGTATGTGAACGGTCCGGTACCCGAGATGTCGCCGGTGCAACGCTCTTCGGCGGACTTCGCGACGGAACTGTCGGACAGGATGCCGAGCTGCGGGGTGGACGACGCCTGCAGGAACTGCGCGTTGGGTGCGGCGAAGTCGACCTGCGCGGTCAGCGGGTCGACGACGGTGGTGCCGGTGTACCCGGTGAGATAGCTGGCGGCCAGTGCGGCCTTGGCCCCGGTGAGGGTGTTGACGACGGCGTCGAGGTTCTTCTTCACCGAGTCCGCGGTGAAAGGTGTTCCGTCGCTGAACGTCACTCCGTCCTTCAGGTGGAACGTGAAGGAGGACGCGTCGGCGTCGGTGTCCCAGCTCTCGGCCAGCCACGGCTTCAGTTCGCCCGTCTCCGGGTCCTGATCGGTGAGCGAGTCCACCACCTGACGAGCCACGTAGATCGTCTGGTTCGTGCCCGACTGTGCGGGGTCTGCGCACGTGGGTGCCTGGGACAGGCCGTAGCGGAGGGTGCCGCCGGGCTGCGGCGGTCCCGCATCCGCCGCGGTGGAACTGCCGGAACCGCCACCGCACGCGGTGAGCGCCGTGGCCAGCACGGCGGCGGCGCCGATTCCCGCGGCGATGCGGGCACCGCCGCGGGAGGACGAGGACAAAGGTACTGAGGGCACCGAGAACTCCGTGATCTCGAAGAAGTGCCGTGCGCGCTGCCCGTCGTAGGGGCAGCGCTCACGCGCACAGGAAGGTGAAAGGCACCGGATCCGAGGCGGATGCGGTGTGACGAACCGGAACCCCGAGGTGGCGGGGTGGCGGGTCAGCTGAAACAGATGGAGGTGGACAGCCGGCAGAGATCGACGTGCAGGCGCCCCCAGGCGCTCACGAAGCCTTCGGTCAACATGGTTCCTCCATCGATCCCGGCGGTAGCACCCGCACCCGCAGGACGGGGGGTTGCTGCGACGTCAACGAGCCAGGTCTCTCGGTCGCTCTGGATGGTCGTTACCGAGTGTAAGAGATCGTCGGTCGCCGCGCCACACGGGCCCCGGCTACCCGGTGGCCTGCCGGGGTGGAAGCTCCCGCCGCGACAGCGGGGGCCGGAGACCGAGGTGCTCGCGCAGGGTCGAACCTTCGTATTCCGTTCGGTACGAACCACGCTCCTGCAATTCGGGTACCAGCAGGTCGACGATGTCGTCGAGTCCGGTGGGCACCAGGTACGGCGAAATATTGAAGCCGTCCGTCGCTCCGCTGCGCACCCAGCGGGTGAGTTCGTCGGCGACCTGATCGGGTGTGCCGGCGAAACCGGAACGCTGGGTGGTGGCGATCGCGACCTGGCGCAGCGACAGGTTCTGCGCCTCGGCCAGGGCACGCCATTCCCGCGCGATGGCGAGCGGATCCTTCCCGTCTCGCGCCGCCCCGCGGGTGACGGAGATCGGTGCTGGGACCGGATCGAATTCGGGCAGTGGACCGTCGGGGTCCCGATCGGACAGGTCGCGACCCCACACCTGCCCGACCAGCGACAGAGCCGTCTGGCCGGTGTACTGGCCTTCGAGGACCCAGCGGACCTTCTCCTCGACCTCGGATGCCGTCTCCGCGAGCACGATCTGCGTGCCCGGCAGAATCTTCACGTCGTCCTCGGGGCGTCCGGCACGGCGCAGTCTCGCCCGGATGTCCTCGGCGAAGGCGAGCGCGTCGTCGAAATGAGTTCCGTGCCGGGAGAAGATCACCTCGGCGCGGCCGGCCGCGAAGTCGCGGCCCGCCGGGGAGTCGCCGGCCTGGAAGATGACGGGGTGGCCCTGGGCACTGCGCGGCAGGGTCGGGGTGATCGCGACGTCGAATTGCGACGTCCGGCGCGTCACCTGCTGCACTCCGTCCGGGGCCACCCACGTCGGCGCGTCGGTGCTCGTCGCGACCGCGTCGTCGGCCCACGCATCCCAGATCGCGCGAGCGGTGTCGAGGAACTGGCCGGCCCTCTCGTACCGGTCCAAGTGGTCGAGGAAGCCGCCGCGGCGGAAGTTCTCGCCGGTCCAGGCATTGTCCGTGGTGACGGCGTTCCAGCCGGCCCGGCCACCGGACAGCAGGTCCAGCCCGGACAGCCGCCGGGCGAGGTCGGCAGGCTCGTTGTAGGTGGTGTTCTGGGTGGCCACCAACCCGATGTGCCGGGTGATGCCGGCAAGCGCCGCGAGTTGGGTGATCGCGTCCGGGCGGCCGACGATGTCGAGATCGAGGATCTTGCCGCCCTGTTCCCGCAGGCGCAGGCCCTCACCGAGGAAGAAGGCGTCGAACAGGCCCCGCTCGGCGGTCAGGGCGACCCGACGGAACGTCTCGAAGTCGATCTGCGAACCGCTCGACGGGTCCGACCAGATGGTGGTGTGGTTGACACCCTGGAAGAAGACACCGAAATGCACCTGGGCGCCGGGTCTGGCGTACGAATTGTCGGTCATGGTCTCCACAACCTTTCAGCGAGAGGAGTCTTCGAGGCGCTCCGCCCGGAAGCGGTTGACGGGACGGTCGAGGCCGAGCGTGCCGCGCAGGGTCGCACCGGGAACGGGACGGTGGGCGGCACCGGCGCGCAGAAGTGCCGGGATCACGTACCGCGCCAGCACCGGAAGATCCTCGTCGACGACAGCGGGATGCAGTCGCACACCGTCGACGTGCGCATCCAGTGCGCGCAGCAGTTCCACCAGCCCGGAGGCCTCGCCCGCGAACGACAGCCGCCCGCACGGCGGGGCGGGCGTGGTGGCGCCGAGTGCCACGTCGAGTTCGGCGAACACGAGCGCCGCCCCGCGGTCCTTCGCCCGTGCGGCGGCGTCGGCGATGTCACCGGGTGTAGCCCCGGACACCAGCACCACGTCGACCTGGGACGGATCGGTCCGGCCGTCGAGTCCGAACACCACCAGTTGCCCCTGCGGCGGTCGCGGCACGATGGCCGGGCCCTTCACCGAGTACGTGTCGCCCCGGAAGTCGACGTAGTGCAGTCGGTCTCGGTCGACGAAACGACCGGTCGCGTAGTCGCGGATCACCGCGTCGTCTTCCCAGGAGTCCCACAGGTTCCGGACCACCGTGATCGCGTCCCGCTCCTCCCGGGCGAGGTCGGCGGGTGCGGTGACTGCAGATCGTCCCAGTGCGTCCGCGACCCGGGGGTCGGTGTCGCGGGAGGCGATCCAGCCGCCGCGACCGCGCGATGCGTAGTCGAGTGTCGCGAGCTGGGAGGACGTGTGGAACGGCTCGGCGTACGTCGTGCCGACCACCGGTACCAGGCCGATCGTGCTCGTGGTCGCGGCGACGAACGCCGCGCGGTTCACCGCGTCGATCCGGCCCACGGGTCCCCCGTCGGCGCCGGGCGGCAGAAGCGAGTCGTCGAACGTGGCGAACGTGAATCCGGCGTTCTCGGCCGCCGCGACCCGGTCCGCCACGGTGTGCCCGGTCAACAACCGGTCGGGTGAATGACCGGCTCGCCGCCACGCTTCGGGATGGGCGCCTTCGCCGTCGAGTTCGATACCCAGAAAGAGGCTCATGCGTGTCCCTCCACGGTGTGCGCCGCGAGAGGGCGGCTCGGAATGGCCGCGCGCAACGCGGGGGCCACCTCGGCCTGGAACAGCTCGAGGCTTTCGCGGTGCTGCTTGTCGGTGCCGACACGGTCGGCGCTCAGGTGGATCACCTCGTGGCCGAACTGCTCGTGGTAGCGCTGCACCTTGTCGATCACCTGCTGCGGGCTGCCGATCAGTGCCGAACTGCGTTCCACGAAGTCCTCGACCGTCTCGAACACCACCGGAAGTCCTGCCCTGCGGGCGAAGTCGAGGCGGGCGGCGTGGATCGGCCGCCACAGGTCGAGCGCGTCCTGCGAGTTCGGTGTGACGTAGAACCCGGCGGTTCCGGCACCGACGAGGGCGTCGGCGGGTTCGTGACCGTAGTGCGCCCACCGTTCGCGGTAGTGCCGGACCAGCTCGGCGTACGAATCGATGGGGTAGGTGACGTTGGCCGAGAAGATCGGATCACCGTAGCGGGCAGCGAGATCTACCGATTCCGTGCTCGTCGCGCTGCCGTGCCAGATCCGGATCCGCGGCTGCAACGGGCGCGGTAGCGCGACCGCGTGGTCGAGAGACGGCCGGAACGTGCCCTCCCACGTCACGTCCTCGCTCTCCCACAACTGCCGGAACAGTTCGTAGCCTTCGCGATTGCGATCCCACTGATTCTCCGGGGTGACGTGGAACAGCTCCGCCTGCGCCGTTCCGTTCCCCTTGCCGATGATGAGTTGCAGTCGGCCGCCCGACAGGTTGTCCAGCGTCGAGTAGTCCTCGAACGCACGGACCGGGTCGAGCAGACTCAGCGTGGTCACCGCGGTCCACAACTGGAGCGTGTCGGTACGCGCCGCGATCGCGCTGAGCACCACGGGCGGCGACGAGGACAGGAAGGGATGTTCGTGACGCTCCCCCACCGCGAACCCGTCGTACCCCAGTTGCTCGGCGAGGACGGCCGACTCCACGACCTCTCGCAGCCGGGCCGCGGTGCCGATCTTCTCCCCGGTCACCGGATCCGGTTGGTGAGTGATCAGGCTCATCAGCAGAAACTTCATACGGACTCGTACTCCTTTGCGGCCCAGCCGGAGGGCAGAGCGGTGGCGGTGGGCAGGACCTTCTCGAATCCGTGGATTCCGACGTCCTGCGGCGGGAGGGAGCGGTCGAACAGCGCCGTGTATCCCGCGGCCAGGTACAGGCCCACCGCCTCGGGCTGCCGCGGCCCCGTGGTGAGGAAGATGCGGGCGTAGCCGGCGCGGACGATCGCGGCCTCGAGTTCACGCAGCACGATCCGTCCGAGGCCCCGGCGGCGGTGCGCCGACGAGGTCCAGATCCGTTTGAGCTCGGCGGTGTTCTCGTCGTACCGGCGAAACGCCCCGCCCGCCAGCGGCGTCCCGTTCTCGACGAGCACGAGCAGTGCGCCGCCCGGCGCGGCGAACTCCTCCGCCGGATAGGTGGTGAGGTCCTCGTAGATCTCGTCGCGGGTGCGCCCGTACCGGGTGCTGTATTCGATCGCCAGTTCGTCGAGCAGCGGCGCGGCCAGTGGATCCGTCTGGTCGACGAACACGGCCTGCACGGAGTCGGTCCTCTCGGTCACTGTTCCTCCTGTCAGCTGGTCTTGGGAAGACCGGGCGGGTTGACGATCGACGTGTCGACCGCCTCGTTCGCGATGTTCCAGCGATCGAGAACCTGTGCGTACGTGCCGTTCTCGATGATGTGGTTGATGGCCTCGTTGACGGCGGTGATCAGCCCGTTGTCCTTCTTCGTGAGCACGGCGATCTCACCCTGGAGCGCATCGCCCGCACCGGAGAAGGTTCCGGCGATCTCGGTCTCCCCGGCCTGCGCGACGTGGAACGACGAGGACGGGTTGGGGCCGAAGTACGCGTCGATCCGGCCCGACGCGAGAGGCAGGTAGTAGTCGGTGGTGTTCTGGTAGTAGGTGATGTCGGTGGGTTCGAGCCCCGCCGCGACGTTCTGCTCGCTCCACTTCACCAGCAGTGCTTCCTGATTGGTGCCGGAGGAGACCGCGATCTTCAGGCCCGCGACGTCCTTGGGCTCCTTGATCTGGATGCCGCTGCCCTTCTTCGTCTCGAACGCGACCGTGTCGAGGCGGTACGTCGAGAAGTCGTACTTCTCCTTCCGCTCCTCCGTAACGGTGACGTTGGAGATGAAGGCGTCGGCCTCCCCCGAGTCGATCCGGACGAAGTTCTGCGCCCAGTCGGCGGCCTGCAGATCGACCTTCAATCCGAGGACGTCACCGATCAGGTACGCGAAGTCGGTCTCCGTGCCGATGAGCGTCTTGTCGTCGTCGGCGTAGAACCGCAGGGGCGGGGCCGAACCGGCGCTGCCCGTCACGACGAGCGTCCCGCGGTCGCGGATCTGCTGGGGAACCTTCGCGGCGATCGAGTCGACCTCGTCGGTGGTGATGCGATTCTGGTCGGCGGTGAGGTTGTAGCCGGCGGCCGAGGTCGGCCCCGATCCCTCGTCCTCGACGTCGCCGCCCCCGCACGCGGCGGCGAGCAGCGCGACGGTGGTGAGGGTCGAGGCCAGGATCTTCGTACGGAACCGTGCGGTGGACATGTGTGCCTTTCGGGGATCCACACCGATCGTGTGGGGAACAGGTGTGGTGAATCAGAGAACTCGGGAGAGGAATGCCGTGGTGCGGTCGTGCTGCGGGTTGTCGATGACCTGTGCGGGCGGGCCCTGTTCCACGACGACGCCGGCGTCCATGAACACGGCGGTGTCGGCGACCTCGCGGGCGAAGCCCACCTCGTGGGTGACGATGACGAGGGTGGCGCCGTCGCGTGCCAGTTGCTTGATGACGGCCAGCACCTCGCCGACCAGTTCGGGGTCGAGCGCGGAGGTGGGCTCGTCGAACAGGATCACCGCCGGACGCAGCGCGAGAGCCCGGGCGATCGCCACCCGCTGCTGCTGTCCGCCGGACAGTTGTCGCGGGTACTCGTGGGCCTTGTCGCCCACCCCGACCCGCTCCAGGAGTGCCTTCGCCTCCACCTCGACCGCGGCCCGGTCACGGCCCTGCGCCGACACCGGCGCCTCGATCACGTTCTCCAGCACCGTGAGATGCGGGAACAGGTTGAAGTTCTGGAACACGAATCCGATCCGGGACCGCTGCTTCAGGATCTCGCGCTCACGCAGTTCGTGCAGTTTGCCGCCCTTGCGCCGGTACCCGATCAGGTCACCGTCGATGCGAATGGTGCCCCGGTCGACCTTCTCCAGGTGATTCAGGGTGCGCAGCAGCGTGGACTTGCCGGAGCCCGACGGGCCCAGGATCACCGTCACCTCTCCCTTCCGGACCAGCAGGTCCACGCCCTGCAGGACGTCGAGTGCACCGAAGGACTTGTGCACTCCGCGCACCTCCACGGCGAACTCCGCCGGCTGGGCGTCGACCGTCATTTCGTGGCACCTCTCGGTACGGAGACACCGGCATCGCGGATCTCGGCGAACTTCCGGGTGACCTTCTGCCACGGGGTCGGTGGCAGTGCCCGAGCCGATCCGCGTGCATAGTGCCGCTCGACGTAGTACTGGCCGATCGACAACAGCGTGGTCAGGATGATGTACCAGATCGTCGCGACCATCAGCAGTGGCACGACGCGGCCGTTCCTACCGAAGATCACCTGTACCTGGTAGAACAGTTCGGCGATCGCCATCGTCGACACGATCGAGGTGCCCTTGAACAGGCTGATCACCTCGTTCGCGGCGTTCGGGAGGATGCCACGCATGGCCTGGGGCAGAACGATCTTGAAGAACTGGCGCCGGCGGGGTATGCCCAACGATTGCGCCGCCTCGATCTGCCCGTGGTCCACCGAGATGATGCCGGAGCGGATGATCTCGGCGGAATACGCGGCCTGATGCAGGGCCAGTCCGATAACGGCGGCGGTGAAGCCGCTGATGACGCCGTTGACCTCGAACGTGAAGAAGCCGGGTCCGAACGGAATGCCCAGCGACAGAGTCTGATACAGGTACGTGATGTTGAACCAGAACAGCAACTGCACGATCAGCGGGATCGACCGGAACGCCCAGATGTACACCCAGGCGATCACCTGCAGTACCGGGTTGTGCGACAGGCGGCTGACCGCCAGCACCACACCGAGCGCGAACCCGAGGACCGTCCCCCACAGCGTCAGCTTCACCGTCATCCACAGCGCCTGCAGCACGGAACCGGCGGTGAAGTACTTGGCGAACGTCGCCCAGTCCCACCCCGGGTTGGTGGCGAGACCGTGGACGAACTGCGCGAGCAGCACCAGGACGACGACGCTGACGACCCACCGCCACGGATGCCACCTCCGCGCGACTTCCAGTGCCGCGTCCTCGGGCCGGTCACCGTCGCCGGAGGGTGCGGAATCGAGGGGTGCGGCCGATCGCGCCCGGACGGGGGCGCTCACGTTCGCTCACCACTTGGAACAGACATCACTGAGGCGGCCTTTCACCTGGAGCGGGACGAGTCGAGGCGCGCGTCTACCGCCTTCTGCGGGCGCGCGTCAGATGCTCACCGGGCGTCGCGCCTGGTGAGCGTGGTGCGAGAGATCGTCAACAGTGGCAGGAAGTGGTCCGGCACAGGTCGATGTGCCGTCTGCGCCATGCTGGGCGCGCGAGGTAGTTCATGTGCTGCCTTCCATCGATCCCGGCGGTAGCACCCGCACCCGAAAGATTCGGAAGGGTTGCTGCGACGTCAACGAGCCAGGTCTCTCGGTCGCTCTGGATGGTTGAAGCGAACACTAGCCGCCTTCCCGCACGCCGTCAACACGAGGTATTCCCCTGCAACACAGGGGAAATGGTTTCGGAGGAACCAAGAATCACCGTGCGCAGAAGTGCTGACATCTGCCGGGGATTGCGGTTGAATCAGCCGCGGAGCGGTGCATCGCCGCGGTCGTGCGACCCGGCTGCCCGGCCGCCGCGGGCCCTTGTAACGTCGCCTCGGTGACACCACTCGAAGTCATCGCAATCCTGGTAGCCGGTGTCGGCGCCGGCGCGATCAACGCCATCGTCGGCAGCGGCACGCTCATCACCTTCCCCACCCTGGTCGCCTTCGGGTTCCCCCCGGTGACGGCGACGATGTCGAACGCCATCGGTCTGGTGGCCGGCGGCGTGTCCGGCACGTGGGGATACCGGCGAGAGCTGGCCGGGCAGGGACCGCGGCTGCGATGGCAGATCCCGGCGTCGCTGACCGGTGCAATTCTCGGCTCGTGGTTGCTGCTGCATCTACCCGAGACGGTGTTCGAACTCGTCGTCCCGGTGCTGCTGATCCTCGCCCTGATCCTGGTGGTGCTGCAACCGAGGATCCAGGCGTGGGCCAAGCAGCGGGGCAGCCACGAGGCGGGCCTGAGCGCGACGCGCCTCGGCCTGCTCACTGCGGGCACGTTCGCCGTGGGCGTGTACGGCGGATACTTCACCGCCGCGCAGGGCATCCTCCTGATGGGGGTGATGGGCGCGATCCTGCCCGAGAGCCTGCAGCGGATGAACGGCGCGAAGAACCTGCTGTCGCTGATCGTCAACGTCGTGGCCGCGACCGCGTACACGCTCGTGGCCTTCGACCGGATCAGCTGGGCGGCCGCCGGCCTCATCGCGGTCGGCTCGCTGCTCGGCGGTGTCCTCGGCGCCCGTTACGGTCGCCGGCTGTCGCCGACCGCGCTACGGGGAACCATCGTCGTCGTCGGCCTCATCGGACTGTTCCGGCTGCTCGCATAGTCGCGCATGCCTCCTCCCGCTCCCTCATACTGGGTCGGTGAGCAACGAAGTAGAGCACCCGGGCTGGACATACCTGATGGACATGGACGGCGTCCTCGTCCACGAAGAGCACCTGGTTCCCGGAGCCGACCTGTTCCTGGCCGAACTCCGCGAATCCGGCACCCCCTTCATCGTCCTGACCAACAATTCGATCCGGACGCCACGCGATCTCCGCGCCCGACTTCTCCGCACCGGCCTGGACATTCCCGAGGAATCGATCTGGACTTCTGCGCTGGCCACCGCGACATTCCTCGCGAACCAGCGTCCGGGCGGCAGCGCGTACGTCGTGGGCGAATCGGGGCTCACCACCGCGTTGCACGACATCGGGTACGTCCTCACCGAGAACGACCCCGACTACGTGGTTCTGGGCGAGACCCGCACCTACTCGTTCGAGGCCATCACCACCGCAATTCGTCTGGTGGAGAGGGGCGCTCGCTTCATCGCCACCAACCCCGACCCCACCGGACCCTCACGGGAGGGTTCGCTTCCGGCCACGGGATCCGTTGCGGCACTGATCAGCCGGGCCACCGGTCGCGACCCGTACTACGTGGGCAAGCCGAACGCGCTCATGATGCGCTCGGCGCTCCGCGCCATCGGCGCGCACTCCGCGAACACGCTGATGATCGGCGACCGCATGGACACCGACATCGTCTGCGGCCTCGAGGCCGGGTTGCAGACCATCCTCGTACTCACCGGCATCTCGACGCGCGATTCGGTGGAACTGTTCCCCTACCGCCCCACCGCGGTCCTCAAATCCGTCGCCGATCTCGTCGGCCGCACGTCGGATCCCTTTGCGGCTTCGCCGCCCGTGAGTACTTCTTAACCGCCGGACGTTAACAAGTACTCACGACCGGCGGCAGCCGGTGATGCCCCGGATCGACGCCGCCTCGGATGTCCCTAAGGTGATCCGGTTCCCGTCGTCGCTGGACAACGTGACGTCGTGGTGTCCGGGCCGGTCGACGTGAACGTGGAGTCGGCTCATTCCGGCCTCGGCGGCGATCGCACGTGCCGCGGCCAGCACCGCCGGCCATTCGGTGTCGCCGATCGGGAGGTCGGACAGCAACGCCTGCGTGGTGACGGAGAGCCCGTCCGTGTACGCGTACGGTCCCGGGCATCCCCCGCCCTGGCTGCGTTCCCGGTGCCACCGCCATTGCGTGCCGGGGGCAATCGCGGCGGCGGCCTCGCCGATCCGGACTACCGCGTCGGTGACCTGCCGCTCGGTGGCCGCGAGCGAGGGCCGGACGCTCAGGCTCTCGGCCGCCGCCGCGATCTCGTCGTCGCCGAAGTTGTACGGGTTGTCGGTCACGCCACCACATCCGCTCGTCAGGATCGCCGCGCCGATCACGGCGACCGTCTTCGCTGTCCATCCGCCCCGGACCGTCACCGGACCGCCAGGTCCGGCAGACCCGCCACGATCACGGCCATGTTGTACCCGGACGTCCGCATGGTGCCGTCGCCGCTGGACCGCGGATATTCGCTGTGCCCGTTGGCGTCTTCCCGCCGCACTCCGTCGGGTGTCGTCGCCTCACGCACCGACAGTTGTTCGAGGTCGGTCTGCACGGGATCGGGTCCGAGCCGGCCGAACCCGTCGACCATGCTGATGGGGTCGTCGTGCGCGCGCATCACGAATCCGTGGCCTCGAGCCAGCCCGAGGTCCGATTCGTCGTTCGCGTGGAACCCGGGCGAGCCGTAGAACACGGCGTCGTCGACGGGTTGTCCCGGGCCCGGATCCTGCAACGCGAGGCCCTGGGTGTACGAACCGTACGAATGACCGAGCGCGGTGATGTGCGGGTCGGGCTTCTGCGAGGCGACGTCGAGGCCCTCGTAGAAGGATGCGAGTTTCGGGGCGCCCGCGGTCGCGCGGTCGGACTGCCAGGAGTCGAGGAGCCATCCGCGGCCGAGATTCTGGTCGAGGAACGGCACGTCGTAATTGCCCGGACCGATGGTGGTCGGCGGCTGATACCCCAGCCACGCAATCGTGGACACCGTGTCGCCCGTGTGGCCGGCCAGGTCCAACTGCCGTTCGGTCTCGGCCTTCAGGGCCTGTGCCTCGTCGGTCATCCCGCGCAGTGACGCCATCGTCGTGTCGATGCCCGGAGTGGTGACCGAGATGTGGTCGGCGGTGTCCGGGTCGCCGAGCGCGAACGCGGCCATCGTCCGCTCACCCGACTGCAGGTCGAGGAGCATCAGCCGTCCGTCCGGGTGATCGCGCACGAGCCGCTCGAGGTCGTCCAGATCCCGCAACTTCTGCTCGGTGTACCACAGGGCCGCGTCGTCGTCGGTGAACGCTCCTCCGAACATGTTGTGGCCCAACCTGTCCCGGAGCCGGTCGCGCTCGGCCTCCCAGCGCGACCGCTCGTCGTCGAACCGGCTCACGTTCGCTTCGTGCCGTACTGCCGAGGGGATGCCGTCACGGTTGCCGACCCACTCGGGATGCCGATCGATCACTTCGCGGCGCTGGGACGGGGGCAGGGCCTCCCAGTACGCGCGGTTGTCCGGTGGGGAGCCGTCCGGCGGCGGCGCCGGGGCGGACAGTTCGGGACCGGCCGGGCCCGCCGCGCCGGGGTCGAGTTCGCCGTCCGCGGCCCGTGTCAGGGCAGCGGCCGCGTCGGCGACGAGGTCCTCCGTCTGGAGTATCAGCGCCCGGGCGGCGGCGCGGACTTCTTCACGCAGCGCCACCGCCGAGCCGTCGACGGGCTGACCGGCGACGTCCCCGCTGTCGGACAAGACCATTCCGTGGGCGGCCGCCGTGTCTCGGAGGCAGTCGAGTTCGGCCTTCAGATGCGTGACCGCGTCGACCAACTCACGGGCCAACCTCTCGACGACGGCGATCGCCGCGGCCTCGCCGGTCAGATCATCTGCGGCGATCCGGAACCGCCGACGCGCGGCGTCGGCGGCGTCGTCCTGCCACGTCGGCAACCGGCCGATGTCGGCGAGACGGTCCTGCACGAAGCCGATCGTGGCCAGTCGCTCGGACAGCGACCGTTGCACGGCCTGCAGCGCTCCGACGTCCCACCGGGCAATGTCCCTCAGATTCACGATCCCCCCCAGGATGCATAATGCCCGTACCCTAACGGATCAATCGCATCCGCGGGAGTCCGATCTCGTCTCGACCGACACGAAGGATCGAAAATGAGCGGTTCCACCCACGTCGACGCGGCGGCACTGCGCGCAGCGGCCGGTCAGCTCGACGCCCTGTTCGACGAGGCGTCCTCCCGGTTGTCTGCCACCGAAGCGGCCCTCACCGATGTCGGCGCGGCCTGGCCGGAGGCCGCCAATATCGCGTTCGGCCTGTTCGCAACCTCGCTGGAGAGCCGACGGGAATCGTTGCAGCGTACCCTCGCCGAGATGTCGACGACTCTCGTCGAGTGCGCGCACCGCTACGACGAACAGGACGGGACCACCGCGGCGCGCCTCGACGCGCTCGCGCCGACCACGAGTCTCGACCTGTAGGCGCTTCGCGCTCGTGCGCCTTTGTGGTTGCGGGAACAACCAGAAAGGCGCACGGGCGCCGGAGGCGCCTACGCCAGCGCCTGCTCCAGGTCGGTCAGCAGGTCGGCGGTGTCTTCGAGGCCCACGGAGAGCCGGACGACACCGTCGGTGATGCCCACTGCCGCACGACCTTCCGGGCCCATCGCCCGGTGGGTGGTGGTGGCGGGGTGGGTGATGAGCGACTTGGAATCGCCGAGGTTGTTGGAAATGTTGACGAGCCGGAGGGCGTCGAGGAGTTCGAATGCCCGCTTCTTCGCTTCGCCCTCGGACGCATTGAGCGCGAAGGTGACGACGGTGCCGCCGCCGCTCATCTGCCGCTTGGCGAGGTCGTACTGGGGGTGCGATTCGAGGTACGGGTACTTGACCCAGTCGACGGCGGAGTGCCCCTCCAGGAACTGGGCGATCTCGAGGGCGGAGCCGACGGAGTGCCGCACCCGGATGGGCATCGTCTCGAGCCCCTTGAGGAGCGTCCACGCGTTGAACGGGCTGAGTGCGGGGCCGGTGTGGCGCATGAGGTTCTGGACGGGACCCTCGATGTAGTGCTTCAGCCCGAGGATCGCCCCGCCGAGCACGCGGCCCTGGCCGTCGATGTGCTTGGTGCCGGAGTAGACAACGATGTCGGCGCCCAACTCCAGGCTGTGCTGCAGCAGTGGGGTCGCGAACACGTTGTCCAGCACGACCTTTGCGCCGGCGGCGTGCGCGAGTTCCGCCACCCGGGGCACGTCGACGAGCGTCTGCATCGGGTTGGACGGCGTCTCGAAGAACACCGCGGTGGTCGGCTCGGACAGCGCCTTTTCCCACTGGTCGAGGTCTTCACCGTCGACGAACACCGTCTCCACGCCCCAGCGGGGCAGGATCTCGTTGCACACCACGAAGCAGGAGCCGAACAGGCTGCGTGCCGCGACCAGCCGGTCGCCCGCCTTCAGCAGCGCGCCGAGTGCCGTGAACACGGCCGACATTCCGCTGGCGGTGCCGAAGCATGCTTCCGCGCCCTCGATCAGGCGCAGCCGCTCCTCGAACATCTTCACGGTGGGGTTGCCGTACCGGGAGTAGACGAAGTGGTCGATGTCGCCGGTGAACGACGCCTCGGCCGCTCCCGCGCTCTCGAACACGAAACCGGAGTTCAGGAAGATCGCTTCGGACGTCTCCTCGAAGCCGGAACGCAGGGTTCCTCCGCGCACGCTGATCGTGCCCTGGCCGATGTCGTCGGGCAGCGCCTTCTGAAACGCGCCGCCTTGGGGAATTGCACTCACCACTGCCTCCACGGCAGGCCCAGCGCCCGCCAGCCGACCGCCCCACGATGACCTTCGGCGTCCAGGCCGCCTTCGAAACCGTCGAGCACGTTGTACGACGGGCCGATGCCCGCCGCTGTCGCGGCTTCCGCCGCACCGATGGACCGCTGCCCGGATCGACACAGGAAGATCACCGGGGCGTCCTCGCCGCCCGCGATCCCGGCCTCCTTCAGCTGGTCCACGAAGTTGTCGTTACGAGTGCCCGTCGGGTAGCTGACCCATTCGATCAATATGGTCTTCCGCCCGAGCGAGGATGTGTCGGGGACTCCGACGTATTTCCACTCGGCGTCCGTCCGCACGTCCACCAGCACCGCGTCGGGATTCTCGCGGAGCAGCTCCCAGGCATGCTCCGGCGTTATGTCGCCTGCGTAACTCACCATGTCAGCTTTTCACAACCCTCTTTAGTGCGCCCTTCCGGGCAACGGTCAGTTGCAGACGACCCATTTGTCGCCGTCCCGCGTCAATTGCCATGTATCCGTCGTCTCGCCCTTGCCGTCGTCGGCACTGACCCGGACCTCCGCCCGGGCCCGGTCGCCGTTGACCTCGGACGACTCGACCGCCTTCAGCGCGACCTCGCCGTCCCGGTCCCGGAGCACCGACCGGTCGTCGGACCAGGTGGAACAGACCAGCGTCTTCTGCAGATCGGGGTCGTCGTGGTTGTGGGCCTGGATGAAGTCGGCCACCGTGCGGTTGATGCGGTCGGCCTCCGTGACGTTCTCGTCGGCGGGCGAGAGCAGGCTGGACACGACGATGGCGACCAGGATGACGACGATGATGGTGACGGCGGCGATGAACGGCACCGCCGTGACGCGCCGGGGATCCACCGGATCTTCCGCGCCTCCCGCGTCGCGCTGAGGCGATTCGCTCGAACCGGACATGACTTCCCTTCGATCTCGGCGTGGTCACGAGTGTATAGAGCAGCCCCTACAAATCGTGTTTGTGACCCCCCAACGCGAAGGCGACTACCCTCTACAGGCGTGAGTCCCGAGAATGGGCCCTGCCCTGTCTGCTGCACCTCGGCCACCCGATTAGGCTGGGCTTAATTTAAGCTGAGGTTTCGTTGTCCGCCCATCAGAAGGTAGTTCGCTCCAGATGACTGATCAGACACGTCCGTTGCGCGTTGCGATCGTGGGTGCCGGCCCCGCCGGTATCTACGCAGCCGACGCTCTCATGAAATCCGATGCCGCGTCTGACGGCGGGATCAGCATCGACCTCTTCGAGCGGATGCCTGCCCCCTTCGGTCTGATCCGGTATGGCGTCGCCCCGGACCACCCGCGCATCAAGGGCATCATCACCGCCCTGCACAAGGTGCTCGACAAGCCGTCGGTGCGCCTGCTGGGCAACATCGACTACGGCAGCGACATCACCCTCGAAGACCTGCACAACTTCTACGACGCGGTGATCTTCTCCACCGGCGCCAACGCCGACCGCGCCCTCAACATCCCGGGCATCGAACTCGACGGCAGCTACGGCGCCGCCGACTTCGTGTCCTGGTACGACGGCCACCCCGACGTCCCGCGCAGCTGGCCGCTCGAGGCCGAGAAGGTCGCCGTCCTCGGTGTCGGCAACGTCGCCCTCGACATCGCCCGCGTTCTCGCCAAGACCGGCGACGAACTGCTGCCGACGGAGATCCCCGCCAACGTCTACGAGGGACTCAAGGCCAACAAGGCCGTCGAGGTCCACGTGTTCGGACGCCGCGGTCCCGCGCAAGCCAAGTTCACTCCCCTGGAACTGCGTGAACTCGACCACTCCCCGACCATCGAGGTCATCGTCGATCCCGAGGACATCGATTACGACGAGGGCTCCGAGCAGGCGCGCCGCAACTCCAAGCAGGTCGACATGGTCGCCAACACCCTGCAGGACTGGGCCATCCGCGACGTCGGCAACCGCCCGCACAAGCTGTTCCTGCACTTCTTCGAATCGCCCACCGAGGTGCTCGGCGAAGACGGCAAGGTCGTCGGACTGCGCACCGAGCGCACCCAGCTCGACGGCACCGGCAACGTCAAGGGCACCGGCAAGTTCAACGACTGGGACGTCCAGGCCGTGTACCGCGCCGTGGGTTACCTGTCGCAGAACATCGCCAAGCTCCCGTTCGACGAGCAGGCCGGCACCGTCCCCAACGAGGCCGGACGCGTCATCTCCGACGACACCGCCGAGGGCAACGACCGGTTCATGCCGGCCACGTACGTCACCGGCTGGATCAAGCGCGGCCCGGTCGGCCTGATCGGCCACACCAAGGGCGACGCCAACGAGACCGTCGCGAACCTGCTCGAGGACCGGCCCCGCTTCGCCGAGCCCGCCAACCCGAGTGAGGACGCGATCATCGACTTCCTCGAAGGCAAGCAGGTTCCGTACACCACCTGGCAGGGCTGGTACCGCCTCGACGCGCACGAGCGCAGCCTGGGCGAGCCCGAGGGCCGTGAGCGGATCAAGGTCGTCGAGCGCGAAGACATGCTCAAGGCCAGCGAGCCTGACAAGGCCTGATCTTCCGAGTCGGCGCGAAGGGAACCTCCTGCGGGGAGGTTCCCTTCCGTCGTCTCGGACCAGGTGCGCCGACAGCGCGTCCTCGGTGCCGAAGTGATAGCCGATCGCCGCCGGATTCACCTGGACAAGGCAGGATATAAGTCGTGTTTGACGCCCACGTTCACATCATCGATCCCCGGTTCCCGGTGGTCGAGAACCACGGCTACCTCCCGGAACCCTTCACCATCGCCGACTACCGGTCACGCACGGAAGGCTTCGGGGTGGACGGCGGCGCCGTCGTCACGGCCTCGTATCAGGGCACCGATCAGAACTATCTGAAGGCGGCGCTCGACGAGCTCGGCCCCAGCTGGGTGGGCGTGACCCAGATGGAGCCCGACGCCACCGACGACAGCATCCTCGAACTCGACCGCGCCGGGGTCCGGGCCGTCCGGTTCAACCTTCGGCGCAGCGCGACCGACGTCAAACTCCTCACCAAGCAGGCCCTGCGAGCGTACGAGCTGGCCGGCTGGCACGCCGAGTTCTACGTGGACGCCACCCTGCTGCTGTCGCTCGAACCGGTGTTCGCCAAGCTGCCCGCCGTGTGCATCGACCACCTCGGGATGTCGACGCGGGGCCTGCCCTACCTGCTCGACCTCGTCGACCGGGGCGTCCGGGTGAAGGCCACCGGGTTCGGGCGGACCACCATCGAGAATGTCGGCGACGTACTGCGCAAGATCCATGCCGTCAATCCGGAGGCACTGATGTTCGGCACCGACCTACCGGGCAGCCGTTCTCGAAGAGTGTTCCAGGACAGCGACATCGACATCGTCGCGGACGCGGTGGGTGACGACTTCGACGCCGTCATGGGCGGCAACGCACGCACGTGGTACCGCTGCGACACGCCTGCGGGACCCTGTTAGCACCCCCAGTCCGGTCAGCAGCCCTCCATCTGCGCGGAGTTCATCGACGCCATCTCGACCACCGGCGGCGTCTGCGGTTGCGACGCCAGCCAATTGTTGTAGTTGTTCATCTGGTCGCAGTCCAGCTGGTCCCGGCGTTCCTGCCGCCGCTCGCGCTGCCGATCGTCCATGTCGTCGCCGTTCCGGTCGACGGCGATGGCACCGGTGGACGATCCGTTGGCCTGCCGTTCGAGACCCCGGACGCCGTTGGCGGTCATGATCCAGCCGAGCGTGTAGTCGGCGCCGTCGTGGTTGGTAGTGGCGCGGAACAGGCCTTCCTCCGCTGCGGCGGGCTGCGCCGTGAACGCCTTGTCGGGCATGCCCGGCGCGCTGACCTGCCCCGTTACCGTGCCGTCGCTCATCGTCGCGGTGAGTGTCGCTCCGTCGGGCGACGACATCGTCGCCGTGTCCCCTTCCATGGTTCCGGTCATCCACGTCCACATCTGGTCGCCGTCGCACAGGAACGCGACCATGTCGTTCCCCGACCTGGCCAGCGCGACGTATGCATCCGTTCCGTCGACCGTACCGACGTAGGTCGGCTCCATCTGCGGGGTCATCACGAAGGGTGACGGAATCTTCTCCATCATGTTCGACGCCGGCGCCGCTGCGCCGCTGCTCGTACTCGCGGCGCTCGTCGTACTCTCGGCGCTGGTCGCACTCGTCGCCGCCGAGTCGGACGAGTTGTCGCCGCAGCCGCTCAGGGAGAGGGCCACGACAGCGACGGGCGCCAGAATCCAGGTCGTCTTCTTGTTCACGGCGTATTCCTCCGCTAGCCGGGAAGATCAACATCCGCATTTCATCATCGCAGGTGGAGGGCGCTTCTGGATACCCCTCGACGATGATTTCAGGCGACCTACGTCGCGACCACGGCGGCCAGCCACACCCCGGACGCAATCAACGCCCCCAGCAGTTCGATGAGCATCGACAGCCCGACGGCCTTGCAGGCGTGCCACGTCGACGCCCACGCCCGGTCGTGTGCGCGCAACCGATAGATCTCGGCCACATACGTTCCCGCGACGAAACCGAGGAACAACCCGACCACGGGAACGACGAAGAACCCGACGATCCCGAGCAGTCCGCCGACGATCAGCGACGTGCTGGGCACCCCCGCGGTGCGCATCCGCTTGCCCGGCCAGGTGTATTTGACGACACCGCTGACGACGAGGAAGACCGTGGCCACCGCGAACACCGCCCATGCGGTCGCACCACCGGTCATGATGGCCCACAACAGGATTGCGGCGAAGATGAGGATCGTGCCGGGCAGGATCGGGATGACGATTCCGACGAGCCCGACGACGATGACCAGGCCGACGAGGACTTCTGCGCCCGGACTCACGCGATCGGCGTGACGCGGGACGCCGCATCCCGCGCGCGGCTCCCCGCGGTCTCCACGTCCGGTCCGGTGGACACAGCGACGCCCATCCGCCTGCGCACGAAGCTCTCCGGTTTGCCGAACAGCCGCAGGTCCGTCTCGGGGACGGCCATCGCCTCGGCTACGCCCTCGAAGCCGATACCGGTGGCGTCGAGGCCGCCGTAGATCACCGCGGACGCGCCGGGCGTGGTGAGGGTGGTGTCGACCGGCAGCCCGAGGATGGCGCGGGCGTGCAGCTCGAACTCCGAGAGTCGTTGTGTCCGAAGGGTGACCAGGCCGGTGTCGTGGGGGCGCGGGCTGACTTCGGAGAAGTACACGTCGTCGCCCTTCACGAACAATTCGACACCGAAGATCCCGCGGCCGCCGAGCGCCGACGTCACCTTCTCGGCCACCTCCCGCGACCGGGCGAGCGCCGTGTCGCTCATCGGCTGCGGCTGCCACGACTCCACGTAATCACCCGAATCCTGCAGGTGCCCGATGGGTTCGCAGAAGAAGGTGCCCACCTCGCCGTCGGCCCCGATCGCGCGGACGGTGAGTTGCGTGATCTCGTAGTCGAAGTCGACGAAGCCTTCCACGATGACACGGCCGTGGTTGATGCGGCCGCCCGCGAGCGCGTAGTCCCAGGCCTTGCCGACGTCGTCGGCGCCGCGCACCGTCGACTGCCCCTTCCCGGACGACGACATCACCGGTTTGATCACGCACGGAAAGCCGATGCGTTCGGTGGCCGCCCGCACCTCCTCGAGCGATTCGGCGAAGTCGTACGGCGACGTCGGCAGTCCCAGTTCCTCCGCCGCGAGGCGCCTGATGCCCTCCCGGTTCATGGTCAGCTGCGTCGCCCGCGCGGTGGGAATGACCACCGCGGTGCCGCGTTCCTCGACCGTCGCCAGTGCGTCGGTCGCGATGGCCTCGATCTCGGGGACCACGAAATGCGGCCGCTCCGCCTCGACGAGGCGCAGAAGCGCATCCGGGTCGCTCATGTCGATCGTGTGCGCACGATGCGCCACCTGGTGGCCCGGCGCGTTGTCGTAGCGGTCGACGGCGATGACCTCGACCCCCAGCCTTTGCAGGGCGATGATCACTTCTTTGCCCAGCTCACCCGATCCGAGCAGCATGACGCGGGTCGCGCCGTCCGTCAGAGGAGTACCGAACCGTCCGGGTGCCTGTTCACGCATGGTCACAACTATATGCGGGCGCGGCGCCTACTTCAGCAGCCGCGACATCCGGCGGTCGGCGAGCACCTTGCCTCCGGTCTGGCACGTCGCGCAGTACTGAAAGGACTTCTCCGCGAACGACACTTCCCGGACGGTGTCGCCGCACACCGGGCACGGCAGGCCGGTCCGGGCGTGGACGCGCATCCCGGATCGCTTCTCCCCCTTCAGCCGCGCGGCGTCCTGGCCGAGCGATCGCTGGACGGCGTCGGTCAGCACGGAGCGCATCGAGTCGTACAGCACGTGCACCTGATCTTCGGCGAGGGTGCGGGACGTGGCGAACGGCGAAATCTTTGCGGTGTGCAGGATTTCGTCGGAGTAGGCGTTGCCCACCCCCGCGAGCAGCGACTGGTCGACGAGCGCATTCTTGATCCGCGCCGACGTGGTGGACAGCAGCGCGGCGAACTCGGGTTCGGTGACGGCGAGGGCGTCGGGTCCGAGCCGGGTTATCCCCTCCACCTCCTGCGGGTCGTGCACCACCCACACCGCGAGCCGCTTCTTGGTGCCTGCCTCGGTCAGGTCGAACGCCGGAGTCGCGCCCTCTGGAGTGAAGAAGTGCACCCGTAGAGCCAGCGGGCCCTTCCCGGGTTTCGGCGGCGCCGCCGACGGGTTGTCGGTCCAGCGCAACCAACCCCCACGCGACAGGTGGGTGACGAGCCACAACCCGGAGCAGTCGAGTGCGAGGTGCTTGCCGAACCGGGCCGCACCGGTCACGTCGCGACCCTGCAGCGCCGTGATCGGGGGGTCGAAGGTCTTCAGGACACTCAGGGCCGCCACGTCCACACGGCCGACGACCGCTC
Organism: Rhodococcus sp. NPDC056960; assembly: GCF_042674125.1. NCBI lineage: Bacteria > Bacillati > Actinomycetota > Actinomycetes > Mycobacteriales > Nocardiaceae > Rhodococcus > Rhodococcus sp. NPDC056960. The sequence continues at coordinate 308,771 of NZ_JBHURF010000003.1, read as the reverse complement.
CCACGGCATGTTCACGCAGGAACTCGGCTAACGCCTCCACCTCGGGCAGCTCGGGCATGTTCCCAGGCTAACGGCACGTGAGTGGGAAAGTGCGCTCCTCCACACTTTCCCACTCACCTGCGGAGGAGGTAGGTGTCCATGATCCAGCCCTTGCGCTCGCGCAGTTCGGCCCGCACCCGCTGGATCTCGTCCTCGACGTCGCGCAGGCGGCCGGAGATCAGCACCTCGTCGGGTGTGCCGAGGTAGGCGCCCCACCAGATCTGGACGTCGTCGCCGGGGACCTGGGTGAACGTGCAGTGTGCGTCGAGCATGACGACCGCGTTGTCGACACCGTCCGGCAGTCCCTCGGCCAACCGCCTGCCCGTCGTGACGTGCACGGGTTCACCGATCCGGTTGAGCACTATCCGATGCTGCGCGGCCAGCGACTGCACGCTGGTCACGCCCGGGATCACCGAGTAGTCGAACGACACGTTCCCGCGGCCGAGCACCCGCTCGACGATCCGCAGCGTGCTGTCGTACAGCGACGGGTCGCCCCACACGAGGATCGCCCCGACCCCCGGCTCGGACGCGAACTCGGCCTCGAACAGGGCCGCCCGGCGCTCGTGCCAGTCGTCCACGACGCCCTCGTAGTCGGACGGCGTGCGGTCGCGGGGCGGATCGACGATCTCCACCACCCGCCGCGGGCCGGGGACGTGCTCGTCGAGGATGGTCGTGCGGAGATCGACGAGGTCCTGCTTCTCGTCGCCCTTGCCGATGACGAAGAACACATCGGCCTTGTTCATCGCCTTGATCGCTTGCACCGTCACCTGGTCGGGGTCGCCGGCGCCGATGCCGATCACGAAGAGTTCACGCATGTGGGGAGGCTAGCGCTCGTGCGCCTTTCTGGTTGCTCCAGCTACCGGAAAGGCGCACGGGCGGCGGAGCCGCCTAAACTGGGCGGCGTGACTGTGCCGACCCCGTACGAAGACCTGCTCCGACTCGTCATGGACACGGGCACCCCGAAGGCCGACCGCACCGGCACCGGCACGAAGAGCGTCTTCGGGCACCAGATGCGTTGGAACCTCGCGGACGGGTTTCCGCTGATCACCACGAAAAAGGTGCACCTCAAGTCCATCGTCTACGAACTGCTGTGGTTCCTGCGCGGTGACTCCAACGTGAAGTGGCTCCAGGACAACGGCGTCACGATCTGGGACGAGTGGGCGGACGCGGACGGTGAGCTGGGCCCCGTCTACGGCGTGCAGTGGCGCAGCTGGCCGACCCCGTCGGGCGAGCACATCGACCAGATCACCCAGACGATCGAGACGCTGAAGTCGAACCCGGACTCACGTCGCATCATCGTGTCGGCATGGAATGTGAGCGACATCCCGCAGATGGCGCTGGCGCCGTGCCACGCGTTCTTCCAGTTCTACGTCGCGGACGGCAAGCTGTCGTGCCAGCTGTACCAGCGCAGCGCCGACCTGTTCCTGGGGGTGCCGTTCAACGTCGCGAGCTACGCGCTCCTCACCCACATGGTGGCGCAGCAGACCGGGCTGGAACCGGGCGACTTCATCTGGACCGGCGGCGACTGCCACATCTACGACAACCACGTCGACCAGGTCACCGAGCAGCTGAGCCGGGAACCGTTGCCGTATCCCTCGTTGAAGCTGAACAAGCGGGACTCGATCTTCGACTACACGTTCGACGACGTGGAGATCGTCGACTACCGCCATCATCCCGCCATCAAGGCTCCGGTGGCCGTCTAGTGGCTTCCCGGCAGGTCACGCTGGTATGGGCCCAGGGTGTCGACGGCGTCATCGGTCGCGACAACACCATCCCGTGGCACGTCCCCGAGGACATGGCGTACTTCAAGCGGGTCACGGACGGACACCCGGTGCTCATGGGCCGCCGGACGTGGGATTCACTGCCCCCGCGGTTCCGGCCCCTGCCCGGGCGCCGCAACATCGTGATCAGCCGCCAGGCCGGCTGGGCCGAGCCGGGGGCCGAATACGCCGACGGGATCGAATCCGCGCTCGCACTCACCGCCGAGGACGTATGCGTCATCGGCGGCGCCCAGATCTACACGGCGGCAATGCCGTTCGCGACGAGACTGTCGGTCACCGAGATCGACGTCGCGGTCGAGGGGGACGCGTGGGCGCCCGCGATCGACGACTCCTGGCGTGCGGGGGACACCGGCGAGTGGCTCACGTCCGCGAAGAACGGCACGCGGTACCGGTGGATCACCTACACGAGGGCCTGAGATCGGCAGCATCCGGCTTCGGGGGACGTCACCGTTCGCCCCTTCGCCACCGCACCGTTACCCCATTCGACGGGTGACGACGCGCGCAGTGGTTCATACTTCCCTCATGGACAAGAAGTCACTGACCGCCCTTGCCCGTCAGCAACTGAAGTTGGCAGGCGGGACGTCCAGCGGCCGCAGTTCGCAGACCGTGTACGGCGGCCATCGGCGCAGCCTCCGACAGACCGTCGTCGCCCTGGCCGCGGGTCAGAAGATGGCCGAGCACGAGAGCCCGGGCGAGGCCACCCTCTTCATTCTGAGCGGCAAGTTGAACCTCGTGTCCGGCGAGGATTCGTGGAAGGGCTCCACTGGCGACCTGCTGGTCCTGCCGAGCGATCGGCACAGCGTCGAGGCGATCGAAGACGTCGCGTTCCTGCTCACCGTCGCCATGTGACGACCGGTTCGCGGATGCCGCGAGCCGTCCACCGCTCGCCGGTATCGTCGACGCCGGCACGCACAGCAGTGGAGACGCAGGAGAACAGATGACCGAATCTCAACCCGTGCTCGAGGTGTCCATCGCGGCGGCCCCGTCGGTGGTGTGGCCGGCACTGCGCGACCCGGAATTGCTCCGGCGCTGGCACGGCTGGGACTACGACGGCCTGGCCGACGAGATCCGTCAGATCTACTTCGACGACGTCACCGAGGACGCCCGCCACTTCGTGCTCGCCCTCGACAAGGCCGATCGGTTCAGTCTGCACGAGCACGAGGGCACCACCGTGGTGCGGATAACCCGGCCACCACGCACCGGGGACCCCGCCGTGGACGACTGGTACGACGACATCACCGAGGGCTGGACCACGTTCCTGCAGTCCCTCAAGTTCGGCATCGAGCGGCACGGACTCGCGGAGCGTCGCACACTGTTCCTGGAAGGTCCGGTCGCGGAGGGCGATTCGGCGCGGCACCTGCTCGGGCTCGATCGGCTGGAGGGCATGAGGGTCGGCGACCACTTCAGCGAGGTCTGCCGGACGGGCGACCTGCTCCGCGGGGTGGTGTGTTCCGTCAGCGAACACCAGACCGCGGTGAGCGTGGACGACCTCGGCCCGGGACTGCTGCAGTTCGGCGAGCAGCCCGTCAACTCGGCCCGGCCGAACGGCGGTGCGCAGATCCTGCTCACCGTGTACGACCTGGACGACGAGGAGTGGGCCGAACTCGAGGAGCGCTGGACGCAGTGGTGGCAGGCCCAGCCGGGAGCCGAACCTGCCACGTGACGTTCTCGAACGGTCAGGCGAGCACGGTGCCGAGCGTCGGCCACCAGATGGTGCTCTTGACGACGTTCGTCCCCACCTGGTGGTTCAGCGAGCCATACACGGCCGCCACGACCAGTCCGCTGCCGAGTCCGGCGACCGGCGCCGTGGAGACGACCGTGGGAACCGCGACGTTGTTCTGGTCCAGCTTCACGATGCCGCTGGCGCCGGTGGCGAAGCTGTAGTAGACGACGTCGAGTTCGGCGCCGGTCTGGTCGTTCGCGATGACGCCCGGTCCGCCGAAGAATCCGAAGCGGAACTGGTTGCTCATGTTGGTCGCGACGCCGGCGCCGTACAGTTGTCCGAGGACGGGCCCACCCTGCCCGGTGTCGGAGTACGCCGGGACCTGGAAGATCTGCCCCGGCAGGGCGATGTTCGTCGCGGCCGTATCGGTCGGTGACGCGGCGAGCCGCTCGAGGGCCGCCTCGGCCTCGGGGTTGCCGGCGGCCACGGTCTGCAGCTTCGCGATCGCGGTCGCCGGGTCGACGGCGAGGGCTGAATCCGCGGGCTGAGCCGACACGACACCGGTGAACATCATCGTCGCTGCCACTGCTGCGGTCAGACCTGCCGCGACCCGTCGTCCGAAGTGCCGTCGATTCATTCTTCTTCTCCCTCGTCAGATGAATGGGTGAGCATTAGTTCGACTGAGTAAACACTCGAGCCCTTATCGACGCCGCGCTTCGCAGCGTTACGCCCCCTGCGGACCTATGCTGCAGGCATGGGATCGGACGGTGGGCACGGCGCGAGGTTCAGCGAATTCCGGGAGGGGCTCGCCGATGTGGTGCCCACCCGCCGCAGCCTGCAGCGCCTGTTCGAGGCCGTCCTCGTCGTCGGGTCCGGCCTCGAGTTGGATTCCACCTTGCAACGCATCGTCAACTCGGCCACCTCCCTGCTCGACGCCCGCTACGGCGCCCTCGGTGTCCATGCGCCCGACGGGGGCCTGTCGGAGTTCGTCTACGAGGGCATCACACCGGACGAGCGCGCGCAGATGGGACACCTGCCCGAAGGCCGCGGCCTGCTGGGACTGCTGATCCACGACCCCCGGCCGGTGCGCCTCGCCAACCTGGCCGACCACCCGGCGTCGATCGGCTTCCCGCCCAACCATCCGCCGATGAAGAGCTTCCTGGGCATGCCGATCATGATGCGGGACAAAGTGTTCGGAAGCATCTACCTCACCGAGAAACTCAGCGGGCCCGAGTTCACCGACGAGGACGAGGTGATCCTGCGTGCGCTCGCGACGTCGGCCGGTGTGGCGGTGGAGAACGCCCGCCTGTTCGAGGAATCACGGACCCGGGAGCGGTGGCTGACGGCCGTCGCATCGATCACCTCCCGGCTGATGGTCGGCGGTTCACTCGACGAGACACTGCACACGCTCGCCGATCAGGTGCGCGAACTGTCCAGCGGTGACGAGGTTTCCATCGTCGTCACGCTCGGCGAAGGCGCGGTGGTGGGCGCAGACACGACAGTGCGACCGCTGCGTAACGAATTCCGGAAAGCCATCCGCACCGAGCCGCTCGCCGAGGTCCTGCACTCCCGCACTCCCGCCCTGCTGACCGGCCTCGACGGCCTCGCCCCGTTCTCCGCCGACGCGGGCCGCGCCGCGGTGCTGCCGCTGTCGACGGCGTCGGGAGTCGGCGGGGCCCTGGTCGTCACGGGGCGCGGCAATGCCCCGTGGGATCCCGACGAGGTCGCCCGGCTCGAGTCGGTCGCCGACCTGGCGGCCGTCGCGGTGGAATTTTCCGATCAGCAGAGCAAGCAACGTCTGCTGTCGGTGCTCGCCGATCGCGACCGGATCGCCCGCGACCTGCACGACAACGTCATTCAGCGGTTGTTCGCGACCGGCATGAGTCTGCAGAGCACGCATGCGGTCGGGGACGTCCCGGACGGCGTGCGCTCCATCGTGGCCACCGCGGTCGAGCAACTCGATCGCACGGTCCGTGAGATCCGCACCACCATCTTCGACCTGCAGGCCACCGGAGTCGCGTCGGCGACCAGCCTGCGCCGGCGCCTCCTGGACGTGATCGGCGACCTCACCTCCCAGTCGCCGATCGCGCCCAACGTCCAGTTCTCCGGCGCCATCGACACTCTCGTGCCCGCCCGCATCCATCCGCACGCGGAAGCCGTACTGCGGGAAGCCCTGAGCAACGCGCTGCGGCACGCGCGGGCCACCACCATCGACATCTCGGTGGCCGCCGACGACGACCTGACGGTGACGGTCGCGGACGACGGCATCGGGATCGCCGACGGCGCCCGGCGCAGCGGACTCGACAACCTCGACCGGCGCGCCGAGCAGTGCGGCGGCACCTGCACCGTCGACGCGGTCGACGTCGGAACCGTGGTGAGCTGGCGGGTCCCGTTGACGTGACGGCGAATTCAGCGCTGGTTGCGTAGTTCGGTGGCCAGCACCGCCGCCTGGGTGCGTCGTTGCATCCCCAGCTTGGACAACAGCCGGGACACATAGTTCTTGATGGTCTTCTCGGCGAGGAAGAGCCGCTCGGCGATCTCCCGGTTGGTGAGCCCCTCACCGATCAGGTCGAACACCGCGCGTTCCTGCTCGGACAGTTCGGCCAGCGGGTCGTCCCTGCGCGCGGTCCTGATCCGGTTCATCAGCGCCGACGTGGCCCGGCTGTCGAGCAGCGAACCGCCCTCCCCCACGGTCCGCACGGCCGCGACCAGGTCGGTGCCGAGGATCTGTTTGAGGACGAATCCGGACGCGCCGGCCATGATGGCGTCGAACAGCGCTTCGTCGTCGGAGTACGACGTGAGCATCAGGCACCGCAGGTCGGGCAGGGCGGCGCGCAGGTCCCGGCACAGCTCGACACCGTTGCCGTCGGGCAACCGGACGTCGAGGACCGCGACGTCGGCGCCGCTGCCCGGGATCCGCGCCATTGCCTCGCCCACGGACGCAGCCTCCCCGACCACCTCGAGGTCGGGCACGCTGCCGAGTAGATCGACCAAGCCTCTTCGCACGATCTCGTGGTCGTCGACCAGGAATACCCGCGTGGTCATGTTGTGCACCTCCACAGTCTCTCCTCGAACCGTACCGCGCCCGGCGAAGGGTAGCGGGCCCACCAGGGACCTCTCCCCACGCATTCGGGACCTTCGACCCCAGCGCGGCCGGCGCGATGCGCGGAATGCTGAGCGTGCGGGGATCACCCGGACACCACAACTGGAGGTCGCGATGAACAGCTGGTCGCTCAGTGACATCGAGGTGGTCTCCCGCGCCATCGTCTCGGCTCCGTCGGTCCACGACACGCAGCCGTGGGATCTGCGACTCGACGGCACGCATGCGGAGATCACCGAACGCCGCGGGTTCACGGACACGCCGCGCGCCGACCGCGTGATCTCCTGCGGCGCCGGTGTCGCAAACGTGGAGCTCGCGTTGCGGGCACTCGGCAGGCAGATCGAGACGGATCTGCTGCCCGATCCGCGTCGGCCCGAACTCGTCGCGACCGTGCGGGCGGTGGGCACGACGTCCCCGTCGAGCACCGATCTGAGCCTCTTCTCCGCCATCGCCCGCCGTCGCAGTCACCGGGAGGCGTTCGCCGACATCCCCGTCCCCGCGGCCACTGTCGCCGACATCGTCTCCGCGGCGGAGATGACGGGAGTCCGCGCTCGGCTGCTCGCCCCGGACGAGGCAAACGCGCTCGCCGATGTGCTCCTCTACTCGGCGGACCTCGTGCGGCACGATACGCGTTACCAGCGCGACCTCTTTCCATGGACGTCGCACTGGCTTCCGCACGGCGGTCACGAGTCGGTCGACACCATCCATACCGTGGTCACCCGCGGCGTCCCCGATTCGGCGCGCCTCGCCGCGGCCATCGAGGGCGAGACCGTCCTCGTGTTCGCGTCGGACACGCAGGAGTCGATCGACCTGGTCCGTACCGGAATCGCCGTCGAGCGAGCGTGGCTGACTGCCGTCGACGCCCGGCTCGGCGCGTCCATCCTCTCCCACCCGCTGCGCGTCGACGACTCGGCGCAGCGGCTCGCGCGGCGACTGAACCTGCCCGGCCATCCACAACTGATCCTGCGAATCGGATACTGACAGAACAGAAACGGAGTGCCCTTGTGAGCCGCGTACTCACGGACCGCGAACTGCTGCACGAACTCGAGGACGTCGCCGAGGACAACGTCAACCGGCACCTCGCCATGGCCAAGGACTGGCATCCCCACGACTACGTGCCGTGGGACGACGGCCGCAACTTCGCCGCGCTGGGCGGCGAGGACTGGGATCCGGAGCAGTCGCAGCTCAGCGACACCGCCAGGGCGGCGATGATCACCAACCTGCTGACCGAGGACAATCTGCCGTCCTATCACCGGGAGATCGCCCAGCACTTCTCGCTCGACGGCGCCTGGGGCACCTGGGTGGGCCGCTGGACCGCGGAGGAGAACAAGCATTCGATCGTGATGCGGGACTATCTGGTCGTGACACGGGGGGTCGACCCGGTGGCGCTCGAGCACGCTCGAATGGAGCACATGACACAGGGTTTCGATCCCGGCGGCGGGTCGATGCTCGATTCGGTGTCGTATGTGACGTTCCAGGAACTCGCCACCCGGGTGTCGCACCGGAATACGGGCAAGGCCTGCGGTGATCCGATCGCGGACCGCATGCTCGCCCGGGTGGCGGCCGACGAGAACCTGCACATGATGTTCTACCGCAACATCGTCGGCGCCGCCCTGGACGTCGCACCCGATCAGGCGATCGCCGCGATCCACAAGGTGCTGACCAACTTCCAGATGCCCGGCGCCGGGATGCACAACTTCCGGCGCAACGCCGTGCTGATCGCGAAGGGCGGCATCTACGATCTGCGCCAGCATCTCGACGACGTCGTCCTGCCGGTGTTGCGGAAGTGGAACATGTTCGAACGTAACGATTTCGGACCCGAAGGTGAACGGTACCGCGACGAACTGGCAGACTTCGTGCACGGCCTGGACGTCAAGGCCGCTCGTTTCGAGGAGTCCCGGGACCGGGCGCTCGCCCGCGAAGCCCGCCGCGGCGAACGCGTCGTGGCGCTCTAACGAAGCTCGACGGCGAGCGGGTACCGCGACGCGGCGCCGTCGATCGCCGGCGCGGGCGCCCCCTTCAGGAAGCGGTCGAACATCGCGGCCACAAGGCCGTTCGTCGTGTGCACCACTTCCTGCCGGGGAGCCGCGCCAAGGCTGAATCCGGCGGGCACATCCATTCCGGGGGGATCGGGGGTGCTAGCTCTCCGGCCGGACGATCATCACCGGGCAGTCCGCGGTGTGGAGCAGCGCATTGCTGGTGGAGCCCAGCAACATTCCCTTGAAGCCACCCCGTCCGCGGCTGCCCACGACGATCAGCTGCGCCTTCTCCGCGAATTCGCTGAGCACGCGCACCGGACGGTCGCGCGCGACGACGCGTTCGACCGACACGTCGGGATACCGCTCCTGGTACCCGGCGAGACGCTCCGACAGCACCACCTCTTCACCGGTCTGAATGCTGCTCCACAGCGGGTCTTCCGGGGTGGCGCCGAGCGACGGCTGCACGCTGACATCGCTCCACACGTTGACCGCGACCAGGCCGGCCCCGCGGGCGGCGGCCTGCTCGAACGCCCCTTCCAGCGCCGCCTCGCTGCTCTCCGAACCGTCGACGCCGACCACGATCGGCCCCTCGGTCGGCGGCTGTCCGTCCAGGGTCCTCCCCCGCACGACCACGAGTGGGCAATGACCGTGCGCGGCGACCGCGGACGTGGTGGAACCGACGAGCAGGCCGGTGAACTCACCGTGCCCGCGCGAACCGAGGACGACCATGTGCGCGTTCGCGGAATGCTCGATGAGAGTCTGGCTCACTTTGCCCTCGAACTGCTCGGTGGTGATGTCGAGCGGCTCGTCCACCGTCTGCGTGGCGTGCACCCGAGCACTGCCCAGCCGGGCCGTCGCCGTGTTCTCGAGTTCTTCCTTGAAGCTCTCGGCGAGATACGGCTCGGTGTAATAGAAGGAAGGAATGTGCACCACCGTCACGATGTGCAGCGGGAGCGACAGTGCGGCGGCGGCGCGGGCGGCCCACGCCACGGCGGCGGAGGCCGACTCCGATCCGTCGACACCCACAACGATCGGCTTGATTCCGGTCATGGTCACCTTTCCTGGTTCTTCCGGCTGGGTATTGCGGGGGTTCGCGGAGTTACCCGCAGATCTTGCGGAGCTTCTCGACCAACGCGACGCGACCCGCGCGATCCGCGGCGAGCGGTGTGACGGTGAGGGTGGTGACCCCGGATTCGGCGAACGCGGCCACCCGTTCCGCGACGTAGCTCTCCGGACCGATCAGGGACACGGCCCGCACCAGTTCGTCCGGCACCGCGGCGGCGGCCTCGTCCTTCTTGCCCGACAGGTAGAGGTCCTGGATGGTCTCGGCTTCCTTCTCGTAGCCGTACCGGACCGCGAGGTCGTTGTAGAAGTTCTTGCCCTTCGCGCCCATGCCACCGATGTACAGCGCGAGACCGGGGCGCACCCAGTCGAGCATGTGCTCGACGTCGTCGCCGATGGCGAGCGCCGGCGAGGCGAAGACCTGCAGCTCGCCGAGGCTGGGGTCGCGCTTCGCCTTGCCTTTTGCTAGGGGCTCGCCCCACACGCCGGCGGCCTTCTCCGGGTAATAGAAGATCGGTTCCCAGCCCTCGGCGATCTCGGCCGTCATCTCTACGTTCTTGGGCCCGAGCGAGGCGATGACGATCGGGATGCGATCACGCACAGGGTGGTTGATGATCTTCAGCGGCTTGCCCAGCCCGGTGCCCTTCTCCGCGGGCAGCGGAACCTGGTAGTACTTGCCCTGGAATTCGACCTTCTCGCGGCGCCACACCTTGCGGCAGATCTCGACGACCTCGCGGGTACGCCCGAGGGGTGCGTCGTACTTGACGCCGTGAAAGCCCTCGATCACCTGGGGTCCGGACGCGCCGAGGCCCATCACGAAGCGGCCGTTCGACACGAAGTCGAGGCCGGCTGCCGTCATGGCCGTCAGGCTCGGCGTGCGGGTGTAGATCTGGAAGATGCCGGACGCGAGTTCGAGCGTCGTGGTCTTGGCGGCGAGGTAGCCGATCTGGCTGACCGCGTCGAACGAGTAGGCCTCGGGCACGAACGCGATGTCGAGTCCGGCTTTCTCCAGGTCGGCGACTTCGTCCACCGTCTCGGCGAAACCGCCGCTGTAGTTCAAGCCCATACCTATGCGCACGTCGTTCCCCAATCCTGGCGTTCCTGCAACCTGTTCTTCTTCAGTCCAGAACACTACTGCGGGCAACCGCGTCAGGGGCGTGCAGGCCTCACGACGACCACCGGGCAGTGCGCACCGCCGACCAGGCTGTTGCTGGTCGACCCGAGCAGCATTCCCTTGAAACCGCCGCGGCCCCGACTGCCCACCACCAGCAGTTGCGCCTTCTTCGACCACTCCAGCAGCCGCGCCCGCGGGTTGTCGATGTACACCTCGCGGGTGACCTGCACGTCCGGGTATTTCTCCTGCCAGCCGGCGAGGCTCTCGGCGAGGACGGCGTGTTCGTCCTCCTCGACACCCTGCGGGACCAGGGCCACGGCCCGTGGGTCCTCGAACGCCGTCGGCCCGAGGTCGCTCCAGACGTGCACGGCCACCAACGGCGCGTTCCGCAGCGACGCTTCCTGGAAGGCCACCGAGATCGCCCGCTCGCTGGTGGGGCTGCCGTCGACACCGACGACGACGGGCCCGCCCTCGTGGGCGTCCCCCCGGACCACGACGACAGGGCAGTGTGCGTGGCTGGTGACGTTGATCGCCGTGTTCCCGAGCAGGGCGGTAGCCGCGGCACCGGACCCGGACGCCCCGACCACCACGATCCGGGCGTTCTCGGACAGGTCGACGAGCCACTGCGCACTGCTCCCGATCGACAGTTCGGTGTACACGTCGATGATGGGATTGACCGCGTACGCCTCTTCCTGTGCCTCGGCGAGGATCGCCTTGCCGCTCGCTTCGACCCATTCGTACACGCCGCCCGAATCCATGTAGGGGCCGCCGAACCCGTACGGCGCAAAGTCGAGGGCGTGGATGATCTTCAGGTTCAGGCTGCGTTCGGTGGCCAGGTCGGCCGCCACCCGTACCGCGGACTTCGAGCTGTCCGATCCGTCGACACCGACGACGACACTGTTGCGGTCCCGTGTGCTCATGGCTTCACACTATCCCCGGTGTCCGATTCGCGTCTGCCGCCCTTCGCCTTTCGATCCGGGACTTTAGTCCCCACCGAATCGGGCTCTCCGACCGTAGCCGTGGCGGCCGGATTCGGCGATGATGAAAGGGTGGGGCAGTGCACCCAAGTCGAATTGGGCTGGGCCACTGAGCTTTTCGAGAGCATTTTCGTCGAGCGACGTCGGTCACAAATTTGGTATTCCAGATGAGAATTAAAGTACGTTCGGGTCATGCAACTCACACAGTTCACCGACCTGGGGCTGCGGGTCGTCATGCGACTGGCCGTCGCCGGGGACGGTGAACGGCCGGGCAGCAGGGCGATCGCCGAGGAACTCTCCGTGTCGTACACGCACGCCGCCAAGGTGATCACCCGGCTGGGTGAGATGGGCATCGTCGACGCACGACGGGGACGCGCCGGCGGGCTGGCCATCACCGAACTCGGGCGCACCGCGTCCGTCGGCTGGCTCGCGCGACGGCTCGAAGGCGATGCGGAGGTCGTCGAATGCGACGGCGCACACCCCTGCCCGCTGCGGTCGAACTGCCTGTTGCGGTCGGCGCTCCGGCGCGCGCAGGACGCATTCTTCGACTCACTGGACGCCCTCACCATCGAAGATCTCACCCGGACCCCCACCGGAACCGTGCTACTCGCCCTCCCCCGGGTAGCCGCCACCACTTCCCAGATTTCTCGAACGATCGGAGACTGACATGCTTTCGCCCACCTCGACGGACGTCATCCGCGCCACCCTGCCCGTGGTCGGCGCCGCGATCTCGGACATCACGACGCTCTTCTACCGCAAGATGTTCGACGCGCACCCCGAACTCGAGCGCGACCTGTTCAATCGGGGCAACCAGAAGCAGGGCGAACAACAGAAGGCGCTGGCCGGGGCGATCGCCGCGTTCGCAGCCCTCCAACTCGAGCCCGATCAGGCGCGCGTCGACCTGATCCTGTCACGGATCGCGAACAAGCACGCCTCACTGGGAATCGAGCCCTCGCAGTACGCGATCGTGCACACGCACCTGTTCGCGGCCATCGTCGAGGTCCTCGGTGACGCCGTCACTCCCGAGGTCGCGGCGGCGTGGGACGAGGTGTACTGGCTGATGGCCGAGACGCTGATCTCGATGGAGGCCGGCCTGTACGCCTCGGCGGGTGTGGCGGCCGGAGACGTGTGGCGGAACGTGCGGGTTCGCGAGCGCAGGCACGAGTCCGCGGACACCGTCTCGTTCGTCCTCACCTCGGTGGACGGCACTCCTCTTCCCACCTTCGCGCCGGGACAGTATCTCTCCGTCGCGGTTCGCCTGCCGGACGGTGCGCGCCAGATCCGCCAGTACAGTCTGTCGTCGGCACCGTCCGGCGGCGACTGGCGGATCTCCGTGAAACGAACGGGCGAGGTGTCGAATTTCCTGTACCACAACGTGTTCGAAGAGGACATCGTGGAGGTCTCGACACCGTTCGGTGATCTCGTCCTGCAGGACGACGACGCGCCGCTGCTCCTCGTCTCCGCGGGCATCGGGTGCACGCCGATGATCGGGATGCTCAGCCACCTCGCCGACACGGAGGACGGCCGGCCGATCTCGGTGCTCCACGCCGATCGCTCCGCCAGCAGCCACGCGCACCGCGCGGAGCTGACGGAACTCGTGGAGCGCCTGCCGTTCGCGGTGATGCATCGCTGGTACGAGGACCTGGGCGCCCGCAGGCCCGAGGGCAGCCTCCGGGAGGGACGAGCCGACCTGGGCGAGGTGACGATCGCGCCCGGCACCCAGGCCTACCTGTGCGGGCCGCTGCCGTTCATGCTCGGCATGCGCGAGGCGCTGCTCGCGAAGGACGTGCCCGCCGAGAACATTCACTACGAGGTCTTCGGTCCCGACAGCTGGTCGGCCGCCGGAGTGTGAGGGCGGCCGCACCCGTTCACACCGGCCAGGTGTGAACGGGGCTCCCCTCGCGCATGTTCTCGACGTACTGACGCAGCATGGCGGCCAGGGCCTCCGGGCGGCCCAGACCGGCGTCCTCGTGCCGGATCACCTGCGCACGCTGCCACGATGCCCCGGTCTGCCGGGTGAGGCACCGGCCCTCGATGACGCTGAGGTAGCGGTCGCGGGCCTTCGCGGACAGTCCGAAGGCGGCGAGACCCTCGTCTGCGATCGGCAGCAGCCGCCGCAGGACGAGCTCGCCGGCGCCCGCGAACCCGACACCGGGCCAGTACAGTTCGGCGTCCATGCCGTACTTCGCGCCGGCGTGCAGGTTCTCCTCGGCGGCGTTGAACGACATCTGCGACCACACCGGCTGCTCCGCCTCGACGAGCCCGCGCAACGCACCGTAGTAGAACGCGGCGTTCGCCATCGTGTCGAGGACGGTCGGGCCCGCCGGCAGCACGCGGTTCTCGATCCGCAAGTGCGGCTTTCCGTCGTCGCTGTCGTAGACCGGCCGGTTCCACCGGTAGATGGTGCCGTTGTGCATCTGCAGTTCGCTGAGGTCGGGCACCCGTCCGGCGTCGAGTTCCGCCGACGGGTCGACGTCGGACATCTCGGGTAGCAGCGCCGGGAAGTACCGGGAATTCTCCTCGAACAGGTCGAACACCGAGGTGATCCACCGCTCGCCGAACCACACGCGCGGCCGCACACCCTGGTTCTTCAGCTCCAGCGGACGCGTGTCGGTGGCCTGCTCGAAGATCGGGATGCGGGATTCGTGCCACAACGCCTTGCCTGCCATGAACGGCGAGTTCGCCGCGAGCGCCACCTGGGCGCCCGCCAGGCACTGCGCGGCGTTCCAGTGGGCGGCGAACTCGTCCGGCGCGACCCGCAGGTGCAACTGGAGGGAAGTGCACGCGGCCTCCGGGAGCACCGAGTTGGCGTCCACCCTCAGCTGTTCGGCGAGCCGGCCCGAAAGCGGCACACCCTCGAGGTCGAGTTCGATGTCCTCACCGCGAGCGGCGAAGATCTGTTCGTTGAGCTGCTCGTAGCGGGGATTCGCGGTGATCCACTCGTAACCGAGGTGCTCGAGCTGCAGCGTCGGCAGCATGCCGATCATCACCAGCTGCGCGTCCTGCCCGTGGATCCGAGCGTCGGCGACGTGCAGCGACGCCCGCAGTGTGCGTTCGAGCTCGAACGTGCCCTCGCCGACGAGCGGACCCGGCCGGACGTTCATCTCGACGTTGAACTGGCCGAGCTCGGTCTGGAACACGGCGTCGTCGTCGATCGACTCGAGTACAGCGAGATTCGACATCGCGGGCGTCATGTCGGCGTGGACGAGGTTGAACTCGATCTCCATCCCCAGCATCGGCCGCGGCGGGTCGACGTCGTCGGCGAACGCACCCTCCCGAAGCATCCGCTCGAGCGCGTCGGCGCACAGCAGCACCTTCTGCCGGAACAGGCGCCGGTCTGCTCGGGTGAATGTCCGAGACGTCACTTCGCGACCCATACCACTCCCCAACTGCGCGTCGAACTGCGCTCACGGGGGAGCATATCCGTTCGGCCCGCGCGAATGCGGGATGGCGGACTAACCTCGAACCAGACGCTGGCGAGCGGAAGGACCGAGATGACACCTGACACCGACTCCAAGAAGAAACCAGAGTTCTCCGTGGGCACGCGGGTGAAAACCCGGCATTCGGCCGATCACGAACTGGCCGAGAAGAAATGGCCCCTGGAGGCCGGCGTGATCGTCGACGATTTCGCCGGCGTCCAGGACATCAGCAACGATTCCTACGGCCGCGACTGGGCCGTGTCACGACGCTGGGCGATCGCCCTCGACAGCGGACCACTCGTGTTCCGCAACGACGACGATCTCGAGCCGGAATAGGCCCTTACGCGTTCGCGCCCGCGTTGCCCCAGGTGACGGACACGCCGCGCTCCTGCAGCCAGCGTGCGGGATCGATCTTGTTGCCGTTCGCGTCGTGCACCTCGAAGTGCAGGTGCGGTCCGGTGGACTGGCCGCGGTTACCGACGTGCGCAATTTCCTGCCCGGCGGTGACGCGCTGTCCGACGCTCACGGTGTAGTCGTTGACGTGTCCGTAGATCGTGACGGTTCCGTCGTCGTGCAGCAGTCGCACCCACAGTCCGAAGCCGGACGCGGGACCGGCGTCGATGACCTGGCCGTCAGCGGCGGCGAGCACCGAGGTGCCGATCGGTGCGGCGATGTCGATGCCGCCGTGGTGCGCTCCCCAGCGGGAACCGAAGTCGGAGGTCAGCTTGCCCGACACCGGCTGCACCGTGTGCGGCTTGACCGGGTTGACGGAGTTGAGCCACTGCTGCGCCTGCGCGCCCAGGTCGGGGCCGCCGAGGTTCTGGGCCGCGGCGCCGAGGTCTGCGGGCAGATCGACACCCGCGGGAAGAACACCGGCCGGGATCTCGAACGGCAGACCCGGCAGGGTCTGCGCGCCGCTCGTCTCGTGGGAGTCGACAGGCGCGGCAGCTGCGTTTCCGGCGCCGAGTTGCGCCGCACCGACCACGATGGCACCGGTGGCGGCCGCAACTGTGGCGGCCTTGATGCCCACACCCGCTCCGGTCTGCTGATTGCGATGGCGTCCACGCGCCGCGGCCGGATCGATCTCGAAGCGAACGGAAGACCCGTTCGCCCGATGGTGGGAACCCACAGTTGATACCTCGTCAGTCGTCGGATTGCAGCTCTCCCCATCCGGGGCAGGCTCCTCTGTCTGGCGAAGAATGTAACAAAACGATATAGGTCCGCGCCACCGTTACCGAACGTTTATCTTTGGCGTTCCTCGAGTTCGGCCTTGAACGCGGCATACCGCGCGCGGTGCGGGGCACGCCGGCGAATCACCGCCCACGCGATCCCGAGCACGATGAACCATACCGGGGTGACGAGGAGCGCCTCGAGGGTGTCGTCTTCCTGAATCAGGGCCCAGATCAGGAATACGAAGAAGGCCAGGACGACCCAGCACATCACCACACCACCGGGCATCTTGAACTTCGAGGCCTCGTGTAGTTCGGGGCGACGCTTCCGGTACACGATGTAGCTGGCCAGGATCATCGTCCACACGAACATGAACAGCACCGACGAGATCGTCGTCACAGTCGTGAAGGCCTCGATCACCGAGTCGCCGGAGAAAAGCAGCGCGATCGCCGACAGCAGGAAGGCGCAGGAGAACATCAGCGCGTTGGCCGGGACCTTGCGGGAACTGAGCCTGCCGAACCGGGCCGGGGCGTCGCCCTCCTGCGCGAGGCCGTAAACCATCCGGGACGTCGAGTAGATCCCCGAGTTCGCCGAGGACGCCGCCGACGTCAGCACCACGAACTGGATGACGCCCGCCGCGATCCCCAGACCGGCCAGGGTGAACATCGCGGTGAACGGGCTCTCGCCGGGCACGACCTCGCGCCACGGCGTGACCGAGATGATCACGATCAGCGACACAACATAGAACAGCAGGATGCGGACCGGGATGGAGTTGATCGCCTTCGGCAGGTTCTTCTCCGGGTCCTTCGCCTCGGCCGCCGTGGTGCCGACGAGCTCGATTCCCACGAACGCGAACACCGCGATCTGGAAGCCGGCGACGAAGCCCATCGCGCCGGTCGGGAACATGCCGCCGTCGTTCCACAGGTTGTCGAACCCGGCCTCCGCCCCGTTGGGCGAGGTGAAGTGGGTGAACACCATGACGAGTCCGACGACGATGAGGCTGAGGATGGCGATGATCTTGATCAGCGCGAACCAGAACTCGGTCTCACCGAACGCCCGCACGGTCGGCAGGTTCAGCAACAGCAGCGCCGCGATGGCCACGAGCGCCGGGATCCACAACTGGAGGTCGGGCCACCAGTACCGCACGTATCCCGAGATCGCGATGATGTCGGCGATGCCGGTGACGATCCAGCAGAACCAATACGTCCACCCCGTGAAGAACCCGGCCCAGGGGCCGAGCAGATCGGCCGTGAAGTCGGAGAACGACTTGTAGTGCAGATTCGACAGCAGCAGCTCGCCCATCGCCCGCATGACGAAGAACAGCATGAAGCCGATGATCATGTAGACGAAGATGACGGACGGCCCGGCGAGCGAAATCGTCTTCCCCGACCCCATGAAGAGGCCCGTTCCGATTGCGCCGCCGATCGCGATCAGCTGGATGTGCCGGTTGGCGAGCTGCCGGGAGAGATGCGGCTCCCCCGCCGTCCCCGAGCCGTCACCCGGTCCCGATCCGATCGAGCCCGTCGAGGAAGTTCGGTCAGCCATGGAACACCTGCAACCCTTCTCAGTCCTTGCCGTCACCGTCCGAAAGCGTGGGTCACGTTACGCCGGGACGGCCCGTGGACCACCGTCGAGGAGGAAATGCGGGGACGAGGGGCTTGACAGAAACCGAGTAGCTAAGGCTAACCTCAGTCCGTCACTTCGAGGCGAGGAGCCTGCACATGATCGACGACCTGATCGAGATCGCATACGCCCAGGGCGCTGTCACCTGCGTGGCTCAGGCCGCCGACGGCGTCGACGAGTACGAACTCGCCCGGGTCGACTCCGTCGCGTCCAGCGTCACCGTCGCGGTGCGCGCCGACGGGAAATTCGCCAAGGCCACGAGCGTCGAGGGATACCTCAGCCTCGGCCAGGTGGTCCGGGCATGCGGACTCGACTACCGGCACGCCACCGCCGGCGCCCGCCAGTTCATCCACTGATCAACCGAGGTGCTCTCCGAAGAAACCGTCGATCCTCGTCCACGCATCGGCGGCGGCTTCCGGATCGGGCACCATCCCCGTGACCTTCATCAGGGGACGCATCACCTTCGGTCCGGCCAGTTCGTCGTTCAGGAACGTATGGCCGGCCGTCGGATACTCCTTCACATCGTGGACCACACCGGCCCGGGTCAGTGCCGACTCCAACTTGGCTGCCGAGTTCCGCAGGGCGAAGTCCTTCCCGCCGTAACTGGCCACCACCGGGCACGCACCCGCCACCGCCGCATCCAGGTCACGCGGCAGAACCCCGTAGTTCGGGGCCGCCGCGTCGAACCCCGTGCGCAACGTCATCAGCGCGAACCCGCCGCCCATGCAGAACCCGATCACGCCGATCTTCCCGGTGCAGTCCGGCGAACCGGCCAACCACTGACGCGCGGCCTCGATGTCCCCGTACGCCCGGCCCCTACCCGACAGCATCGCCCGCATCGTCGACACCAGGCATCGGCGCGCGCCGCCCGCACTGAACAAATCCGGCGCCACCGTCAAAAACCCCGATTCCGCCAGCCTGTCGGCCTGCCGGCGCATCACATCGTCCAACCCGAACGCCTCGTGCACCATCACCACCCCCGGCCACGGACCCGCACCCGACGGCCTCGCCAGATAGCCGTGCAAATTCAGCGAACCGTCGTGCCGTGCAGCGAGGTCGGTCAAGTCGATCTCGGACATATGCGTCTCCCGTTCCGTCGTCACCACCAGAACATCTGCGACAACCATGCCCTCCCCATCGCGGGAGCACCACCACTCCCGCTACACTCACCTCGGTGTGCGCCCAGCGCATGCCGCGCCTTCGTAGCTCAGGGGATAGAGCAACCCTCTCCTAAAGGGTAGGTCGCAGGTTCGAATCCTGCCGAGGGCACTTCGACTCACCGCGAGGCGACGCACGAACGGCGCCGAGCCCGCCCCGCTCTCGGAAAGTCCGATAACAGAATGGGGCGCCCACACCGTGGACGCCCCGCACGAGCGAATTGGTTGAGCTAGCTCGGCTAGCCCCCGACCCCAGCGCTTCTAAACACGTCGAGTAGGTGTATCAACGCGACGCTCGTTCCCACTAGTGCCGATATCAATTTGGCGTACTGCGTGGCCTTATTGATCCAACCTCGTCGTTCCGTGGATTTGCGATGTTTTCTCATCTGGTTGCCTTTGGTTGTCGCTCGATTGCGGAATGTGCATGGGCGCAGGCTTCACACGAAGTCTGCGGGCAGGAAGTTCTCGAACTCCCGCACATCTGGCGCGTTCGACGCGACAACCATCGGAACCAGTCGTTATTTTACTGCGGTTCGACGCTGGGCGGAACTAACGAACCCTTTCAACGTAGACGCCGCCACCATCGGGTCTTCCTGCTGCGCCACCTTCCTCCTCGACGGCATCGAGAAAGGTTGTCAACGCTGCCGGCACCTCGAGTGCCTTGAATGCGGTCTACGCTCTTCGCCATTCCTTCATGTACGTGAGAATCACGAACCCGGGCCCGAGCGAGCCGAGTGAAGGGGATCGACGCCAGATACCAATTCCATCCGTATGCGCAGCCGAGCGCCAGGTCAGGGCGATGGCAATCAGTACATTTCTTCGTCGTAGATGAAGTCATCCATCGGTGCCGCCTTCGTCGAGTGGGAATCGAAGCGTATTCATCCCCGCCGACAGAATCGCGGAAAAGCGGACCGCGATCGCGCGGTCGCCTCACGACCATCACAGAGAACCGCCCGAGACGAGTGAGCCGGTTTCTTGTCGGTGGGTAGCGGTAGCATCGAAGGACGTTCAGCGGGGGCTGGATGAACGGGGGGCGAATGATGTTGACGCAGAGCCAGTTAGACGCGACACCACCGGGTATCGTCGCGCTCGAAGACCTGCGTGCGCACAAGGCCGTGCTCGCGCGCACGCAGTACGCACAGGTCATGGCGCTCACCGACTTCTACGACCTGTGCTCGGACGAAGACGAACGCCGCGGCATCAACCCCGCCCACTCCGGCAGGCACGCCTCCGTCGAACTGTCCGTCGCTCTCGGCATGAACGAAACCACCGCCACCGCCTGGATCGAACTCGGTCTCGAGCTACGCCACCGCCTGCACGGCACCCACGACGCATTCGCCGCGGGGCACATCGATCTCGACCAGACCCGGGTCATCGCCGCCATGCTCGACGGTGCCAGCGACGACAAACTCGACATCCTCGAAGCCGCGATCCTCGACGGTCGCCCGCTGCCGCCCTCGAAACTGCGGGCACGCTGCCGCCGACTCGTCGCCCGACACGACCCGGACAGTCTCCCCCACCGTGCGAAACTCGCGGCAGCCGACCGCGACGTCCGCGTCCGCCCCGCCGACAACGGCATGTCCTACCTCGACGGAAATCTTCCCGCCGCCGACGCCCACACCATCGGCATGCGCCTGCGCGAGATGTCCATCCACGACGTCTGCAGCATGGACCCACGCACGCTGGCCCAGCGCCGCGCCGATGCACTCACCGCGCTGGCCGACGGCACCGGCGCACTCGTCTGCCGCTGCCGCAGCGAACACTGCCACACTCGCAGCGGACGGCCCGCCACCCGCAGGGCACCCCTCATCCAGGTCGTCATCAACGCCGGAACGCTGCTCGGTCTCGACGACGCCCCCGCCCACCTCGACGGCTACGGTCCCATCGACGCCGACACCGCCCGCGCACTGGCCGCCGACGGCGTCTTCCAGCGCGTCCACACCCTGACCGCCGAGAACGGTGGATCAGTCCTCGGGGTCGGTGCCGTGTCCAGCCGGCCCGGTATCCCCCCGGCCTGGATCGCAGCCACCGCCGACAGCGCGGCCACGACCTACACCCCCGGAGCCGCACTGGCCCGCCTCGTACGCGCCCGCGACGGTCTGTGCCGTTTCCCCAACTGCCAGGTCCCCGCCCGCAACTGCGACCTCGACCACATCATCCCCTTCGACCACGAACAGCCCGAAAAAGGCGGCCTCACTGTCGAATCGAATCTCGCCTGCCTGTGCCGCCGCCATCACCGGCTCAAGACGGACGGAACGTGGACCTACCGACACACCGGCGCCGGCCTTCTCGAATGGACCACACCCCGCGGCGAGATCATTGCCACCGAACCCGAGGGCGCCGCACTCACACTCACCCACGGCACCAATCGGATTCGCGGCATCGAACTCATGTCCCAACGCTCCCACGCCGAACACGACCTCGATTACCTCATCGAACTCCACCGAAGACCACGGCGCAGGAAGAGGTCGCCACAGCCGGACGTCCGGCACTCACCCGGAGAACCACCACCGTTCTAGGGGTTGCTGCGCGCAACCTGATCACAGGAGCCGACGGGATGCGCGGTCAGGACCTCCCGCGCGCGATCACGGGCGGCGTTGTACTCGTACCACGCCGACCCGTCCTCGACCTGCCGATCGAGGCGGTGCAATGCGCACGACCGTTCCGGCTCGGGCAGGCGATCGAGGGCGGGGACGGCGTCGACGGACAACGAACCGAGGTAACTCACATCGATCCGACCGGTTTCAGCGAACCGCTCGACATTCTTCCGGGCCACATACGCGTCCGGATCGATCGCGGCGAGAATCAGCACCCCACCGACCGCGGAGGCCAGGACGGCGCGCGGCAACCACCACCCCGACAACCGCACCCCGGCGGCGATCAACAGCACGAACACGATCCCCAGCCACAATTCCGTCACCATCACCGTCAGGCGCAACCGGGTGTACCCGTACTGGCTCTCGTACAACGACATTCGATGGATCGCCGACGCCACGACGACGAGCGACAACACGCAGAGCAGGCCGACCAGCACCCGCACGAGGATGCGGTCCGCTGCGTCGACGCGCGCCGCCTTCCGGACCGCGACAGCGATCACCACCAACGTCAGCGCGGTCACGGTGAGCAACTGCCAGAAACCCTGCCGCGCGTACTCGGCGTATGTGAGGTCTGCCGTGGTCAGCACATGGGTGTTGCCACCGAACAACACCGTCAGCTGCACGATGACGAACCCCAGGAACAGCAGATCCAGCAGCGCGAGCGGAAACGCCCACTCCCACCGGGCAACCGGGCGTCCGGGCCTCGGGGCGAGGGCGTCGACCCGAGGCGTGTGCCGTGAGCACCGGCACCGGACGCACCGCCTGGACCCGCCGGCAGACCTCCAGACCGTCGAATCCCGGCAGCATCACGTCGAGAACCAGGACGTCAGGCGACGAGGCCTCGCACTCCGAGACAGCGGCCGGACCGTCCGACGCCATCACGACGTCGAAACCTTCGGCACGCAACCGCGCCGCCACCGCGTCGCAGATGGTCGCCTCGTCGTCGACGACGAGCACTCGTTTCTGGCTCATTCCCCGACTGTATTGGGCGCACGTGCGGATCCTGGTCGGAGCCTGTGAAGATTCTGTGCAGGTTTGCCCTCGACCTCCGGCGGGTGGGTGATGTGCACCCTGGGGTGCCTGTCGAAGGGGCTGTATCCGGCGCAAGGTTGTCTTGTCAGCCCAGCCGGATCGACCGAACCCACCGAAGGTAGATCACGTCATGTCGCACACCAAGACCCGCATCGCGATCGGTGCCGGCGCCGCGTTCGCCGTCTCCGTCGTCGGTGCGGCCGGGATCGCTGTCGCCGCGGGCACGGCGCCGCCGAGTTCCGACGTCGGAGTCTCCGAGAAACACCAGGCCCCGGACGCGACGCCCGCCCCCATGAAGATCTTCACGCCCCCGTCCCTGCACGTCCCCACACCCCACCCGCCCGGTTCATTCGACACTGCGTCGGTGGGCCCATTCGAACCAGCCGCCTGGCGGTAATTCCAGCGGCGGCTGCTGCGCACCGTCCGGCGCCTCGACGAGCGCGTGCGCCGGTTCCGGCCACAGTGTCTCCACCCGCTCGGCGGCGTCGGCGAACACGGCGGAGTCGAGGTCCATCCGAGACTCCGGCACCCCGAAGTACGGCCACGCCGTGATCATCGACCACCGTTTCGGAGGAGGGAGCGGCTGCAGGAAATACGTCTTGTCGCCGGTGATGGGCCCACCGCGGCCCGCTCCGCCGTGCAGCCCATCGGTCATCCGGGCACCCGGAAGGTTGGTGAACACGCTGCCGTCCGCGTACTCCACGCCGAACAGGAACGGCCCGCTGCTCTGTGGGGAACCGGGTTTGCCGAAGCCGAACATGTCCAGCAGGACCGTCGACTCCGGTCTGCGCGCCTGAATCGTGAATTCGACCCCGCAGCTGTACACGTGGACGTCGGTCAGCCACAGCACGAGCGACTCGGTGTGGGCCAGCACGGCGTCGACCGGCACGCAGACGGGAATCTCGTTCTCCGGGGTCGATTGAAATCGGATACCGGTCATGACGGTTGCTCCACCTCGACTTCTGCTGGTGTCTTGTCGTCCCGCAGCCCGCGCCAACTGGGGTGCCGCAGTCTTCTCGAACCGGTCCAATCCATGAACCGCACCTCCGCCACCAGCGTGGGAGTGACCCACACGGCACCCTTGCGGTCGGCGGTCGGAAGGTCGTCGACGAAGGGGGTGGTGTCGGTTTCGAGCGGGCTCAGGGTGGACGCGAGTT
This sequence comes from Rhodococcus sp. NPDC056960, assembly GCF_042674125.1. NCBI lineage: Bacteria > Bacillati > Actinomycetota > Actinomycetes > Mycobacteriales > Nocardiaceae > Rhodococcus > Rhodococcus sp. NPDC056960. Next base: position 284,901 of record NZ_JBHURF010000003.1, on the reverse strand, counting down.
CCTGCAGATCCCGTTCGGTGAAGCCGGTTCCGACGCGTCCGATGTAGTGCAATCCGCCGTCCTCGGGAACACCGAGGAGCACCGATCCGATTCCGCTCGACCGCCCGCCCTGACCGCGGCGCCACCCGCCGATCACGGCCTCCTGGGTGCGCCAGTTCTTCACCTTGATCCAGCTCGACCCGCGCTTGCCCGGCAGGTAGACGGATTCGCGGCGCTTGGCCACCACGCCCTCCCACCCCCGGCCGCGGCTCTCGTCCAGAGCCTCCTGCGCGGACCCGTCCAGTAGCGGGGGGACCACCAGGTCGTCCACTGTGGCGGCCAGCGCCTCGAGGACGCGTCGCCGGTCGGTGTACTTCTTGCGCAGCAACGAGACCCCGTCGAGATACAGCACGTCGAACGCGAGGAAGTGCGGTTCGTTGCCCTGCTGCAGCAGGCCGAAGTTGGGGACACCGCGCTCGTCGAACGCGACCACCTCGCCGTCCAGCACCACCTCGTGGTCCCCGAGAGACTCGGCGAGCCAACCCAATTGCGCGTAGTCGCCGGTCTTGTCGTTGCCGGCCCGGCTGGTCAGCTTCAGCTGCCCGCCGCCGATCTCGGCGATCACCCTGATGCCGTCCCATTTGCCTTCGAACGCCCATTCGTCGGCATCCAGCCCGTCGAGAGTGCCGGGACTGGCGAGCATCGGTGACAGTCCGCGCGGCAACTCCGGCGACCCCGATCCGCCGGGGGTCTGGTCCTTCATCAGATGCATCAGCCACTGATCGCCCTTGGTGCGGATCAACGCGAACCGGCCGTCCACCTGCTCGCCGTGCAACCGGACGATCACCTCGTCGTCCCGCCACTTCTCGGTGTCGTACGTGCCCGTGTCCCAGATGGTCATCTCCCCGCCGCCGTACTCACCCTTGGGGATGGATCCCGAGAAGGTCAGATACTCGAGCGGGTGGTCCTCGGTGTGCACGGCCAGCCGGTTCTCCCCCGTCGTCGTCGGCACGTTCTTCGGCACCGCCCACGACGCGAGCACTCCGTCGCGTTCGAGACGCAGGTCGTAGTGGAGGCGCCGGGCGTGATGTTCCTGGATGACGAAGCTGTTGCCCTCCCCCGGCCGCACCGTGTCCGGCATCGGCTCGGGTGTCCGCCCCGGGTCGCGCTTGCGCCGGTACTCGGCGAGGGCCGGGTCGTTCTCGATCGGCGGATCCAGCCCGTCGAGGAGGTCGCCGTCCGACTCCCACCGCTCGAGCACTTCCTCGAACCGCAGCTGACGCAGGTCGGGATCGTCGAGTTCGTCCCAGCTGCGCGGCGCCGCGACATACGGCTGGGCCCGTCCCCGCAGCGAGTACGGGGCGATGGTGGTCTTGGACGGATTGTTCTGGCTCCAGTCGACGAAGACCTTGCCCGCGCGCACCGACTTCGCCATGGTGGCGGTGACGAGTTCGGGGCGCAGCTTCTCCAGTCCGGTCGCCACTTGTTTCGCGACGGTCGACGCGCCGGAGCCGGCCAGCTTCCGGTCGAGTGGAACGTACAGGTGAATGCCCTTGCTGCCGCTGGTGACCGGGTACGCCGTCCAGCCGAGGTTCGCGACGAGGTCCCGCACCGCGCGGGCCACCTCCGCGCATTCGGCCAACCCGATACCCGGTCCGGGGTCGAGGTCGAAGACGATGCGGGTGGCCGGTCCCCGGTGCGCGTGGTCGAATCGCCACTGCGGCACGTGCAGTTCGAGGGCCGCCTGCTGCCCCGCCCAGGCGAGCGCCGCGACGGAGTTCAGGAGCGGATAGTGCACGGACCGATCCGAATGTTCGAGCGCGCGCCGCTCCAGCCAGGCCGGCGCGGACGCCGCGAGGTTCTTCTCGAAGAACGGTTCACTGTCGACGCCGTTGGGCCAGCGTTTACGGGTGGCCGGACGGTCGACGACGTGCGGGAGCATGGCGGCCGCGATACGCGTGTAATAGTCGATCACCTCGCCCTTCGTCGTGCCCGATTCCGGGTAGAGGACCTTGCCGAGATTGGTCAGGGACAGGCGATGTCCGTCGATCGTCACCTGACGAGCACCCGCAGTCGGCACGCGAACCTCCCTCCGCCAATACATACATATTGTGCGCCGCGCGGCCCCTTCGGTGGCCGTATCGCACCCCGGCAGGCAAGATGACGGGGTGCCCCGCCGACGAAGGACAGCTCTCGCCGCCCTATCCGCCGCGCTGACGCTGCTCGCCGCATCCTGCACAACCGACTCGGCGTCGGACGTCGAAACCCAGGCCGACGCGTCGACGATTCCCGAAGCGTTCACCAAACTTCCGTCCACCCGCGCGGTCGGCGACTGCGCCCCGGGCAGCGGCGTCACCGCCCGGGACGGCGTGTTCACCATCGCGACCGACAGTCCGTCGTACCAACCGTGGTTCGTCGACGGCGACCCGTCCAACGGCAAGGGCTACGAGGGCGCCGTGGCCCGTGAGGTGGTCGAGAAGCTCGGATACGGTCCGGATCAGGTGCAGTTCGAGACCGTCGCGTTCAACGATGCGCTGGCGGCCGGTCCGAAGGACTTCGATTTCGCCATCGACCAGTTCACGATCGTCGACACCCGGCGCGAGACGGTCGACTTCAGCTCGCCGTACTACGCTGTCACGCAGTCGGTGTTGGCGCTGAAGAATTCTCCCGCCGCGCGGGCCAAATCGCTCGCCGACCTCGCGCCGTTCCGTCTCGGGGCGCAGGTGGGTTCCACGAGTTTCGACGCCATCACCCAGACCGTGCAGCCCCGCCAGGCGCCGGTCAGTTTCACCACCACCGACGACGCCAAGGCCGCGCTGGCCGCCGGCGCCATCGACGCGTTGGTGGTGGACATCCCGACCGGATTCCAGATCACCGCCAACGAGGTGAAGGACAGCGTCCTCGTCGGCCAATTCCCGCGCCCCAACGCCGTCACCGAATTCTTCGGCCTCGTGCTGGAGAAGAACAGCCCGCTCACCGCGTGCGTCTCCGCCGCCGTCGACTCCCTCTACGCCGACGGGACGCTGGACGCGCTTGCCGCCGAGTGGATCACCGACACCGGCGGCGCGCACGTCCTCGACTGATCAGGCGTACAGCTCGACGAACGTCTGCAGCGATTTCTCGATATCGCCCTTCAGCGCCTTCGCGACGCCGGAGCCGATGGGCCCGAACAGGGGCGCGCCACCGAGTTCGATGGTGAACGCGACCTCGGAGGCGTCGCCCTTCGCCTTGACGTCGAGCACCAGTCCGAGCTTCACGCCACCCTTGCCGTCACCTTTGAGCACGATGCGGTTCGGGGCGTCGTACTCCTTGATCGTCCACTTCACGCGGTTGCGGAGCCCCTTGACCGTGACCACGGAACTGATTTCGGTACCCGCCGTGAGGGTCTCGGGGAGCTCGCCGCGCCAGCCGTCGTGGACGACGAACCACTTGTCGAAGTCCCGCAGATTCGAGGCCTTCTCCCAGGTGTCCTGGGGGCTGAGGGGAACATCGGTCTTGACCGTGAGTTTCGCCATCCCTGCAGCCTACGGCCGTGAGTACTAGTCAACCGCGGGCGGTTGACAAGTACTCACGAGCGCAGCACTAGTGCGAGACGGCCTTCTCCACACCGACACCGGTGAGCGACCGGACCTCCATCTCGGCCTGCTTGGCGGGGTCCTCCGCCTTGCGCCGGCCGATGTAGGTGCCGACGATGCCGAGCACGAACGCCAGCGGGATGGAGACGATGCCCGGGTTGGCGAGCGGGAAGAGGTCGAAGTCGGCGTTCGGGAACATCGACGATGCCTTGCCGGACACGGCCGGGGAGAACACGATCAGCAGCAGGCAGCTGATCAGGCCGCCGTAGATGCTGAACAGCGCGCCGGTGGTGTTGAACTTCTTCCAGAACAACGAGTACAGCAGCGTCGGCAGGTTGGCCGATGCGGCCACGGCGAAGGCGAGCGCCACCAGGAAGGCGATGTTCTGGCCCATCGCGAGGATCCCGAGGACGATCGACACGAGACCGATCACGACCACCGTGATCCGCGAGACCCGCACCTGGGACTCCTCCGATGCGTGTCCGCGCTTGATGACGCTGGCGTAGATGTCGTGGGCGAACGACGCGGACGCCGTGATCGCGAGCCCCGCCACCACCGCGAGGATGGTCGCGAACGCGACCGCGGAGATGATCGCGAGGAAGATGGTGCCGCCCAGTTCGAACGCGAGCAGCGGCGCCGCCGCGTTCTCCTTACCGGGCGCCGCGAGGATGACGTCGGGGCCGACCATCTTCGCCGCACCGTAGCCGAGCACCAGGGTGAACAGGTAGAACGCGCCGATCAGTCCGATCGCCCAGGTGACCGAGCGGCGAGCCTCCTTGGCGGTGGGGACGGTGTAGAAGCGCATCAGCACGTGCGGCAGACCCGCGGTGCCGAGGACCAGAGCGATTCCGAGCGAGATGAAGTCGAGCTTGCTCATCGAGCTGATGCCGTACTTGGCGCCGGGGGCGAGGATGTCGCGACTGGCGATCGCCTCGTTCGCGGAACCGCTGACCGTCGCCTGGGCGTCGGCGAGCAGCTGGGAGAAGTTGCCGCGCACCGCGAACAGCACGAGGAAGAACATGATGCCCGCACCGGCCACGAGCAGGACCGCCTTGACCATCTGCACGTAGGTGGTGCCCTTCATGCCGCCGATCAGCACGTACACGATCATCAGCACACCCACGACCGCGACGACGATGCCCTGGCCGACCTTGCCGTCGATGTTCAGCAGGAGGGCGACGAGTCCGCCGGCACCGGCCATCTGCGCGAGGAGGTAGAACAGCGAGACCACGAGCGTGGACAGCGCCGCGGCCATCCGCACGGGGCGCTGCTTCAGCCGGAAGCTCAGTACGTCCGCCATCGTGAACCGGCCGGTGTTGCGCAACAGTTCCGCGACCAGCAGCAGAGCCACCAGCCAGGCGACGAGGAAGCCGACCGAGTACAGGAAGCCGTCGTACCCGTACACCGCGATGGCACCGGCGATACCGAGGAACGAGGCGGCCGACAGGTAGTCGCCCGCGATGGCGAAACCGTTCTGCGGACCGGAGAACTGGCCGCCGCCGGTGTAGAAGTCGGAGGCCTTCTTGGTGGTACGGCTCGCCCGGATCACGATGGTCATGGTGATCACGACGAACGCCACGAAGATGGCGATGTTGAGGAGCGGGTTGCCGACGTCGGTGCCGGCCGCGAGCGTGGTGATCACTTGACGGGTCCTTCCAGCTCTTCACGGATGGCGGCGGCGCGGGGGTCGAGTTCCCGGTTCGCGAACTTGACGTACAGCGCGGTGATCACGAACGTGGTCACGAACTGGCCGAGACCGAGGATGATTCCCAGGTTGATGTTGCCGATCACCTTGGTGGCCATGAACTCGGGCGCGTACGTGGCCAGCAGCACGTATGCCGCGTACCAGGCGAGGAAGAACGCCGTCATCGGGAAGACGAAGCTACGCAGGCGGTGTCGCAACTCCTGGAACTCCGGGCTCGCCTGCATGTCTACGAAGGCTTGCGCATCAGGGGTGCACCGCTTCTGCGGTGCGCCCTCACTGAGGTCGGCTGTGGTCACTGCAGACTCCTTGGTCGCGTGTGAGTGATCTGGGTGCCGACGTTAGTGAGAGTTGAATCACAGAAATAGCCTGTGGCGTCAGTCACACGGCGAGCTGCCGGACTGTGCGCCGAACGGTCACCCGACCGCGACAAGCGGCTCCGCCCCGTGCGCCTTTCTGGTTGCGGGAGCTACCAAAAAGGCTCACGGGGAGCGGAGCTCCCTCTCGCGGTCGGAGCCGACGCCGAGGCGTTCGGGGGCGTGCATGCGGGTAAAGATGCGGCCGACATCGGCAGGGACCTGCCTGCGCGTTGCTTTGCTGACCAGCACCATCGTGGCGAAGGCCAGCGGAACGCTGACGGCGGCCGGGTACGCGACCATCGCGGCGGGCCAGCCGTTCCAGACGTCGACGGTGAACCCGCCGAACACCGACACACCGGCGGCGCAGCCGGCGACGAGCCCGCCCGCGACCATCCCGGCACCCGCCCCGGCGGCGGTCAGGCCACGCCACCAGATCCCGAGCACGAGCAGTGGGCACAGCGTCGACGCCGCGACCGCGAACACCAGCCCCACGGTCCGCGACAGATCCAGCGACGTCACCGCCAGCGACAGCACCAGCGGCACCGCCCCGGCCAGGACGGCGGCGATCCGGAAGTCCCGGATCCGCCCGCGCAGGACGTCGGTGCTGAGCACGCCGGCGATACTGACGAGCAGGCCCGACGACGTGGACAGGAACGCGGCGATGGCCCCGGACGCGACCAGTGCGGCGAGGAGTTGCCCGGCCCACCCGGAGATCACGGAGCCGGGCAGCAGCAGGACCGCGGCGTCGGACGTGCCGGTGATGAGCAGTTGCGGCACGTACAACCGCGCGAACACCCCGAGCAGTGTGGGAAACAGGTAGAACACCCCGAGCAACCCGACCACGGCCAGCGACGTCAGCCGGGCGGCCCGACCGTCGGGGTTCGTGTAGAAACGGACCAGCACGTGCGGCAGCCCGAGCGTGCCGAGGAACGTGGCGAGGATCAGTGAATACACCTGGTACATGGGGTGTTCGCCGCCGAATCCCCAGCCGGGGGCGATCCAGTCGGCGTTGTCGGCGGGTGCGCCCGCGACCACGGGCACGGGGACGCCCGCCTCGAGGGTCATCGTGGTGCCCTCGCCGAGGTGGTGCTCACCCGGTTCGAGCCGGACGTCACCGGTCGCCTCGACGCCGTCGATCGTCCCCGACCCGCCGACCGTGACCGGCGCGGACACCTGGACGACGACGTCGGTGGTGATGTCGACGGTGGTCTGCTCGCTCACGGTGGGCGGCGCGGCCGACCCGAGTTCGTGCTGGTCGGCGAAGAAGTACACCGACAGCACCAGCGCCGGGATCGCGACCGCGGTGAGTTTGAGCCAGTACTGGAAGGCCTGCACGAACGTGATCGACCGCATGCCGCCGCCGACGACGTTGGCGATCACGATGATTCCGACGACGACGGCCCCGACCCAACTCGGCACGCCCAGAAGAATGTTCAGAGTGAGCCCGGCCCCCTGGAGTTGCGGGACGAGGTACAGCGCGCAGACGACGGCGACGACGAGCATGGCAAGGGTGCGGATCCGGCGGGAGCCGAGCCGGAACTCGGCGAAGTCGGGCACCGTGTACGCGCCGGACCGCCGCAGTGGCGCCGCGACGAAGAGCAGCAGACCGAGGTACCCGGCCGTGAATCCGATCGGATACCAGAGGGCGTCGGCGCCGTATTTCGCGATGAGGCCGGCGACCCCGAGAAAGGATGCGGCCGAGAGGTACTCGCCGGAGATCGCGGCGGCGTTCCACCGGGGGCCGACGCTGCGGGACGCGACGAGGAAGTCGGAGGTGGTGCGCGCCAATCGCACTCCGTAGATGCCGATCGCCACCGTCGCGACCGCGGCCGCCACGAGACCGGCCACGGTCAGCCAGGGTATGGGTTGGTCGGTGGTCACGGGACGCTCAGTCGTCCACCAGGTCCGCGAATTCCTGCTCGTTGCGCTCCGCCTGGCGCACGTAGATCCAGCCGGTGGTGAGCAGCACCGGGTACACGAGCACCCCGAGCACGACCCACGGCAGCCGGATCCCCAGCACCGACACGTTCGACAGCGCCGGGAACAGGAACATCACCACCGGCACCGCGCACAGCAGGCACGCCGCGAGGAGCGCGAGCCGGACCGCCAGCACGAGTTGGGTGCGCACGAGCCCCCGGATCATCGCGTCCCCGACCGCGGTCTGCTCCTGCACCTCGACCCGGGTGCGGACGATGCGCGCCCCGCGGCGCTGGGCGAGGACGACGCGTTCCCGCTGCGGTCCGCGCTCGGGCGAACTCATCGCGCGGTCCACGATTGTTTCGGCGCCCGCACCAGCCGGTCCTTGAGCATCCGGGTGTGCCTGCGGCTGACCGGCAGTTCGACCGGCGGGTGGTCGCCGTGCGCGCGCAGGCACACGACGAGCCCGGTGCCGACGGTCCGGATTCCGGTCACGCGCGGCAACGCGACGAGGTACGAGCGGTGGACCCGCAGGAATCCGGCGTCCGCCCAGCGGGTCTCCAGCGCCGAGATGGGGATGCGGACGAGGTGGGATCCGTCCGCGGTGTGCAACCGCGCGTAGTCGCCGTCCGCTTCGACCCACTCGACGGACGAACGGTGGACGAGTGTGGTGATGCCGCCCAGTTCGACGGGGATCACCTCGTCGGCCTGCGCCGCCGGTTCGGTGGTCCCGCTGCGCCGGCTGCGGCGCTCGACGATGCGGCGGACGGACTCCGCGAGACGCTCCTCGCGCAGGGGCTTGAGCAGATAGTCGACGGCACCGAGGTCGAAGGCGGCGACCGCCCGGTCGTCGTGGGCGGTCACGAACACCACCTGCGGCGGCGACGCGAAGTTCGCGAGGATCCCGGCCAGTTCCAGACCGTCCAGTCCGGGCATGTTGATGTCGAGGAAGACGGCGTCGACGTCGCCGTCCCGGAGGATGCGCAGCGCCGTGGTGGCATCGCCCGCGGTCCGGATGTCCCCGACCGCGTCCTGGGCGCGCAGCAGGAACGCCAGCTCGTCGAGGGCGGGTTTCTCGTCGTCGACGGCCAGCACTGTGAGGGGCGCGTCCGTGCCGGACGAGCTGGGGGCCATGGCGTCAGTGTGGTTCACAACGCCAGCAATCGTCGCACGGACCGCTCACGTTCACGCCGAGATCCCCCGCCGGAACTTGGGGACGCGCATGCTCACCTTCGTTCCCGCGCCGGGCGCGGTCTCGACGACGAGGCCGTAGTCGTTGCCGAACGCGGCGCGCAGCCGGTCGTCGACGTTGGCGAGCCCGACGTGCGCCGCCTCCTTGACCCCCGAGGATTCGGCCACCGCGTCCAGCGACCCCGACCGCAGCAGTTCGGGGTCCATGCCGACCCCGTCGTCCTCGACGCTGATCACACAGTCGGTGCCCTCGTCGGCGGCGACGATGCTGACGGTGCCGCCGTCCGGTTTGGCGGCGATGCCGTGCCGCACCGCGTTCTCGACCAGCGGTTGCAGCGCGAGGAACGGCAGGACCACGTTGAGCACCTCGGGCGCCACCTGCAATTTCACGGCGAGGGCGTCGCCGAACCGGGCGCGTTCGAGGGTGAGGTACCGGTCGATGTTGCGTAGTTCGTCGGCCAGCAGGGTGAACTCCCCCGCCGACCGGAACGAGTACCGCGTGAAGTCGGCGAACTCGAGCACCAGTTCGCGGGCGCGGTCGGGATCGGTGCGGACGAACGACGCGACAGTGTTCAGCGCGTTGTAGATGAAGTGAGGGCTGATCTGCGCGCGCAACGCCCGGACCTCGGCGCGGTCGAGGCGGGCGCGGGACGCGTCGAGGTCGGCGAGTTCGATCTGACTGCACGCGTACCGGGCGACTTCGGTGACGGCGCCGAGCATGCCCGGGCCGGGGTCTTCCGTGGTGACGATGCCGAGCACCCCGACCACGCCGGTGGCCTCGATGAGCAGCGGCTGGGCGATCAATGCCCGCACCGCGCCGTCGCCCGCGTTCCGGACGAGGCCGCCGTAGGCGACGAGGACCCGGCGTTCTCCGTCGACCGCGCGGGTGGCCGCGTCGCGGAGTTGTTCGGTCATGGCCTCGTGCGGCCCGCTCCAGGCGAGCAGGTCACCGGACGCGGCGAAGACCGCCAGTGCCTGCGCCCCGGTCAGCTGACGCAGGTGCGGGGCGGCTTCCGCCGCCGACGTCTCGTCGAGGCCCTTCCGCAGCGGCCGCGCCGCCAGCGACGCGGTGTGCAGCGTGGAGTGGACGGCACGTTCGGTGGGGGTCGTCAGCTCACGCCGGGCCCGCAGCCAGACGGCGGTGAACGCGACGACGGGCACGAGGACGAGCAACACCACCACGGCGAGGACGGTCCCGGTCATTCGCCGGTGTCCAGTCGAGCGATCAGGGTCTTCGGCGCGACGGTGCGGTAGGCGTCCTCGACGATGTCGGCGACGTCGTTCCAGTCCTGCGGGACGTCGAGATACACGCCGATCCAGCCGCGGCCCCCGACGTACGGTGGGACGAAGAACCTGCCGGGATCACGCTGCACCCAATCCTGCTGCGCCCCCGTCGGAGCCGCCGCCCAGAACGACACCCGGTCGTCGTGGTGACGGTCGGCGAGTGTCGCGAACTGCGGCGCCTTGCGGACGAACCACGCCGGTTCGCCGTGGCTGACCCGCTCCGTCGCCTCCGGCAACGCGAGGCACAGTGCCCTCAGCCGTGCGAGATCGGCTCTCGTCACGGCGTTCCTCCGTCGGCACACGTGTCCGGCGCGGGGACGCCGGCGAAGCGGTCGGCGATCCACTGCACCGCCCCGGGCACGGAACGTCCGTCGGCGTGCCCCTCCTCGGGGTTCGATTCGAATTCGACGACGTCGCCGAGCGCGCACGCGTGGTCGACCGCCTGCGAAGTCCATTGCGGCAGAATGAGGTTGTCCCGCTCCCCCACCACGACCAGCATCGGGCCACCGGCGCGCGTCTTCGGCAGGGCGATGTCCTCGAGCCATCCGCGCATGCGCTCGGCGTCGGCCGGCGTCCGCGGTCCGGTGTCGGCCGGGGTGAGTTGGGTTGCCACCGTCCACTTCTCGGGGAGTTTCGCGGCGACGCACGACAGCGTGACGTCGGGGGTGGCGGCCAGTGCACCGCTCATGTAGTCGTCCGGATTCAGCTCGGGGTGCATCACCTCGAGCCCTTCGAGGAGATAGGGCAGGAACATCTTCTGCGGCAACGACAGCGGATCGACGGTGCCGTCGACGAAGATCCCCGACAGGTCGGCGGCGGGCGACAGGTTGGCCGCGCCGACGAAGTCGAGGCCGTCACCGTAGTCGCCGGCGTGCTCGGCGGCCGACCACGACGCCTGACCGCCCTGCGAGATCCCGATCGCCGCCCAGCGGGCCGAGGCGTCCGGCACCACGTTGCGGGCGGCCCGGACCGCGTCGATCAGGTCGTAGGCCGCCGTATCCGGTTCGAGGTAGGGATGCGGGCCGTCGGTGCCGAGTCCTTGGTAGTCGGTGACGGTCACGACGTAGCCCCGCTGCAGCAGCGGCCGGACGAGGTTCGTCGTGCCCAGCAGCGTCGGCGAGGACGACGGTGCGCACTCGTCGGTGACGCCGGTGGTGCCGTGCCCGACCGTCACGACCGGCCGGCCGCCGTCCGGTGCCGGACCCGCGGGCGTGAAGACGGTGCCGACCACGTCCGCGCCGCCTCCGTCGACACCTGACGTCGACCGGTAGACGACCCGGGTGGCCGACGCCCCGAGCGCGGTGACGGCCTCGTCGATGTCGGGGACCGGTGCCTGGCTGATCAGGGCACCTCGCTGGTCGCCCGTCGGAGCCTGGGATGCCGGCGAGGTGGAGGGAGCGGCCACCGACGTGGTGGGCGACGGACTCGGGGACGCCTCGTCGGTGGTGCAGGCGGTCAGTGCCAGGACACCGGCGAGCGCAACCACGGCGACGCGCACCGGACGCACATTCATCTCGCACCTCATTCGCGCCGTCTCCGCACCCGTTCCTCGGCCGCGGCCTCCTCCACATCGAGGCTTTCCAACACGCTACGCATCACTTCGTCGTCGAGGGTGCCCGCGTCGCGGGCGGCGATGATCGCCTCCCGCTGCGCACGCAGGGCCGCGCGCCGGTAGTGGTCGAACAGTGCGCCGGCCCGCTGCTTCTCCGCGGCGTCCTCCGCCTCCTCGGCCTGGAGCCGGGCCCGCATCGACCGCCGCACCCGCTCGAGGATGTCGGTCAGGTCGGCTCGGCCGATTTCCGCCGGTGGGTGCTCGGCGAAGTCGGCCAGCGCCCGCTCACCGGCGTCGCGCGAGATCGCGCGCGCCAGCTTGACCTGCTCCTCTTCCCGTTCGCGTTCGCCGGGATCCGCCAGGTCGAGCATGCGGATCAGCAACGGCATGGTGGCGCCCTGAATCAGCAGCGTGCCGACGGCCACGACGAACGCGATCGCCTGGATCACCTCGCGGCCGGGAAACGGCTGCCCGCTGGCGATCACCACGGGCACACCGGACGCCGCGGCGAGCGTGACCACCCCGCGCATGCCCGCCCACGACACGACGACGCTCTCCCGCCACCGCAGTTCCACCGAGCCGCCCGGCGTCCTGATCACCAGCCCGACCCGGCGGCGGAGCCAGTGCAGCAGAATCCACGCCGGCCGGATCGCCATCACCACACCGAGAACCGCGAATCCGTAGAAGAAGACGTGATGCACGGGCAGGCCCTGGTCGCGGACGTCGTCGATGACGAACTTCAGTTGCAGTCCCATGTACGCGAACACGAACATCTCGAGCAGGAGGTCGACGCTTTCCCACAGCGACCGCTCCTGGATGCGGGTGGCGACGGACGCGTCGGTCGCCTTGTGCCCCATCAGGAACCCCGCCGCGACGACGGACAGCACACCGGATGCGTGCACCTCCTCGGCCGCGAGGTACGCGGCGAACGGGAGCATCAGCCCCAGCACCGTTTCCAGCGGGGAGTCGTACATGCGGTGGCGCACCCACTCGACGATCTTCGCGAGCACCAGTCCGATCAGCACCCCGCCGACCACCTCGTAGCCGAAGAACACCACCGGGGGGACCGGGATCCTCGCCCCGACGACGGCGGACACGGCGACGGTGAACAGGGTCAGCGCGGTCGCGTCGTTGACGAGTCCTTCGCCGGTGAGGATGGCGATCACCCGGTTCGGCAGACCGAGCCTGCGGCCGACGGCGACGGCACTGACCGCGTCGGTCGGCGCGACCACGGCGCCGAGGACCAGTGCCGCGCCGAGCGTGAATTCGGGGACCAGCCAATTGGCGAAGAAGGCCACCCCGACCGCGGTCGCGAGGACGGTGAAGATCCCGAGCCGCAGGATCGGCGCGAGGTGGCGCCGGAACGTGGCCACCGAGAACTTCAGCGCCGCGGAGTACAGCAACGGCGGCAGCACCACACCGAGAATGGCCTCCGGGTCCAGTTCGAGCCGCGGCATCCCGGGAATGAACGACGCCACCGACCCGATGGTGACGAGGACCAGCGGGGCCTGCAGATCGCGGCGCTTCGCGAAACTCGTCACGGCGATGGCCGCGATGATGACGAGGAGCACCAGGACGCCGTTCACGACACCGATTCTGCCGCGCCCGCCCGCGGTGCGCGGGTCAACTCCGAAGACACGCGTGAGCCCCGGTCCGGAAACCGGGGCCCACAGTGTCTGTGTGAGAAGTCTTCACTCCTTCGGAGGAACAGCCTTCTTCGCCGCGTCGGCGGCCTTGTCGATCTTGTCGCTGTACTTGCCGCCGGTCTTGCTGTCGGCGACATCGGCGGCCTTGTCGATGGCGCCGTGAACCTTGTCCGCGTTCTGCGAGGCGGCTTCCTTCCCCTTGCCCAGCAGGCCCTTCAGTGTGTCGACGAAACTCATCGTGCTTCCTCCTCCGGTGCATGCGCATGCACTGTCCGAGCGAGTTCGATCACTCGCCGTACACCCAGTCTCACAGCATCGACTCGGCGACGCCAACCGTTCGGATCGTCGCGAGCAGTAGTCGCGTCAGTGCACGCCCGGAAGATCCTCCGGCGCCGCGAACAACCGGCGGTGCTCACCGTGCAGACGTCCCGTCACCCACCATGCGATTTCGACGAGAACCACTCCCACGAGCCCACACACGAGCGCGGACGTGGTGGCGCCGATGTTCGTCGGATCGAGTTTGAAGAACTCCCGGGTGAACGGCAACGCGAACAGGATGAGGTATCCCGCGACGGATCCGAAGATCAGCACCAGCTTCCACCACACGTACGGTCGCGCCACCACCGCCAGCACCCACAGCGCGATCATGATGAGGGTGATCAGCGCGGACGTGCCCGCCTGAATCTTCTGTGTCTCCGTCTGATCCGGGCCCGCGTAGACGAGAAGGTACGACACGAACGTCGTGACACCGATGATCACACCGGACGGGACCGCGAGGCGCATCACCCGGGGCACGAAACCGGAGCGGGCCCGCTCGTTGTTCGGTGCCAGCGACAGGATGAACGCGGGAATGCCGATGGTGAACCAGGCGGCGATCGTCACGTGCCGCGGCAGGAACGGATACGGCACCGGCTCGAAGTGGAAGATCTGCGACAGCACACCGGTAATGCCGATGAGGAACGCCAGCAACACCGAGTACACGGTCTTGGTGAGGAACAGGTTCGAGACGCGTTCGATGTTGCCGATCACCCGGCGGCCCTCGGCGACCACGTAGGGCAGGGTGGCGAACTTGTTGTCCAGCAACACGATCTGCGCGACCGCCCGGGTGGCGGGACTACCGGACCCCATCGACACCCCGATGTCGGCGTCCTTGAGGGCCAGGACGTCATTGACCCCGTCCCCGGTCATCGCGACGGTGTGACCGCGAGACTGCAGGGCCCCCACCATCTCCCGCTTCTGATCGGGGCGCACCCGCCCGAACGTGGTGGACGTCTCGAGGGTGTCGGCGAGCGCGTCGCGGTCGGCGGGCAGTTCGCGGGCGTCGACGGGCCGGTCGCCGCCGGGCAGTCCGAGCGACCCGGCCACCGCACCCACCGACACGGCGTTGTCTCCCGAGATCACCTTCACGGTGACGTTCTGGCTCGCGAAGTACTCGAGGGTGCCGCGGGCGTCGGGACGCACCCGCTGCTCCAGGATCACCAGTGCCCGCGGGGTGATCACGCCCGGCGCCGCCGGGTGGTCGACCGGGACGTCGCAACTGCCGAGCAGCAGCACCCGCAACCCCGACGACCCCACGTCCTCGGCCTGCCGGGCCATGTCGCTGCCGGGGTCGAGCAGGACGTCCGGTGCGCCGAGAACCCAGTTGCCGCGGGCCCCGTAGGACTGTCCGCTCCACTTCTTCGCCGAGGAGAACGGCGCCCCCGCGGTGGCCTCACCCCACCCGGGATCGTCGGGAAGTGCCTCCTTGATCGCGAGGACGCTGGCGTTCGGCCGCGGATCGGACGCGGCCATCGCAGCGAGCGCCGCACGCGACGGTTCGGTGTCGGCGGAATCGGCGCAGCGCAGTTCGGATAGCCGCATGCCGTTCTCTGTGAGCGTTCCAGTCTTGTCGGCGCACACCACGTCGACGCGGGCGAGACCTTCGATCGCGGGCAACTCCTGCACGAGACACTGCCGCTGACCGAGCCGGACCACGCCGACCGCGAACGCGATCGACGTCATCAGCACCAGGCCCTCCGGCACCATCGGCACGAGCGCGGCAACCATCCCGTTGAGCGCCGGTCGAATCGACTGTCCGCTGGAGAACAGCTGGTTGTAGATGATGAGCAGTCCCGCCGGAATCATCAGATACGTGATGAATTTCAGGATCTTGTCGATTCCGCTGCGCAACTCGGAGTGCACCAGCGTGAACTTGCTGGCCTCGTCCGCGAGTTTGGCGGCGTAGGCGTCGCTTCCGACCTTCGTGGCGCGGTAGCAGCCGCTGCCGGACGCGACGAAACTTCCCGACAGCACCTGCTGACCGATGTCCTTGTGCACCGGGTCGGCCTCACCGGTGAGGAGGGACTCGTCGACGTCGAGGGACGCCGCCTCCACCACCACACCGTCGACGACGATCTGGTCGCCCGCACCGAGTTCGATGATGTCGTCGAGCACGACTTCCCGCGGAGCCATCGCGACGGCCACCCCGTCGCGCCGCACCACGGGTTTGGTCTGGCTGACGATCGCGAGCTTGTCGAGGGTCCGCTTGGCCCGCACCTCCTGGATGATGCCGATCCCGCTGTTGGCGATGATGAGGAGGCCGAACATGCCGTCGATGATCGAACCTGTGGCCAGCACGATGAGCAGGAGCACACCGAGGATCGCGTTGATCCGGGTGAACACGTTCGCGCGCACGATGTCGCGCACCGATCGGCTGGCCCGGTCGGGAACGTCGTTGGTCTTGCCGGCCGCCACCCGCTCCGCCACCTGGGCGGCCGTCAAGCCTTCCACCGCGACGACTGCAACGCTGTCGGTGCCGGTTTCGTCGTATGCCATGGTCCAAGGCTACGCAACGACGGTCGGCTCCGAGAGCATGCGCGCCGGACTCAGCCCAGTGCGGTCCACCACGGCGTCTGGGCTGCCGGCTTCAGCGCGTCGACCCGCTGGCCGGGCATCGGCACGGCCACCGGGGTGTCCGTCTCCTCCACGGCCGCGAGCAGCCGGACGATCGGCTCCGACCACGTGTGGAACGCGAGATTGAACGTGGCCCAGTGCACCGGCACCAGCAGCCCGCGGGTGGCGTCGCCGCCGTTCAGGTCGGTGTGGGTCTGCACCGCCTCTTCGGGGTTCATGTGGATGTCGGCCCACCGCGGGTCGTAGGCGCCGACGGGCAGGAGCGTGAGATCGAACGGTCCGTACCGGCGGCCCAGGTCGGCGAACCTGGGTGTGTACCCGCTGTCGCCGCCGAAGAATACCTTCCGGTTCGGCCCGGCGAGCACCCACGACGCCCACTGCGTCGTGTTCCGCACCAGCCCGCGGCCGGAGAAGTGCCTGGCCTCGGTGCACGTGAGCGTGAGCCCGCCGAGGGTGGTCGACTCGTCCCAGTCGAGTTCCACGATCCGCTCCTCCGGCACTCGCCACTGACGCAGGTGCGCTCCGAGGCCGACCGGAACGACGAACGGCGCCTTCTGCGTGGCGGCGAGTTGCTGCACGGTGGCCTTGTCGAGGTGGTCGTAGTGATCGTGCGAGATGACGATCGCATCCAGAACGGGCAGGTCGGCCAGCGGCACGGGCGTCGGATGCATGCGGGACGGGCCGAGGACCGCCGACGGCGACACCCGGCGGCTCCACACCGGGTCGGCCAGCACACGGTATCCGTCGACCTCGACGAGCACACTCGCATGGCCGTACCAGGTGACCGCCGCGTCGGCGGCCTCCACGGGCGCGAGGGGCGTCGCGATCGGGATCGGCCTGCGCGGGCGTCCCGCCGAGCCGCGCGTGATCAGCGCCTTGAAAATGCCGGTCTCCGTGCCGGGCATGATCGTGCTGCCCGGATCGGTGTTGTGGAACTGACGGTTGCGGTACCGCGGCGAGTTCGCGGCGTACGGCCGGACCTTGGCACGCGACGCGCCTATCTGCGCCGGGAGCCCCCACGCGGCGCGCGTCAGCCACCCGAGGGCGGCGGTGGCCAGAACAGTCGTCACAGCACTCTTCGCTTTCACCCCGACAACTGTAACCACGCGTGCGGGAAAGGTGCGGCGCGCCGGCTACTGACCCCGGAACACCGGCGGACGCTTCTCGGCGCGGGCGGCGCGGGCCTCCTGCGCGTCGTAGCTCTTCCACGCGGCGTGCAGGGCCGCGAGCTGCTCGGGCGGCGGCGGGCTCTGGGTGCCGTCGTCGTTCAGCACCATCTTGAGGTGTTGCAGCGACAGCGGGGCCAGGCGGGCGATCGAGTGTGCCCACTGCTGCGCGACGGCGAGGTCGCCGCGCTTGTTGGCGAGGCCGTGCGCCAGCGCCTGCTCGGCCCCGACCTCCTCGGCGCCGAGCAGGATGGTGCGTGCCGGTCCGCCGCCGATCAGGGCGGCCAGCCGGTGCACCGTCCACCGGTCCACGGAGATCCCGAGCTTCGCGGCCGGGATGGCGAACCGGGCCTCGGGTGCGACGACCCGCAGATCCGCGGCGAGGGCCAGCTGGCTGCCCGCACCGATCGCGGGACCGTTGATCGCGGCGATGACGGGGACGGGCACCGAGTCGATGGTGTGCAGCATCTCGAGCAGCGTGTCGGTGAACCCGTCGGCGTACACGTCACCCGACAGGTCGGCACCCGCGCAGAACGCGCTGCCCTGCCCTGTGAGGACGATCACCCGGGCACCGTCGGTGACGGATTTCTCCGTCTCCTCCCGCAGAAGTTCACAGATCTCGGTGTTGAGCGCATTGCGACGGTCGGGGCGTTGCAGTTCGAGGGTGAAGACGTCGCCGTCACGACTCGTCCCGATCATGTCCACTCGCTTTCTTCGTGATTGCCGTGCACGTCCCAATTCTCCCCTGCCCACCCGACTGGACGTCCGTCAGCCAACCACAGTCGAATCCGCCGGAACACACGAGGCTCTCCGGCGGTTGTGAGGGTGGAGGTGAGGACAGACATGAGCAGTGCTGTGGACAGTGATGTGGACGTGGCCGTGATCGGCGCGGGGCAGGCGGGACTGTCCGCTGCCTATTATCTGCGCCGGCTGGGGGTGGAACCGGAGTCCGGTTTCGTGGTGCTCGATCACGCGCCGGGTCCCGGCGGCGCGTGGCAGTTCCGGTGGCCGTCACTGACGCTGAGCACCGTCAACGGTGTCCACGACCTGCCCGGACTCGGGTTCGCCGAGACGGTCGGCGTCGATCCGGGTGATCCCGCGGCCGCGCTGGTGCACGCGGCGACGGCGGTCCCCCAGTACTTCGCGACGTACGAGAAACAGTTCGAACTGCCGGTGCACCGTCCCGTGCACACCCGGGTGGTGTGCGCACGCGGTGAGCGTCTGCGGATCGAGACCGATCGCGGCGTCGTGACGGCACGCGGCCTGATCAACGCGACGGGCACCTGGGAGCGCCCGTTCATTCCGCGGTACCCCGGCGCCGAATCGTTCACCGGCCGCCAGGTGCACACCAGGGACTACTCCTCGGCGCAGGACTTCGCGGGACAGCACGTCCTCGTCGTCGGCGGCGGCATCTCGGCGGTCCAATTGCTGGACGAGATCTCCCGCGTCACCACCACCACGTGGGTGACGCGGCGCGAACCCGAATTCCGCGACGAACCGTTCACACCCGAGATCGGCCGCGCCGCAGTCGCCCTCGTCGAGGACCGGGTTCGGCGCGGGCTGCCGCCGGGCTCGGTGGTGTCGGTGACGGGACTTCCCGTGACGCCCGCGATCCGCGCCGCCCGCGAACGCGGCGCACTGGCCCGGCAGCCGATGTTCAGCGAGATCACCGCAGACGGCGTCCGCTGGGCCGACGGCCGCGAACTGAAGGTCGATGTGATCTTGTGGTGCACGGGTTTTCGTAGCTCCCTCGATCACCTCGCCCCGCTGCGCCTGCGTGGGCCGGGCGGCGGGATCACGATGACGGGACGCCTCGCCACCCAGGTAGCCGCGGATCCGCGCATTCACCTGGTGGGTTACGGCCCGTCGTCGTCGACGATCGGCGCGAACCGGGCCGGGCAGGCCGCGGCCCGTGAACTCACCCGCCACCTGGGGCTGCCTGCCGGATCGGCGCCCGCTACCGGATCAGCCCGGCGATGAACGCGGCCTGGTCGGGACCGGCCTGGTACATGCTGCCGACATGCCCACCCGAGTACACCCGGTAGTCGAGATTCGTTCCCGCACTCCGCATCTCGGACACGAGCTTCTCCGTCAGCGGGATCGGCACCGACGCGTCCGTGATCCCCTGCACCAGCAGCAACGGACGGTCGTATCCCGCGACCGGGACCTCGAGGTACTCGCGTAACGCGTCCTGCACCGCAGGCACGTCGAGCGGCCGCGACAGCATCTGCGCCACCGACACGTTGCGAGTCATGTCCGCGAACTGCCGGAACGGCACTTCCGGAGCCGCGTCCGCGAACTGCCGGCCGACCGGGGTGAGGTAGCTGTCGACGTCCAGTTGCGGATAGGCGTCCCGCACCCCGGCGATCAGGTACGACATGTACACGGTGAGACCGGCGAGGCCCTGGGGCGGGAACAACGGCCCGCTCCAGTTCGCCACCGTCTCGATGTTCGACGGCACCCCGTTCGCGACGGCCCCGCGGTAGTCGAGTTCCGGCGCGTACGTGGTGGCGACGTGCGCCGCGAACACCGCGGCCTGCCCGCCCTCGGACAGGCCGACCGTCATCCACGTGGCGGACAGGTCGGCGTCGATCGCCCTGGCCGCGCGCACGGAGTCGACTACACTGCGTCCGGCGACCTTCCCGTCCAGATACGGCGGCACCCCGGGGGTGCCCAGTCCCACGTAGTCGGTGGCCGCCACGGCGTACCCGAGTTGCAGCCAGCTGCTCACGTAGTCCGAGGATTGCGGGTCGACCCCCGTGACGGAGGGGGCATCGGCGTCGGAGTTCCCGACCGTTCCGTGCGCCCACGCGATGACGGGCCAGCCGCCGGGAGGTGGGGCGCCGGGCGGCACGAACAGCATCCCGGTGCACGGGGTGATGCCGTGCCGGTCGGTCGTGAGGTAGGTCATCCGGTACGCGCTGCCGGTGCCGCGCAGCCACAGCTCCGGAGGCAACCCGGACGAGTCGACGACGGCGCCCGGGCCGGGTCCGGACCGCAGGGGGTCCGCACCGACAGGAGGTGCCCAGAGCACACTGACCAGTGCGAGCAATGCCAGGATGCGCCACCACCTCCGCACCACTCAACGGTAGCTGGGCGGAGGTGGCGCAGTACTGTGAATCGTCCACTCGCGGGGAAGTGGGACGTACGAGACCGGGAGAACAGAACAGACATGAGTGACGAGAGCCCGATCCTGACCCCCGGCGACACTTGCTGGCAGGTTGCCCACGCCGACCGGCTCGCGTGCATCGTCGACGCCGCCGACTACTTCCGCCACGCCAAGTCCGCGATGCTGCAGGCCCGCAAACGCATCATCCTGATCGGCTGGGACTTCGACACGAGGATCAAGTTCGAACCGCAGGAGAAGACGCTCGACGGCCCCAACCGGCTCGGCAAGTTCCTGTCCTGGCTGACACGGGAACGGCCGGATCTGGAGATCTACCTCCTCAAGTGGAACATCGGCGCGTTCGCCGCGATCGGACGCGGCATGACGCCGATCTTCGTCGTCAACTGGGTCACCGACCGCCGCCTGCACTTCGAACTCGACGGCGCCCACCCGGTCGGTTCGGCTCACCACCAGAAGATCGTCGTCATCGACGACGCGCTCGCCTTCTGCGGCGGCATCGACATGACCGTCGACCGGTGGGACACCCCGGAGCACCGGGACGACAACCACTACCGCACCCAGCCGAACGGCAACCGGTACGGGCCGTGGCACGACGCGACCACCGCCGTCGACGGGGAGGCGGCGAAGGCCATCGGCGAACTCGCCTGCGCCCGGTGGAAGGCGGCCACGGGGCAGGAACTCGGGCCGGTCGACGACCTCGCACGCACGACGCCGTGGCCGGAGGGACTGGAGCCGACGATGCGCTCCGTCGACGTGGGCGTCGCCCGCACGCTGCCGGAACTCGCCGATCGCGACGAGGTCCGGGAGATCGAGGCCTTGTATCTGGCGGCGATCGCCGGCGCCGAGCGGTCGCTGTACATCGAGAGTCAGTACCTGGCGTCGCGCACCCTCGCCGAGGCGATCGCCGCGCGACTACGCGAGCCGGACGGTCCGGAGATCGTCCTGGTGCTGCCGCGCAACGCCGACGGCTGGCTCGAGCAGAAGGCGATGGACGGCGCGCGCCGCCGGTTGCTGCATCTGCTGTGGAAGGCCGACACCGGGAACCGGCTCGGCGTGTACTACCCGGTCACTGCGGGTGGTGACCCGATCTACGTCCACGCCAAGGTGCTGGTGATGGACGACCGGTTGCTGCGTGTGGGCTCGTCTAACCTCAACAACCGCTCGATGGGGTTCGACACGGAATGCGACCTGGCGGTCGAGGTCACCGCGGACACGGAGAACGGCGACGAGCTGCGACGGACGATCCTCGGCATCCGCCGCCAGCTCGTGTGCGAGCACCTCGGCGTCCCGGCCGAACAGTTCGACGGCACTCTCGCCGAGACCTCCTCGCTGCTGCGCACCGTCGAGGCCCTGCGGGGCGGCGGCCGGACGCTCGAGAAGTTCGATCCGGACACCGTCGAGGACGAGGACAGTCCGCTGGCGGAGAACGAACTGATGGATCCCGAACGCACACCGCCGAGCCTCTGGGAGCGGACCAACCGGGGCAGGTTGCGGCGCAGGGTGATCCGGCGTCAGAAGGCGGCCGGTTCGGTGCCGTAGATGCGCCGGTAGTCCTTGCGGAACGCCCGCCGGCCCAGGACGGTCCACGCCACCCTGGCGGCAAAGGGCATCTCCGACAAGAACATCCGCCGCTCGTCGGGTGTCGCGCCGTGCAGGATGAAGCCGAGGAACACCAGCAGCCGGTCCTTCGGAATGGAGGCCCGGCCGCGATCGCCCATCTCCTGCCATTCCGCGAGCGTCATGGCCTGTTCCGCCATCGGAAGGATGCGCTGCTCCTCCTCGCCGAGGTGCTCGTCGAGCGCCGCGGACAGGGCGGTCAGCGTCTTCGCCAGCGGTTCACCGTCCACGGCCGACGCCGTGAACGCGGCGCCCTGGGACTGCGCCCGGGACAGCAGTTCCGCGATGCGCTCGTGCTGCTCCTCCATCCGCAGCACCAGAGCGGCGTCGGTGGGGGCGCGGTCGAGCAGCTTCGGCCACAGCAGGTCGTCCTCGCTGGTGTGGTGGTGGTGCAGGGCGGTGGCGAGTTCGCCGAAGTACGTCACCACCACTGCGGCGCGGGCGGTGTCACCGGGAGGAACACGGCGCACGAGTGCGGGCAGCGCGGCGAACTGCCGGCGGAAGCAGTTGTGGACCACCACCATCTCGCGGGTGTCGGGGCGGGTCGGGTGAGCAGTGGGTGTTGTCATGCACACAGGGTCACTTCGGCGTCTTGGAGCGCACTTGGAACCCACTAGTGCTTACGCTTGCGGGACGATGCTGCGGATTCGGGTACTCGGAACGCTCGCGGCGGAGGACGACGCGGGGGCGGTGGACCTCGGCGGCCCCCGCCAGCGGGCCGTGCTCGCACGTCTGCTCGTTGCGCGCGGCGAGGTGGTGTCCGTGGATCGGCTCGTCGACGACCTCTGGCACGGCGCTCCCCCACCGCGGGCCGTCGGCGCACTTCAGGCATACATTTCGAACCTGCGGCGCGCCCTCGAACCGCACCGGGCTCCGCGGGCGGACTCCACGTTCCTGGTGAGCCGGGCCCCCGGGTATGCGCTCACACTGCCGACGTCCGGCGTCGACGCGTGGGAGTTCGAGAGCCTGATCCGGTCGGCCGGCGCCGAGACGGCGCGCGCCGATCTGGAGCGGGCGCTGAGCCTGTGGCGCGGACCGGCGTACGCCGAGGTGGCCGGTGAACCGTGGGCGCTCGCCGAGATCGCCCGGCTCGAGGAAGTGCGGGTGGTGGCCCGCGAACGCCTGGTCGCGGCCGCCCTCGCGTCCGGCGACGCGGCCGGCGCCGTGCTCGACGCACAGGCCCTCACCCGGGAGCACCCCCTCCGGGAAGAGGGGTGGCGGTTGCTGGCGCTCGCCTTGCACCGCGGCGGGCGGCAGGCCGACGCCCTGGCCGCGCTGCGCGAGGCCCGCGACCGATTGGCGAGCGAACTCGGGCTCGACCCCGGTCCGGGTCTGACCGAACTCGAACGCCGGATCCTCACCGGAACCGTCCCACCGGCCCCCGTTCCGGCACCCGCGGCCGGGCCCGCCGACACCACCCCGGGCCCGCGGTTCCTCGGCCGCACCGAGGAATTGGCGACCCTGACCGCGCTGATGACCGCACCGGGAACCCCCGTCGTCCTCCTGGGAGGCGATGCCGGATCCGGGAAGTCGTCACTTCTGCGCCGATTCCGCCGGACACTGGACGCCGCCGGCTGGCAGGTGGCGGTGGGCCGCTGCCCCGAAGTGGACGGCGCCCCGCCCGCCTGGGCGTGGGTGGAGATCCTGCGGGCCCTGCGCGAGACGGTCGACCCCGGTGCCGGGACGGCCGCGCTCGCACCGCTGCTCTCCGACGACCGTTCGCCCGCGGCGCGCGCGGACGCACCGAGCGGGCGGTTCCTGCTGCACCGGGCCGTCGCCGACTACCTCGGGACCGTCCGCGAGCACGGCCCCCTCGCCGTCGTCCTCGACGACGTCCACCGCGCCGACGAGGAAACCCTGTCGATCCTCGTGCGGCTGGCACAGCAGAGGTCGCCGATCCTGCTGCTCCTCGCGTTCCGCCCGGACGAGGTGGACGCCAGGCTGGAGAACTGTTTCGCCGATCTCGCGTCGCTGCAACCGACGCGGATCCGCCTGAACGGCCTCGGACCCGAGGATTCGGCGGAGCTGATCCGGCAGGTGTCGGGTCGCGACCCCGACCCCGGCACCCTCCGTGCCCTCGCCGACCGGACCGGCGGCAACCCGTTCTATCTACAGGAGAGCGCCCGGCTCCTGGAGAGCGAGGGCGAACTGGTGGCCACGTCGGAGGTGCCCGAGGGAGTCCGGGACGTCCTGCGCAGGCGGATCGCCCGTCTCCCCGAACTCGCCGTCTCGGTCCTGCGGCTCGCCGCGGTCGTGGGCCGCGAATCCGACATCGACATCCTCACCCGCGCAGCCGAAGTCGACGAGGACACCGTCTTCGACGCGCTGGAATCCGGGGTGATCGCCGGGTTGCTCGGCGAACCGCGTGCCGGGACGGTCCGATTCACGCACGCCCTCGTCCGCGACACCCTGTACTCCGATCTCACCCGGCTCCGCCGGAGCCGCTGGCACGCCCGGGTCGGGACAGCGCTCGAGGAACTGCGACCGCACGACGTCGCGGCACTGGCCCACCATTTCACCGAGGCGCTGTCCGCGGCCACCGCACGGCAGGCCCTCGACCACAACGTCGCGGCCGCGGCCCAGGCGGCCGACCGCTACGCCCACGATGCGGAGATCGGCTTCCTCGATCACGCCCTGCGCGCGGCGGACCGGCTGCCCCCGGAGGCGGCCGCATCGGTGGACGAGCGGGTCGAACTCCTCACCGAGCTGAGCCGCGCACAACTGGCCGCCGGCAGCGCACGGGACGGGTCCCGCTCCCGGAACCGCGCCCTCGCACTCGCCCGGGAGGCCGGGCGCACCGATCTCGCGATCCGGGCGCTCGCGTTCGTCGACACCCCGACGCCGTGGATCAACCGGCGGTACGGCGAAGTGGACGCGGCCGTCGTGGAGCAGATCGAGACGCTGCTGCGAGGCAACGACCTGGAGCCGGCGATGCGGTGCCGGCTGCTGGTGACACTCGTGCACGAGATCGGGGCGGAGGACCACGAGCGCACCGATTCCGCGGTCCGGGAGGCGGAAGCGCTCGCCCGGGACCTGGACGATCCGGTGCTGCTCGGGCTGGCGCTCTGCGCACTCCACGCCGGAACGGGATCGGCGACCAGCACGGTCGGCGACCACGTGATCGGCGACGAACTGCTCCGGATCGGTGACGAGACGCAACTCCCCGTGTTCACCATGCTGGGCCATCATCTGCTGGCCGAGATCGCGTCGGGGATCGGCGACATCGGGGCGATCGAGCACCACATGAGCATCCAGTCGGAGCTGGCGGACCGGTACCAGTTCCAGCAGGCGCAGGCCACCCGGCAGATGAGCCGTGCGATGGTCGCGCACCTCACCGGGGATCTGGGCGTGGCCGAACAGCACTACGTGCGGGGGCACGAACTGATGACCCGTGCGGGTCTCGACGCGGACGGCGTCTTCGCGCTGGCGATGTTCACGCTGCGGCTCACCGAGGGACGGGTCGGCGAGCTCGAGCCGGTGATCGCGACCATCGACAGCGCCGCGGCCGACGTGATCGTCGATCTGTACGCTCTCGCCCTGCTCGCCAACGGCAAACCGGATCAGGCCCGGGATTCGCGCCGCCACCACCGTCCGGTCCGCCGCGACTTCTTCCATTCGCTGATGATGTCGCTGCGCGGCATCGTGGTCGCGGGTCTGGGTGAGCGGGACGAGGCGGCGGCGGTGTACGCGGAGTTGCGCCCGTACAGCGGACAGATCGGCGGGGGCGACACGGGAGCGTTCGCCGTGGGCCCCGTCGACACCGTCCTCGGCGACCTCGCGGTGCTCCTCCGGCGCCCCGACGACGCGCGCACGCATTACTCCGCCGCACTCGCGCTGGCGCAGCGCTGCGGCTGCCCGGCCTGGGTGACGGCCGCCCGCACCCGGGTGACCTCCTACCCAAGCGAGTTCCAAGTGGACCACTAGCCGCCGCGCGCACAGTCGGAGGCGACAGAACACACCTGCTCTCCGGAGGCCCTCTCATGAGTTCCCTGCTCGCGCGCCTCGGCGCGGCTGCCGCCACTCATCCCTGGCGGGTGATCGCCACGTGGGCGACGCTGCTCGTCCTGGTGTTCGCCGCCGCATCGGCATTCGGTGGCACCAATCACGACGACTACAACGTGCCCGGTCTCCCGTCGCAGCAGGGGACGAACCTGCTGAGCGACCGGTTCCCGGAAATGTCGGGGGCCGACGCCCGGGTGGTCGTTCACTCCGAGGACGGACCGCTCGACCCCGCGGTCCTGGCCGGTCTCGGCAGCAGGCTGGGAGAGGTGACCGGGGTGAGTTCCGTGTCGCCGCCCCGCCTGTCCCAGGATTCCGACACCGCCGTGATCAGCCTCAACTACCGCATTCCGGTGACCGACTTCCACGGCAGCGAAGGCGTCGACGCCCTCGACGCCGCGGTGGCCGACACCCGTGCACAGGGCCTGGAGGTGGAACTCGGCGGGCAGGTCCCGGAGAACATCTCCACGCCGTCGGGGACCGCCGAGGCGGTGGGAATGATCCTGGCGCTGGTCATCCTCGTGTTCGCGTTCGGTTCCGTGGTGGCCGCGGGACTGCCCCTGGCGGTCGCGCTCGTCGGCGTCGGCATCGGGTCCGGGCTCATCACGATCATGGCCGGGTTCACCACCATCAGCACCATCGCCCCGACCATCGCGACGATGGTCGGGATCGGCGTCGGAATCGACTACGCGCTGCTGCTCGTCACCCGCTACACCGAGGGACTGCGGTCCGGGATGCCGGTCCGGGACGCCGTCGCGGCCGCCAACTCCACCGCCGGGGCGTCCGTCGTCTTCGCCGGCACCACCGTCCTCGTGTCCCTGTTCGGACTGCGACTGTCCGGGCTGCCGATGTACACATCGTTCGGGTATGCCACGTTCGCGATGGTCGGAATCGTGATGCTCACGTCGGTGACGCTGGTGCCCGCACTGTGCGGGCTCGCGGGCCGGCGGGTGCTCGGCACGCGGTCCCGTGCCCGGGCCGACCGTCGCACCACGTCGCCCCTGACCGAGCGGTGGGCGATCCGGGTGAGTCACCGGCCGTGGCTGTGGGCCCTGACGGCGCTCGGGGTGCTGCTGCTCCTGGCCGCACCGGTTCTGGGCATGCGGACGTGGCCGCAGGACGCCGGCAGCGCGCCGGCCGCCAACACGATCCGGCAGGCCTACGACCTGATCGACGCCGAGTTCGGACCCGGCGCCAACGGGCCCCTGATGGTGGCGGTCGACCTGAACAGGGTTCCGGCAGCAGAGCTTCCGGCCATCGCGCGTGATCTCGCAGCCGAACCCGGAGTGGCGTCGGTCTCGCCCGCCCTGATGAACTCCGACGCGACGGCCGCGCTGATCGAGGTGCAGCCGACCACCGGCCCGAGCGACCCCCGCAGCACCGAACTGCTCGAACGAATCCGGTCGGACGCCGCCGACGGCGTCCACGTCACCGGACTGACCACGTCGTTCGCCGACATCTCCGCGCGCCTCGCCGAACGGCTGTGGCTGGTGATCGCGTTCGTCGTCGCACTGTCGGTGGTGCTGCTCACCTTCGTGTTCCGTGCGCCGGTGGTCGCGGTGAAGGCGGCCGTCATGAACCTGCTGTCCGTCGCGGCCGCCTACGGTGTGATGGTGATGGTGTTCCAATGGGGTTGGGGCGCGGAGCTACTCGGACTTCCGCACGCACTTCCCGTGTCCAGCTGGGTGCCGATCCTGATGTTCACCATCCTGTTCGGACTGTCGATGGACTACGAGGTGTTCCTGCTTTCCCGGGTCCGCGAGCGCTGGCTCGACACGGGCGACTCGCACCGCAGCGTCGTCGAAGGTCTGGCGTCGACCGGGCGGGTGATCACCAGCGCGGCGGCGATCATGGTCGCGGTGTTCGCCGGATTCGCGCTCGACGGGGACGTGACCGTGAAGATGATGGGCGTCGGACTCGCGACCGCCGTCTTCATCGACGCGACGATCGTGCGGATGGTGCTGGTTCCCTCGACGATGTATCTGCTGGGCGACGCCAATTGGTGGCGGCCGGGACGCCGCGGTGCGGCAGCCGACGCGGACGCTACGCCCGCAGGCGCTCGACTTCCGCTTCGAGCGCGATGACCCGCCGGTACAGGGCCTGGATGCTCGCCATGCACACCCCGTTCGCGTCCACCATCGCCATGCGGCGGTCGGTGGAACCGAGACCGAACGCGGTCGCGAAATCCTGCGACATCGGGCCCAGGTGCCGCACCGAGTCGTGGTCGAAACCGTAGGTCCAGACGCTGAGCGGCATGTCGGCGAGACGCTCGAGCACCTCGCCCGCACTCGTCGGGGGCGCCTGCGACGCGATCCCTCGCCTCCGCGTGAGGGACGACTGAAGCCACGCCAACGGGTGGCGGGCACGGGCGGCTGTTCGCGCCCGTGCCCGCCCCCGCCGAGTATCGACCCACACGGAGTCAGTCCGAGAGTTCGTCGACATCGTGCTTGATCGTCGCGTCACTGAGAAGGAGTCCGACCCCGAGGGCCATGACACCGAGGCCGAGTCCGAGTGCGGCTCCGCCGAGTCCGAGCATGATTCCGAGCATGGTTTCTCCTGATTGTCGCTGGTGTGGGCGAGAGTTCGTGCCTCCGCCCTGTGATCACCTACGACTCTCGCGGCTGCGACGCCCCGAGATAAGACACCCCAGGGGTGGTCCGACCGCACCCCCCGACGCGGCACCGGACTGCACAATGGCTGACATGACCGAATTACCGGAGTGGGCCCGCACCCTCGACCTCGCGCCGCACCCCGAGGGCGGCTGGTACCGCGAAACGTGGCGCAGCGACGTGACGATCCCCGCGGCGAGCCTGCCCGACGACTACCCGGGACCGCGAGCGGCAGGCACCGCCATCCTGTTCCTGCTGATGCCCGGGCAGCAGTCCGAATGGCACAGCGTGCGCAGCGCCGAAATGTGGCTGTACCACCGGGGCAGCCCCCTGCGGCTCGAACTCGGCGGCGACGGCGAACGTCCCGGCGATCCCGAACCGCTTCTCCTCGGCGCAGACGTCGCGGCGGGCCAGCAGCCGCAACTGCTTGTCCCGCCGCGACACTGGCAGCGCGCGAAGCCCGAGGGCGACGAACCGACACTCGTCAGTTGCGTCGTGACCCCGGGCTTCGATTTCGCGGATTTCACACTTTAGGCGCCGAACGTGTCCGGGTCGGGACCGATTCGCCCGTCCGCGCGGGTGAGGGAGCCGACCGTGTTGATCTCGTCGGGGGTCAGCTCGAAGTCGAAGACGTCGAAGTTGGCGGCGATGCGTTCCGGCGTCACCGACTTGGGGATGACCACGTTGCCGATCTGCAGGTGCCAGCGGATGATCACCTGGGCGGTCGTCTTCCCGTGCGCTGCAGCGATTTTCGCGATCGACTCGTCCTCGAGGACGGTACCCTGTCCCAGCGGGCTCCACGCCTCGGTCGCGATGCCCTTGCCGGTGTGGAAGGCACGCAGGTCTGCCCGGTTGAACCGCGGGTGCAGCTCCACCTGGTTGATCGCGGGTACCTCACCCGTCTCGGCGATCAGCCGGTCGAGGGTCTCCGGGGTGAAGTTGGAGACGCCGATCGAGCGGGCACGACCGTCGGCCTTGATCTTCTGGAAAGCCTTGAACGTGTCCACGTACCGGTCCGCGGACGGCACCGGCCAGTGGATGAGGTACAGGTCGACGTAGTCGAGGCCGAGCCGGTTCAGGCTGTCGTCGAACGCGCGCAGGGTGGAGTCGTAACCCTGGTCGTCGTTCCACAGTTTGGTGGTGACGAACAGTTCGTCACGGGCGATGCCGGAGTCGGCGAGCGCGCGGCCCACCCCGACCTCGTTCTCGTAGATCTTGGCGGTGTCGATGCTGCGGTACCCGGCCTTCAGAGCCTCGGCGACCGCGGCGTGGCTCTCGTCGTCCGGCACCTGCCACACGCCGAAGCCGAGGGCAGGAATGCTGTTCCCGTCGTTGAGCGTGACCGTTGGTACAGGACTCAGTGCATTGTTGAAACCCATGGGACTGTGCAACCGGTCGATCCGGGGAGATGTTCCCCGCCGTCTCAGAATGTGGACTTTCGCGTGTTGTTCGGCAGCAACCGGGTAATCCGACGGCATCGGCGTTCAGGTGGTGAGGCGCCCGGTGGAAGGGGCGGACATGGGCCTCGGATACACATTGGCCTATCGGTTCAAGATCACGCCCTGGGTGAAAGCGGGACGCATCTTCGGAAGCCAGATCGAGACGCTGCTCGATCCCTTCGACATCCCACCGGGAAAGGTCCTCGACGTCGGATGCGGCACCGGCGACCACGCCATCGAGATGGCGCGGCGCGGCTGGGAGGTGACCGGAATCGACACCGTCCAGCTGGCGCTCGACAAGGCGCGGTCGAAGGCGCGGAAGGCCGGCGTCGACGCCCGGTTCATGCATGCGGACGCCACCGACCTCGAGCACGCCGTCGGCCGCGGGTACCACCTGATCCTCGACGTCGGGTGCTACCACGGGCTCAACGACCACGACCGGGCCGCGTACGCCGACAACGTCACGACCGTGAGCGAACCGCACGCCACCCTGCTGATGTTCGCATTCGGGCCCGGTCATCGCGGACCCATCCCGCGGGGTGTCTCCCGCTCCGACGTGGAGCGGACGTTCGAGAAGTGGAAACTCGTCTCGGACGTCGACGCCGACACCACCGGCATGCCGGGCCCGCTGAAGAAAGCCGACCCGCGCTGGTTCCGCCTGATCAAGCGCTGACCCGCCCGTGAGTACTTGTTAACCGCCCGCGGTTAATAAGTACTCACAGGTGGGGGGATAATCGCCGGGTGACTGCAACACTGCGCATCAGCGGACTGTCGGCTTCGCGCGGTGAGCGCACCCTGTTCTCCGGCCTCGACCTGACGGTCGCTCCCGGCGACGTGACCGGCCTGGTGGGGGCGAACGGCGCCGGCAAGTCGACGCTGCTGACCACCCTCGCCGGGATCGGGTCGGCCGACGTCGAGGGCAGTGTCGTGCTGAGCCCGCCCGATGCCGCCGTCGGCTACCTCGCCCAGGAACCCGACCGGATCGCCGGCGAGACCGTCCTCGACTTCCTCGGCCGCAGGACCGGGGTCACCGAGGCCGAGCACAGCATGAACGCCGCCGCCGAGACCCTCGGCGAGTCCGACGACGACCTCTACTCCCCCGCACTGGAACGCTGGCTGGCGCTGGGCGGCGCCGACCTCGCCGAGCGCGCGGAGAAGGTCGTGAGCGAACTCGGGCTCGGGGTGCCGCTGGACGCGCACATGACGTCGCTGTCCGGTGGGCAGGCCGCGCGCGCCGGGCTGGCGTCGCTGCTGCTGTCCCGCTACGACGTGCTGCTGCTCGACGAGCCGACCAACGACCTCGACCTGGTGGGCCTCGAGCAGCTCGAGCGGTTCGTCGCCGAGAGTCGCGCGGCCATGGTGGTGGTGAGTCACGATCGAGAGTTCCTGGCGCGCACCGTAACCAGCATCGTGGAGCTCGATCTCGCGCAGCAGCAGATCGCGGTCTACGACGGCAGCTACGACTCGTACCTCGCCGAACGGGAGATCGCGCGCCGGCATGCGCGGGAGGCGTACGAGGAGTACGCAGGGACCCGCTCGGACCTCGAGGACCGCGCGCAGATGCAACGGAACTGGATGGAGCACGGCGTCCGCAACGCCCGCCGCAAGGCGAAGGACAACGACAAGATCGGCAAGGGTCTGCGCACCGAGTCCACGGAGAAGCAGGCCGCGAAGGCCCGCCAGACGCAGCGCCGGATCGAGCGGCTCGAGGTGGTCGAGGAGCCGCGCAAGGAGTGGGAACTACGGATGGAGATCGCCGCCGCCCCGCGCAGCGGGTCGGTCGTGGCGACAGCGAACGGTGCCACCGTGGCGTGGGGCGGGGACCGCGAGTTCACGTTCGGCCCGGTCACCACTCAGGTCGACTGGGGCGACCGGATCATCGTCACCGGCGCCAACGGTTCGGGTAAGACCACCCTGCTGAAGGTGCTGCTCGGCAAACTCGCCCTCGACGCGGGCACCGCGACGCTCGGTTCCGGCGTGGCCGTCGGGGAGATCGATCAGGCCCGCGGTCTGTTCGAGGGCGCCGAGAAGGTGGCCGACGCGTTCGCGGCGCAGGTCCCGGACTGGCCGGACGCCGACGTGCGCACCCTGCTCGCGAAGTTCGGGCTCAAGGGACACCACGTGCTGCGTCCGGCGGCGTCACTGTCGCCGGGCGAGCGCACCCGCGCCGCACTCGCCCTGCTGCAGGCGAGGGGCGTCAATCTGCTGGTGCTCGACGAGCCCACCAACCACCTGGACCTCCCGGCGATCGAACAGCTCGAGCAGGCGATGGAGAACTTCGACGGCACGCTGCTGCTCGTCACCCACGACCGGCGGATGCTGGACTCGACGCGCAGCACACGCCGGTGGCGGATGGACGGCGGCCGGCTGTCGGAGGAGTAGCCGGTTCCGGGGAGTGGGTCAGTCGCCTTCGGCCATGGGCGGCAGTGCCTTGACGAACGGCGGGTCGTAGTCGACCTTCCCCTGCTTCGACGCGCCGCCCGGTGATCCCAGGTCGTCGAAGAAGTCGGCGTTCGCCTTGGTGTACTCGACCCACTGATCCGGGACGTCGTCTTCGTAGAAGATCGCCTCGACAGGGCAGACCGGCTCACAGGCACCGCAATCGACGCATTCGTCGGGGTGGATATAGAGCATCCGACCCCCTTCGTAAATGCAGTCGACAGGGCATTCTTCGATGCATGCCTTGTCCAGAACGTCGACACAGGGCTCTGCGATGGTGTACGTCACGTAGTAATCCTGGCCTTTCCTGCCGTCCGGCGCGAATCGCCTCCACTCTGCCACTCAATTTCCCATGGTCAACCTTCGGCCGTCATCCTGCTCTCCCACTCCGGGAGGCGCTCGCAACCGTTGTACACGGTTGACAAACTGTTGGGTTTTCACAACACTTTGTTGCATGAGCCCAGTACGGCGCGGGGACTCGCTCCCCATCTACAACCGGATCGGCGTGCTTCGTGCCGAGCGCGGGATGAGCCGGGCTCAGTTGGCGGGACTCATCGACGTCAATCCTCAGACCGTCGGCGCGCTCGAGCGGGGCGACCACTACCCCAGCCTCGACCTGGCGTTCCGTATCTCGTGGGTGTTCGAACTGCCGGTGGAGGCCATCTTCTCCCGCACCGAGTTCGGGCCCCTGTCCACCGAGTTGTACCGCACCCACCGACCGCCGTCCACGACAGGAAGCGGGGAGAGTTCCCATGCCTGAGACCAATCTGATCGAGCGGTACCAGGGCTTCCGGACGCGCAGATTCCTCCGGAACGAAAGCCGCTACCAAACCTGGCTGCCGGCGTGGCGGTCGCGTGGCCGTCGACGGATCCTGGTGGTCGCCCTCGCGCTCACGTTCGTGTTCATGATCGCCGTCGGTATCGTCTGCCACTTCGACATGGTCGTCGGGCCGCTCCTCTGGTTGCCCGCGTGCCTGTTCTTCCTCCCGCTGTGGACGATCCTCCAGATCGTGTCGAGCAGGCAGGGCGACGCGCCGCGGGCCGTGCTGGACGAGTGGGAGATCCAGCAGCGCAACAGTGCCCGGTCGATCGGCCTGACGGTCACACAGTCACTCACCTTCGTCCCCGCCGCGTATCTCATCTTCGTCGGCGCTGTCGGTGTCGGCTCCGAGAGCGTTCCCTACGCCGGGGGGCTGCTGGTCCTCACCACGCTGATCATCGGCGGCTGCACGCCCGCCATGATCCTCGGCTGGACCCAACCCGACCCCGAGCCCGACGACATCGCTCCGTAGGAACATCCCACTCCAGAACGGGAAGGACCCATGTCTCACACCCTCACGATCGACGGCATCTCCAAACGGTACGGCGACGTCGTCGCACTCGACGATCTGTCCTTCGAGGTCCGCCCCGGTGAGATCTTCGGTTTCGTCGGCAGCAACGGCGCCGGCAAGACCACCACCATGCGCATCGCGCTGGGAGTTCTGTCCGCGGATTCCGGCGAGGTCCGGCTCGGCGGCAAGCCGGTGGACCTGGACGTGCGGCGCACCATCGGATACATGCCGGAGGAACGCGGACTGTACCCGAAGATGAAGGTGGGCAAGCAACTCGAATACCTCGCCGAGTTGCACGGCATCTCCCGCTCCGCCGCCCGGGACGCCGTGACCCGCTGGACCGAACGCCTCGGCATCGCGGACCGGGTCGGCGACACCGTCGACGCACTCTCGCTCGGCAATCAGCAACGCGTCCAGCTGGCCGCCGCGCTCGTCCACGATCCCGCGGTGCTCGTACTCGACGAACCGTTCTCCGGACTGGACCCGGTCGCCGTCGACGTCATGAGCGACGTGCTGGTGGAGAAGGCGAACACCGGAGTGCCGGTGATCTTCTCGAGCCATCAGCTCGACCTCGTGCAGCGGCTGTGCCACCGGGTGGGCATCATCAGCCACGGCAGGATGCGGGCGGCCGGCACCGTCGACGAGTTGCGAGGCGGCGGCAACGCCCGTCTGGAAGTCCACGCACCGGAGGCCCCGGTCGGCTGGGCCCACCACCTCGAGGGCGTCACCACCGTCAGTCACCTCGACGGCCGTACCCTGCTGTCGCTCGACGCCGGCGTGGACGACCAGCTGATCCTCCACACCGCACTGAAGACGGGTCCGGTGCACGAGTTCTCGCTGCACCGGCCCACCCTCACCGATCTGTTCCGAGAGGTGGTCACGGCATGAGTGCCCCACTGAGTCCCGCCCGCGCGATCGGCCTCGTGGCCCGCCGCGAATTCCTCACCCAGGTGACGAAGAAGAGTTTCGTCATCAGCAATGTCGTCATCCTGCTCGCCATCGTAGGCGGCATCGTCGCGTACTCGCTGTTTTCGGGCGGCGACGACGACCGCGCGACCGTCGGACTCGTCGGCGACCAGGCCCTCGCCCCGGCCCTCGTCGCCACCGGCGATGCGGCCGGGACACCGGTCGACGTCCGCCCCGTCCCGGACGAACAGGCAGCGCGGGACCAGGTCGGCGACGGAGACCTCGACGTCGCCCTCGTTCCCGGCGCCGACGGATCCGTCACGGCCGTCACCGAATCCGACCTCGGATCCGGGCTTCGCACCGTGATCGATGCCGCGGTGGTGCGGCAGGCCCAGGCCGGCGCCCTCGCCGCGCAGGGAATGGACCCCGCACAACTGGCCGAGGCGACGGGCCGGGCCGTCGTCACCGTCGACGCACTCGATCCGCCCGATCCCGAGAAGGGTCAGCGCGTGGCCCTCTCCATCGCCGTCGTCGTGCTGCTGTACATGCAGATCATGATGTTCGGCATGTATGTGGCCATGGGTGTCGTCGAGGAGAAGTCGAGCCGCGTCGTCGAACTGCTCCTGTCGACCCTGCGCCCGCTACAGCTCCTGTGGGGCAAGGTGATCGGCATCGGCGCGGTGGGTCTCGTCCAGTTGGCCGCCTACGGTGTGGTCGGTGTCGCCGCCGGCCTCGCGACGGGCCTGCTCACCGTCACCGGGACGGCGCTCGGCGTGCTGATCGGTACGCTCGGCTGGTTCGTGCTCGGATTCGCGTTCTTCGCCGTCCTCTACGCGGCGGCCGGGTCGATGGTGTCGCGCCAGGAGGACGTCAACGCCACCGCGTCGCCGCTGATGGTCCTGATCGTCATCATGTTCTTCAGCGCCTTCTCCTCGGTGAGCAACCCGGACGGCACCCTGAGCAACGTCCTCAGCTGGATTCCGCCGTTCTCCGCGATTCTGATGCCGCTGCGCATCGCCGCCGGTGTGGCGTCCCCGATGCAGGTGGTCGTGACCATCGCCCTGATGCTGGCCGTCACCGCCGCGCTCAGCGTGCTGGCCGCGAAGATCTACCAGCGGTCGATCCTGCGTATCGGCAAGGTCGTGTCGTGGAAGGAAGCGCTCGGCAGGTAGTGAATTCCCGGCGCCCGCGCAAGTTCCCCGGGTAGTCTTCGAGTCGTCGATCGATGCTGCTCAGCTGCCGTTTCGGAACGGGGAACACCATGGTCGTCCGTCGCAGGAAACCGGTCGTCGCCCTCGCTGTCGCCGTGGTCACGGCCATGACGTCGATGCTCACGGCATGCACGTCCGACGAGTCGGCGCCGTCGGGCGGCCACGACCCCGGCACCCCCGCCGCCTACCGGGAGCCGGTCAAGCTGTCGAGCGAGAACGGGGTGCTCGAGGTGCGGTTGTCTGCCCATCAGGGCACGGTCGATCTCGACACCGCGTCGCAACCGGTGTCCGATTTCCTGCTCTTCGGATACGAGTTAGTGCAGGGAACGAGTTCGGACGGCTCGAAAACCGGTCACGACGTCTACCCGGCGCCGACGTTGCGGGTCGACCCGGGTGAGCGCCTGATCATCCACTACGACAACGATCTGCAGAACCTGACGATCGAGGACTTCTACGACCCCGCGTTCACTCCGGCCGGCGGTGAGGTGCCCGTCTATCCGCCCGCCCTCGCGTCGGCGCCGCTGAACCTGCACACGCACGGGTTGCACGTGAGCCCGGACGGCAACGCCGACAACGTCCTCCTCGACATCCCCGCCGGGATGGGCAACGTCTACGACTACGCGGTGCCGAAGGACATGCCGAACGGCATGTACTGGTATCACAGCCACCGCCACACGCTGACCGCGCAACAGACGTACGCGGGGCTCGCGGGACTGCTCGAGATCGGGCGGCCCGACGGCAACCTTCCCCTGGTGACGCAGAACGACATTCCCATCCGGGACATGGCGCTGCAGTACAACTTCGTCTTCGACCGTCGAGGCAACGGCCACCGGCTGAACGACCCCAACTGGCCACAGTTCGTGTCCACGCTGACGCCGCCGGAGGGGACGCAGCTCGCCGACGGAACGTACTCGCCGAGCCTCGCCCCGGTGAACTTCTCCGAGACGACGGAGGGCTCCCGGTACGTCACCAACTGGTACGCCGGACCGCTGTCCCCGGCCAACCACCGCGGGCAGAACCAGTTCGTCCCGGGCAATCTGCAGAGCTTCACCAGTGATTCGACGAACATTCCGGCGGATCCGTCGCTGCCCGACCGCGAACGCGACGTGCAGTACACCGTCAACGGGCAGTTCCAGCCGGACCTGAGCCTGAAGCCGGGTCAGACGGAGATCTGGGTGCTGGCGAACATCAGCGACTTCGCCTACATGCCGCTCCGGCTCACCGAGACCGCAACGGGCCGTCATCCGGCGTTCTCCGTCGTCGGCCAGGACGGCAATCCCTACGCGCAGGTGCAGTTGCCCGTCGGCGGCGACGGCACCCGGCTCGTCGTCCCGCCGGGGTCACGGTACGCGATCGCGGTGACCATGCCGGAGACCGGCGATCTGATACTCGACATGCCGCCGCTGGAAGGGGCGAAACCGGTCACCAATCCCGGAGTGCTCTACACCAACAACGGCACCGATCGGTCGCCCGCCGAACTCGGCACGGTGACCGTCGACCCGTCGGTCATCAGCTACGCCGACGGGTTCTTCACATTCCCCACCCAGACCCTCCTCCACGTCACGCCCGGGAGCGGTGACGGGCAGACCACGCCGTTCGAACCCGGCCAGAACCTCGACGCCTACACGTCGTTCGTGGACACGTCGGTGATGGCACCCGACGTGTCGCGCACACTGACGGTCACCGGGGGTTTCGGCAACGAGAAGGCGAGCAACAGCGACCCGAAGGCCTTCACCTACGAATTCGACGACAACACCTACCCGAACATCCCGTTGATCCAGCCCCGCCTCAATTCGGTCGAGGAATGGACGATCACGAATCTCAACAACGACGAGCATCCGATGCACATCCACGTCAACGACTTCCAGGTGATGGAAATCGTCGATCCGATCGCGGGCACCCGGACCGGGGTGCAACCGTGGGGCGAGGACAACGTCAACGTGCCCGCACCCGTCACGGACGCGAACGAGAACGCGCTGGAGCCCGCATCGGTGAAGTTGCGCACCAAATTCACCGAATACACCGGCACTTTCGTGATCCACTGCCACCGCCTCAACCATGAGGACAACGGACTGATGGCCACCGTCAACGTGATTCCCGAGGTGTCAACGTACGCGGTGGCGGTGCCGGGAACCCCGGGCACCCCCGCGACCGTGCAGGTCCACGACGGCAACGGCGACAAGGTGATCGCCGCCGTCACGCCGTTCCCGGCCTTCGAGGGCGCACCGACGGTGGCGATGGCGGATGTGAACGGCGACATGATTCTCGACCTCGTCGCCGGGACCGGCGCGGGTGCGGCACCGGAGGTGGTCGCGTATGACGGCAACGACGTCGGCTCCGGCCCGTTCACCTCGGAGCTGACCCGGTTCGCACCGTTCGACGCCGGTTTCCGCGGGGGCGTGACCGTCGCGGGCGCGGACATCGACGGAAACGCGCTGGCCGACAACATCATCGTCGGCACGGGCCCCGGCACCGAATCGCAGGTGAAGGTGTTCTCGTCCACCCTGCCCACGGACAATGGCGCGGCACCCGAGACCTTCTCGACCTTCACCCCCTACCCTGGGTCGCAATCCGGAGTCACGGTCGCGACCGGGATGGTCGACGCCGCCTCGGGCCGGGCGAGCATCGTCACCGCACCGGGTCCGGGGGAATCGGCCCGGGTGAAGACATTCCGCTACGACCTGTTCGAGCCCACCGCCGCGGCCGAATCGAACGGCACCGCGGACGAGCACGGCCGCCATACCGGCGGGCCGCGGTTGACCTCCGAGTTCCTGGCGTACGACGAGAGCTACCACGACGGTGTGTCCCTGTCGACGGGATGGGTGGCCGGCGCCGAAGGCGGCGCGAAGAGCATCGTCACCGGCATGCTCGGCGGCGACGGCACGGTGCGGGCGTGGTCGAGCGGGTCACGCCTCGACGGTGAACCGGGCATGTATCTCGAGGGCCCGAACCATCACTCCGACGGCAACGTCACCTTCGCCCAGATCGCGTCGTTCGCGCCGTTCGCAGGCGGCCCTCCCGGCATCGGCGTGCAGGTCGCCACGACCAGCACCACCACCGGTGCGGACATCTTGGTCAGCGGCGCGGGCACAGGCGGCACCGAGGTCCGCAGGTTCGGGCTCGGCCGCCCGGACCCGAAGTCCACGACCGTGGCGCCGCTGCCGCTGGGCACGCTCCCCCCACTTCACGCAAGCACGGGGCCCGTTCCCCTCGGCGGCCGGTAGGTGCAGTGTCAGGCGGTCCGCTTCTCGGCGGCGGTGGCGATGTCGTCGAGATCCTGCCGGATCATCTTGGTGGTGGCCTTCAGCGCGAACGAGCCGAACACCTTCATCAGGAAACGCGAAAAAGCACCCATGCCGGATGCTTCCGCCGAGAAGTGAAACGTCAGGGTGGTGCTGTCGCCGACAGGCGTCAGGGTGAAGACCGTCGTGTAATCGGCGCCGCGGGACGACGCCTTCACCACGGTGCGCTTCTCCGGATCGATCTCCGCGACCCACATCTCCTCGGACGACGACTTGCCGAACAGCACTCGGGTCTCACGCCACCGCGTGCCGACCTCGTAGCGCGTCGAGTCCAGCCGCTCGACCTTCTCCACGCCGCTCAGCACCGACTCCGCGTTGTCCAGATCGGTAAGGACATACCAGACCGCGCTCGCGGCCGCATCGATCGTGCGACTCACCCGGATTTCCGAGGCTGACATGGGTACCCGTTTTCTCTCGGCGTCAGGGCAGGGTCCAGAACTGGGCGGTCACCAGATAGAACACGACGACCCAGAACACCATAGCCCCGGCGACGACCGCGAGCCCGCGACGGTTCGTTGTCGATTCCGGAACGTCGTGCGGCGGACGCAGCCACCGCCCCAACAATCGGTTCACGTAATACGGCATCGTCACGAAGCTCATGATGAAGCTGGACAGCAGATTTCCGACGAGCAGACCGAGCCACAGGGGCATCTTCAGCGGCGACAGAACGAGGGTGAGGATCACGACGGTCGGATAGAGGCCCACCCACACCGCGATCGAGGTCTTGGTCTCGGACGGTGGCGGCGCCTCGTTGCCGTTCCGGTCGAACGCGAACCAGCTTCCGAACGAGTTGTCGATGGTGCGCAATTCGAAGTCGTGGAACTTCTCCCCCTCGGCGAGAAGGTCCCGGCGCTTGTCCGACGTGAGCCATGCGTCGAGATCGGCCGCGTTGTCGTAGCGGTACAGCGCGGTCCACTCGTCCTGAACCCCCTCGATCGGGCGGAACAGTTCGCTGCCCCGGAAACCGTGGAACGTGCTCTCCTCCAGTCGCAGTCGGTCCTGCCAGGCGAGGAAATCGTCGACGTGTTGCGGATCGACCCGATGCGTCACGACGACCGTCACGAGCGGATCCGACTCGCGCGTGCCTCCGCTGACGACCTGCTGGGTGGCCGGACCGTCGAAGTACTGCCGACCCGCGTCCAGCCGGTCCTGCCGGGTGGCGCTGTTGATCCACGCCTGGACGTGGGCGACGGAGTCGAAGCGGTAGACCACCACCCAGTCGGGTTGCACGGCGGTGGGTGCGGCGATCTCGGCGCCGAGGAAACCCGGGTAGTGGGACGCGGCCGTGTTCATGTCCCGCTGCCAGGCCTCGAAGGCCTTCTCGTGACCGGCGCGCACCTTCTGCCCGATGATGACCGTCGCGGCATTGCCGGTGGACTTCTCGATGGGTTGCTCGGTGTCCATCGCCCTCTCCTCCCGGCTCAGGTCGTCGGAACCGATCGGTTCTCACCGATTCGGCTGTAGATCCGCTCGGGGGTGAGCGGCAACTCGCGGAAACGCACACCCGTCGCATTCGCCAGCGCGTTGGCCAGCGCAGGTGCCACCGGGTTGATGCAACACTCCGCCATACCCTTTGCCCGCATCGGCCCGACGGAGTCCGACGAATCGACCAGCAGCACTTCGGTCCGGGGAATGTCGGCAAAGGTGGGGATGCGGTAGTTCCGCAGGTTGGGGTTGGTCATCACACCGTTCTCGTCGACGTGGAAGTTCTCGGTCAGCACGAATCCGATGCCCTGGGCGACGCCTCCCTCGATCTGGCCGCGCACCTGCGCCGGGTTGATGATCACCCCGGCGTCCGTGGCCTGGACGCTGTACAGAATGCGGATCTCGCCCGTCACCCGGTGGACGGCGATACGGAAACCATGGGCGTTGGAGACGACGCTGCGCGGCGACCCGTACGCCTTGCGCGCCACGGTGAATCGGATGCCGCGGGGGCGGGCGGCGTCGAGGAGTTCGGTCAACGGCACGCGTGTGCCGTCGCAGAGCACCCCGTCGTCGTCCATCGAGCAGGACGCGACGTCGGCCCCGGTGTGCGCGGCGGCGAACGCCAGGAGGCGGGTGCGCAGCGCTCCCGACGCCTGCGACACCGCGTTGCCCGCGACGAAGAGGCCCGCACTGGCGAACGCCCCCGTGTCGAAACCCGTGCGGTCGGTGTCGGACTGCACGAGACGCACCCGCGACGGCGTGGTGCCGAGCTGGGTTGCCGCGATCTGCACGTGCGCCGTCGACGTCCCCTC
Source organism: Rhodococcus sp. NPDC056960 (assembly GCF_042674125.1). Classification (NCBI taxonomy): domain Bacteria; kingdom Bacillati; phylum Actinomycetota; class Actinomycetes; order Mycobacteriales; family Nocardiaceae; genus Rhodococcus; species Rhodococcus sp. NPDC056960. The sequence continues at coordinate 243,421 of NZ_JBHURF010000003.1, read as the reverse complement.
ACCGAATTCGACGGTGCCGACGGCGAGTTCGTACACGCCGTCGTCGCCGAGCGTCGCCCATGCCTCCGAGATGTGCTCGGTCGGGGGTGCGGTCTCGTGAAGCCCACACGCGGTGCCCACTCCGACGAGCCAATCCTCGCCCAGCACCTGCCCGTTCCCGGTCCGTCCCAATGCGGCGTCCACGAGGTCGATGCACTGCCCGAGCCCGTCCTCGGTGAACAGGACGTCGTCGGGCCCGTCCTCGATCGCCACGAGTGAGTCGCCGGGGCGGACGATGTTGCGGCGCCGCAACTCGACGGGGTCGATGCCGAGCGCGACTGCCAGTTCGTGGATGGCGGACTCCACCGCGAACGCGGGCTGCGTCATGCCGTACCCGCGCAGCGCCCCGCTGGGCACGGTGTTCGTGTACACCGAGTACGCGTCGAACTTCTTGTTGAGGCACCGGTACGTCGAGATCGCGGCCCCCGCCGCGAACAACGTCTCGCCGCCGTGGTTGCCGTACGCGCCCGTGTTCGACACGTTGCGCACCTGGAACGCCGTGAGCGTGCCGTCGGCCCGGGCGCCGAGCTTGATCGTCAGCTTCATCGGGTGCCGCGGCGACGCGGTTGTGAACTCTTCTTCCCGGGTGAACTCGAGGCTGACCGGCCGGCCCAGGTCGAGGATGGCGAGCGCGACCAGGTCTTCCGAGATCACCTCCTGCTTGCCGCCGAACGCGCCCCCGACCCGCTCGCAGAACACCCGCAGCTGGTCGGGACGCAGGTCGAACAGGTGAGCCAGCTTGACCTTCGCGATCGACGGCGACTGCGAACTCGTGCGCACGTGCAGGCGGCCGTCCTCCATCCAGGCGATCGACCCGTGCGTCTCGAGATGCGCATGCTGCACACGCGGCGTGAAGTACGTGCCCTCGTGGATCACGTCGGCCTCGGCGAAACCGGCGTCGATGTCCCCCACTTCACCGTGCAGCTCGAGCAGGATGTTGCGCACCGGGTCGCGAACGAACGGGTCGTCCGAACCGTGCAGTTGCGGTGCGCCCTCGGCCATCGCCTCCTCCGGGTCGAACACCGCGGGCAGCACGTCGTACTCGACGACCACCTTTCGGCAGCCCTCCTCCGCGGCGCCGATCGAGTCCGCCACCACCGCGACCACCCGCTGTCCGGCGAAGCGCACCGTGTCGTCGAGGATGTACGTGTCGTCGGGGTCGACGAGGTGATCGGTGTGGATCGCGGTCGTGAACAGCTTCCGCGGCACGTCCTCCCACGTGTACACGCGATGCACTCCGGGTACGGCGAGGGCCGCGGTCTTGTCGATCGAGACGATGCGCGCGTGCGCGTGCGGCGAATGCAGCACCTTCATGTGCAGCAGGCCCTCGATCTCCGTGTCCATCGTGAATCGGGCGCGGCCGGTGACGACGTCGGTGGCCGCGGGTGCCCCGACGCTGGTGCCGACGGCCCGGCCCGGTTCGGCGACCTCGATCGCGGCGACACCGTTCACCGCGTCCTCGATCGCCCGATAGCCGGTGCACCGGCACAGATTGCCTTTCAGCGCGCGCGGCAGGTCCTGCTTCTGCGCGTCGGTGAACGTCGCCGACGTCATGATCATCCCCGCGGTGCAGAAGCCGCACTGGAACCCGGGGGCGTCCCGGAACTGCCGCTGCACCGGATGCAGGTCGTCCGGCGACCCGAGACCCTCGATGGTGGTCACCTCCCGCCCCTCGGCACGGAACGCGGGCGTGATGCAACTGTGCACGGGGTCGCCGTCGAGCCACACCGTGCACGCTCCGCAATCTCCTGCGTCGCATCCCTTCTTGACACCGTGATGGCCCAGCGACCGAACGAACGTACGCAGGCACTGACCGGGATTCGGCTCCTCGTCGAACGTCCTGCCGTTCACGGTGTACGTCATCGCCGGTCTCCCGCCGCGAGTTCGGACCGGATCTCCTCGGCGTAATGCTTCGCCAGGTGACGCCGGTGGCCGGGTGCGCCGTTGGGGTCGTCGAACCAGTGGTTTGCGGGTATCGCATCGATCCTGTGCTGCACTGTGTCCGCGTCGGCTGCGGCGTCGAACGCCAGACGGATCGGTCGTGTGGTGCCCGCCGTGATCGTGAGCAGCAGGTCGCCGGTGCCGGGTGTCTGGGTGCCGATCATGAACAGCGTCGAACGCCCCAGATGCGTCAGAGTGAAGCGGCGGTGCGTGTGACGCTTGTGCAGGGCGCCGGCCGGGATGTCGATGCGCCGCAGGACCTCACCCGGTGCGAGCACGTTCTCGTGGTTGCCCGTGACGAAGTCGGCGGCGTCGACGGTGCGCTCCGACCCGTCCGCGGCCCACAGCGTGTACGTCGCCTCGAGCGCGACCGTCATCGTGATCATCGGGCCCGCCGGCAGCGACATGCAGATGTTGCCGCCCACCGTCGCAGAATTCCACACCTTGAACGAGGCCAGGAACGCCTCACAACTCGTCGCGAACAGCGGTCCCGCGATCCAGTCGTCCGGCGGCGCAAACGCATACAACTCACGGATCGTGCACGTCGCGCCGATTTCCAGACCCGATTCGCTCGGCACCAGGGTGTCCCAGCCGAGCGTCGTGAGATCGACGAGCCGGCGAAGGTGCGGTTGCTGCTCGGAGAACAACCACGTTCCACCGGCCAGCCACGCGTCGCCGTCCCGCCACACCGAACCCGGCCGGTCCGGTGGTCGCCGAAGGACATCGGTGATGGTGTTGAGGTCCATATGACTGCTCCACTCGGGGAATCTGTCGTCGTTCTCGTACCCGGCCTGCGTCAACTCACCTGACTCTAGACACCGGGGCCGCCGTACCGGCGTTTTTCGCCGGGTTCCACGCAGGGCGACCGCTACTCTCAGGGCCATGGCCGCCAAGATCTCCGCCCACGACGTGCTCGAGCTGGTACTGGACGCAGGCAGCTTCGCCTCCTGGGACACGACACCCGTCGACGCACGGCCCAACGAGAAGTACCGCGCCGACCTCCAGAAAGCCGCCGCGAAGTCGGGCGTCGACGAATCGGTGATCACCGGTGTCGGCACCGTCCGCGGTCGCCCCGTCGCGGTGATCGCCTGCGAGTTCGCGTTCCTCGCCGGCTCGATCGGCGTGGCCGCCGCCGAACGGATCGTCTCCGCCATCGAACGCGCCACCCGTGAGGGTCTGCCGCTGCTCGCCTCGCCCACGTCGGGCGGCACGCGCATGCAGGAGGGCACCGTCGCATTCGTGCAGATGGTGAAGATCGCGGCGGCCGTCGCCACCCACAAGGCCGCCCACCTCCCCTACCTGGTGTATCTGCGCAACCCGACCACCGGCGGTGTGTTCGCGTCCTGGGGGTCGCTCGGGCACATCACGGTCGCCGAGCCCGGCGCCCTCGTCGGGTTCCTCGGACCCCGCGTCTACGAGGCGCTGTACGGCGAGAAGTTCCCCGACGGCGTGCAGACGTCCGAGAACCTGTACCGCAACGGCGTCATCGACGGCGTCGTTCCCGTCACTCGCCTGCGCCGGCTCGTTCATCGTGCGTTGCGGGTGCTGATCGACCCGCCGACGGCCGCCCCCGTCAGCGAGCCGGTTCCGGTCGCCGACATCCCCGACGTGCCCGCGTGGCAGTCGGTGATGCTGTCACGGCGCGCCGACCGGCCCGGTATCCGCCACCTGCTGCGGCACGCCGCCACCGAACAGGTTCCGCTCAGCGGCACCGGCCAGGGCGAGACCGAGGGGACGGTGCTGCTGTCGCTGGCCCGTTTCCGGGGCGCACCGTGCGTGCTGCTGGGGCAGGACCGCGCCGGCCAATCCGCGCTGAACACGATGGGCCCCGCCGCTCTTCGTGAGGCGCGCCGAGGCATGCGGTTGGCCGAGGAATTGCAGATCCCCCTCGTCCTCGTGATCGACACCCTCGGTGCCGCGCTGTCGAAGGAAGCGGAGGAACGCGGTCTGGCCCCCGAGATCGCCCGCTGCATCTCCGACCTGGTGACGCTGAAGACGCCGACCGTGTCCGTCCTGCTCGGCCAGGGCACGGGCGGTGGGGCGCTCGCCTTCCTCCCCGCCGACCGCGTGCTCGCCGCACAGAACGGGTGGCTGGCCCCGCTTCCTCCCGAAGGTGCCAGCGCGATCGTCCACCGCGACACCACCCACGCGCCGGAGATGGCGGCCGCCCAGGGCATCCGTTCGCTCGACCTGCTGCGGGACGGCGTCATCGACGCCATCATCCCCGAGCACCCGGACGCTGCCGACGAGGCCGTCGACTTCTCCAAGCGGGTCGGCGAGGCCATCTCCCGGGAACTGCGCGCCCTGACCGGGGTCCCCGAGAGCGAGCGCTTCGCAGCCCGACTCGCCCGCTACCGGAACCTCGGCCTGGGCTAGGACAACTTGATCGTCGGCTTGTACATGTCCAGCCACAACGCCAGGTCGAGGGTGCGCTCGAGTCCGCGGCGCGACACCTGAGTGATCTGTGGGGTGTCGACGGACACCGCCCGCGACAACCAGTCGGCACTGACCAGGCCGAACACCGGATGTGAGGGGTCGCTGAGCAGTTCCTTTCCGTGCTGCTGCAACGCCACCGCGTACTTGGGGTCCTGGGTGGACGGGTACGGCGACTTCACCCGATCGATCACCGACTGCGGCAACACGTCCCTGGTCGCGGCTCGCAGCAGCGACTTCTCCTTGCCGTCGAACGTCTTCAGCGACCACGGTGTGTTGTAGACATACTCGACCAAACGGTGATCGCAGAACGGCACCCGCACCTCGAGCCCGACGGCCATGCTCGCGCGGTCCTTGCGATCGAGCAGGACCCGGACGAAACGCGTCAGATGCAGGTAACAGATCTTCCGCATCCGCCATTCGAAGTCGGATTCACCGTCCAACCGCTCGATCCCGGACACCGCCGTGTCGTACGAGTCCTGCACGTACGCATCCATGTTCAGGCCGGCCGTGACCTCGGGCGTGAAGATGTTGCTCTCGTCGCCGAAGTGTTCGGCGAACTGTACGAGCCACGGGAAGGTGTTCGCCTGCTGCGCCTTCGGGTCGAAGAACTGCTTGTACCCGCCGAACACCTCGTCAGCCGACTCCCCGGACAGCGCCACCGTCGAGTGCTGCCGGATCGCCTTGAACAGGAGGTACAGCGACGCATCCATGTCGCCGAGGCCCATGGGGATGTCGCGCGCCCGGATGACCTTCGCCCGCACGGCGGGATCGGCCAGCGCGTCGGAGTCGAGGACGATGTCCTGATGCGAGGTCCCCGACCTTCGGGCCACGTCGTGCACGTACGGCGTGTCGGGGGTGCCGCGCAGTTCGTCGGCGACGAAATGTTCGGTCTGGCCGACGAAGTCGACTGCGAAGGTGCGGACCGTCTCGCCTGCCTCGGCGAGCTGCTCGGCGGCGATACCGGTCATCGCGGAGGAGTCGAGCCCACCGGACAGCAGGGTACAGCGCGGCACGTCGGCGACCAGTTGCCTGCGCACGATGTCGTCGAGGAGTTCGCGGACGTGCGCGACGGACGTGTCCCGGTCGTCGGTGTGCGGTCGGGTCTGCAGCGTCCAGTACCGGTGCGTCCGCAGTCCGGTGCGCGAGACGGTGACCACCGTGCCCGGTTCCACCTCGCGCATGCCGTCCCACACCGCGTGTCCCGGTGTCTTCACGAACGCGAACAATTCCCGGATCCCGTCCATCGTGACCGTCGGCTCCGCGATCGGATTGGCAAGGATCGCTTTGGGTTCCGACCCGAACAGCACACCGTCCCGTGTCTCGTAGTAGTAGAACGGCTTGATCCCCATCCGGTCGCGGATCATCACGAGTGTGTCGGCGCGCGCATCCCAGATCGCGAACGCGTACATGCCGTTGAGCCGCTCGGCGACGGCCTCTCCCCACTCCAGATATCCGTGGAGCACCACCTCGGTATCGGAGTCCGTGACGAACCGGTGACCGCGCCCGTACAACTCCTCGCGCAGTTCACCGAAGTTGTACACCTCACCGGAGTAGACCATCGACACGGTCCCGCCCGGTGTCTCCACGCTCATCGGTTGATGCCCGCCCGGCAGGTCGATGATCGCGAGCCGTCGATGCCCGAGCGCGGCGTGTTCGACGACCCACGTGCCGCGATCATCCGGCCCCCGGCAGTTCATCGTCTCGGCCATGGCATCCACGGTGGACTGTTCGACGCGTAGGTCGCGTTCGAACGAGATCCATCCGGCGATTCCGCACATTCTGTTCCTCCGGCTGTCGCTGGCGCTGCTACTTCGGCGCATGGTCAGTTGCGAGGCGGCGGGCTCGAGTCCGAACCGTAGCGATCACATTGACAATTCTTTACTCTTGCTAACCACCTACCTTCCACGGTAACCCTTTCCGACGCACAGGCGGTGGGCCCGGACACCGCCGGTCAGAACGGCGCGGGTTCGTCGGGTGCGCAGGTCTCGGTAGCGCCGGTCTCGGGTGCGTGTGCCTGGCGTGGGCGGGCACCGGGTGGGCGGGCACCGCGCGTCCCGTGCCGCACTACATCCAGGTGCGCCTGCCGTCGGCGCCGCTCGGCCCGGATTCGCGCAGCCGTGTTCTGCTCGCGGGTGCGGCGGCATCCTCCCCGGTCGGCGAGGTGGTCACCTCCAGCAACACCGTCTCGTCCGCCACCCAGAAGGCCCGACGACCGCGGGCGGTATCGGTGCCCGGTGGGCGCTACCAATCCGATTCCGCCCTCGGTGTCCACCTGCCAGTGCCCGGAATGTATGAGCCTGTGATGGTTTCGGCAGTAGGCGGTCAGGTTCCCCGCCACCGTCGGACCTCCGGCGGCGGGATCGGAATGGTCGAACGGCCGATGATGATCGACGTCCGTGTTCCAGGCCCCGACATCGCAGTGCAACCACTCGCATCCGCCGGCCGGCACCCGCAGCCAGGTGTCGAGAACGGCCCCGGGGCGGTACGTGGTCGCCGCGGTGACGCTCGGTGGCCGTACCGGTTCGATGTCTGCGTCGGCTGCGATCTCGCGCGCGTGCGCGGCGTCGACGATTCCGTAGCCGTCGAGGTAGCCCGGCTCATCGTTGCCCGCGAGCGTGGAGTCGAGCATGATCAGGTGCACGAGCGGCTTGCGCGCCGTGGACACGATGCGCGAGTCCTGAGCGCAATCGACGTGCCCGCATTCGCATTTCACGTACCCGGCACCGTCGACGAGTGCGGACAGTCCGTCGGCCCGTCGCTGCTCGTAGGTTCGAAGATCTTTCGGGCACACGGTGTTCGCCAGTTCGCGCAACCGTGCGTCGAATGCCCGGCCCTGCGCGGCGGGGACGGATCCGAGGATGCGGCTCATGCCGTCCTCGGCCGCACCGACCCCGACGAACCGGTCGGCCTGAGCTCGCTCCCGCTTGGCCCGCACCCCTGCCGGATCGAGCCTCGCGATGATGCGGTTGGCGGCGTTCGTCAGCTTGCGGCCGGTCAATCCGGTTCCACCGGAGCGTTGTGACGCCAGAACCTGTTCGAGGAGTTGATACTCCACCTCGCCGATGCAGTCGTCGGTTACGTTTGCCGTCGCGTCTTCGATCAGGCGAACTCGGAACATGTCGAGGTCGCCGCGCGCCATGGCCTCGCGGGTCGCAGGCAACCGGGTGCTCAGCGACATGCCCAGGCCGATCAGCCGGCCTGCCGCCGCTCGCCCCATGGTGAGTGCGGCACCGATCTCGGCCTCGACCACTTCGTGCGCGGTCGATGTCCATGCCCCGTCGGACTCGATCTCGGCGGTGCGCCGCACGAACAGCTCCGCGATCACCGCCAGCTTCCGTTCGGCCACCACCGATTCATTGCGATGCAGGTCGGTCATCAACTCGACCAGACCCACGTCGGATTCCGCGTCGACGAGACAACAGAGCGTCTCGCGAATCCCCCGATCGAATACCCCCGTATCGAACATGTGTTCTACAGTAGCGAAATCCCTTGTGTTCCACAAGACCACGCGACACCGCGAAGTTCGAGTGCCGCCTACCCACTCCCCGCCACGATGACGGGCACGGTGGCGGCGACGATGATGGCGGCGTTGACCGCCTCGACGGATTTGCGCACGGCCTTGCCGGCCCAGTCGCCTTCGGCGATCTCCTTCGCCCGCTTCTTCACGGCACGGCGATCGGCGTCCGGGAACAGTTTCGGGGCCGCATCGACAGCGGACAGGAGCGAGACGAGTGCGGCGGTGCGCGGAGTGGGACCGACCCCGTCGAGGAGTGCGGCGCTCAGCTCCGACCGCAGCGCGCGTTCGTGGCTGCCGTCGACCTCGGGCCACCGCGTCGTGGGGAAGATTCCGAGCACCTTGCCCCGCTCCTCACGGACCCAGCCCGCGTCGACGATGCGCTTCGAGACGTCGTCGCGCAGGTTCTTGGCGAGTTTCTCGATTGCTGTCTCCGGCTTCATCGGCTTGGCCGTTCCGATGAGGTCGACGGCCCGCGTGAGGAGCGAATCCTGCGGCCTCGCTCCGTCCCGGACGACGAGACGCCCCTTCTTCACGTCCTCGCCGGGTTCGGCGGGGGTGACGACGTCACCGAGCGCCAGTTCCAGCAGGACCGCGCCGGCGAGAACGCGCGACATCCGGGCTCCGTCGACGACCGGTTTCCCCGAGGCGTCGTCGAGCAGCAGCAACAGCAGGTCTTCGGCGAGCAGCGTCATGATTCCACGATAGGTCCGGCGCCGCGGCGAAGTCCGGTGTCCGTTCAGCCGCACCGGGGAATGTTTGCCGGTTACCGTGAACGGGGAATGTTTCGAGTATCACGGACGGTTGTCGGGCACCGCAGTCAAGCACGAGGAGCGGCTATGAGCGCGATCGGACGCCGTCGGGGGCACCCGGCAATCGGACACCGTCGGGGGCACCCGGCAATCGGATTCTGTCGGGCATTGCTGGCGGTCGCCGTTGTTGCGGCGTCCGCCGTGTTCGGTCCGGTGGCCGCAGCATCGGCACACCCGTGGCGAACCCTTCCGGCCGACAATCCTGCGTCGGCGGACGGATCCGCTCTCGACCACATCGAGAAGATCGACGACCGCCGGCTGAACATGTACGTCTACTCCGCCGCGATGGACAAGGTGATTCTCCTCGAGGTGATCACCCCGGCAGATCCGAGCGCGCCGCGGCCGACGCTGTACCTCCTCAACGGTGCCGGTGGTGGCGAGGACTCGGCAACCTGGCAGGCCCGGACGGACGTGGTCTCCTTCTTCGCCGACAAGAACGTCAACGTCGTCACTCCCGTCGGCGGCGCGTACAGCTACTACACCGACTGGCAGAAGCCCGATCCCGTCCTCGGCGTGAACGAGTGGACCACGTTCCTCACCGAGGAACTTCCCCCGATCGTCGACGCCACACTCGGAACGAACGGCGCGAACGCCATCGCGGGCCTGTCGATGTCGGGCACGTCCGTGCTGAGCCTCGCCGAGTCCGCCCCCTCGCTGTATCGCGCGGTCGGCGCGTTCAGTGGATGCGCTCAGACGAGCACCCAACCGGGCCGGGACTACGTCACGTTCGTCGTCAGCTTCCGCGGCGGAGATGTCGAGAACATGTGGGGACCGCCCGACGATCCGGACTGGGTGGCCAACGACCCCGTCGTCAATGCCGAGAAGCTGCGCGGCATCGACCTGTACATCAGCAATGCCACCGGGCTGCCCGGCGTCCACGAGAACCTCAACGGCCCGGACATCAACGGGGACGTGGGGACCCTGGCCAACCAGGTGATCATCGGCGGCATCATCGAGGCGGGCACCAATCAGTGCACACATGCACTCGCCGACAGGCTGAACGCCCTGGGCATCCCCGCCACCTACGACTTCCGGCCCACCGGCACCCATTCCTGGGGTTACTGGCAGGACGACCTGCACAACTCCTGGCCCATGATCGCCGGCTCCCTCGGCGTCTGACAGGCTCACCGCACCTCCGCCGGGCGACGAAAACCCGCCGTCCGGCGCAGGCCTGCGCCCCGGCCGTCCGGACGGTGTCGCCGGACACCGCCGTCACATAGGGTGTTTCGGGTCACAGGACGACGAGAGGACGGACATCGATGAGCTCCGCGACAGAGCACGCCGGTCACAGTTACGCGGAGGTCTACCGCGAGAGCGCCGAGCGTCCCGAGGAGTTCTGGCTCGCCGCGGCCGAGGCCGTGGACTGGGAGAAGCCGCCGACGCGGGCGCTCGACGATTCCGCCGCCCCGATGTACCGCTGGTTTCCGGATGCATCGCTGAACACGTGTTTCAACGCTCTGGACCGTCACGTGCGGGACGGCAACGGGAACCGGGCGGCCCTGATCTACGACTCCGCGATGGCTCCGGACGCGTCCCGCACCTACACGTACGCCGAACTGCTCGACGAGGTCGCCCGGTTCGCCGGCGTCCTGAAGGATCAGGGCGTGGTGGCCGGCGACCGGGTGATCGTCTACATGCCGATGATTCCCGAAGCCGCCATCGCGATGCTCGCGTGCGCCCGCATCGGCGCCGTGCACTCGGTGGTGTTCGGCGGGTTCGCCGCGAAAGAACTCGCCACCCGCATCGACGACGCCGGACCTGTGGTGCTGGTGACGGCGTCGGGCGGCCTCGAGCCGGGGCGCACCGTCGACTACCTGCCGATGGTCGCGAAGGCGCTGGAACTGTCGAGCAATCCTCCGCACACGGTGATCGCGAAGGACCGCGAGCAGGTGCCGGGTGCAGCCGCCGACTACCAGGGCGGCGCGACCGCGTGGTTCGACTGGGACGCGCTGATGGCGGATGCGGCACCCGCGGTGCCGGTTCCGGTGGCCGCGACGGATCCGCTGTACATCCTCTACACGTCCGGAACCACGGGGAAGCCGAAGGGCGTGATCCGCGACAACGGCGGGCACGCCGTCGCGCTCACGTGGTCGATGCGCAACATCTACGACATCGGCCCGGGCGACGTGTGGTGGACCGCGTCCGACGTGGGCTGGGTGGTCGGGCACTCGTACATCGTGTACGGGCCGCTGCTGGCCGGTGCCACGTCCGTGCTCTACGAGGGCAAACCGGTGGGGACGCCGGACGCGGGGGCTTTCTGGCGCGTCATCTCCGACCACGGGGTGTCGGCGCTGTTCACCGCGCCGACCGCGATCCGGGCCGTCCGCAAGGCCGACCCCGACGCGAAGGAGATCGCCAAGTACGACATCTCCTCACTGAAGACACTGTTCGCCGCCGGGGAGCGCCTCGACCCCGACACGTATGCGTGGGCCACCCGCGTCCTCGGCCGTCCCGTCGTCGATCACTGGTGGCAGACCGAGACCGGCTGGGCGATCTGTTCCAACCTGCGCGGGCTCGACCCCATGCCGCTGAAGGCCGGCTCCCCCACCGTCCCGGTACCCGGGTACCGGGTCGAGGTCGTGGACGGTGCTGGGCACCCGGTTCCCGCCGGAGCCGAGGGCAACATCGTGATCGGGCTGCCGCTGCCCCCGGGAACCCTGGCCGGGCTGTGGCGCGACCCGGAGCGGTACGTGCGGTCGTACCTCGCCACGTTCGACGGCTACTACCTGACCGGCGACTCCGGCTACATCGACGAGGACGGGTACGTGTACGTCCTCGGTCGCAGCGACGACGTCATCAACGTTGCCGGACATCGGCTTTCGACGGGCAGCATGGAGGCCGTGGTCGCCGGGCACCCCGCGGTGGCCGAATGCGCGGTGGTCGGGATCAAGGACGAACTCAAGGGCCAGCGGCCCAGCGGGTACGTGGTGCTCAAGGCCGGGGTCGACATCGACCCCGACACGCTCCGCACCGAACTCGTCGCGATGGTGCGCGAGCAGATCGGCGCCGTCGCCACGTTCCGCGACGTGACGGTCGTGCAGGCGCTGCCGAAGACCCGCTCCGGCAAGATCCTGCGCAAGACGATGCGGCAGATCGCCGACCACGAGCAGTACACCGTGCCCTCCACCATCGAGGACGTCGCCGTCCTCGATGCACTGAAGAAGCAGCTGGGCGGCTGACCGCTCAGACCCGGACTGCCGCGTCGAGTGCCTGATCCACCAGCACCTCGACGCGGTCCGCTTCGAGTGGATCGAGGTCGAACAGGATGCGGTAGATGATCGGCGCCACCACGTGGTCGATCACGTGCTCGACCGCGCCCGGAACATCCGAGCCGACCGATTCCCCGCGTCCGACGATCGTCTCGATCTGGGTGCGGCAGAACGTCGCGCACTTGAGCGGATTGGCGTCTCCGCTCATCACGACGTCGCGCAGTGACGCCCGCCCCACCGGCGAGGACATCTCCTCGAGGTACTCCTGCGCCCAGGCGACGAGGTCGCCTCGCACACTGCCGGTTTCGCGCGGTGGTGCATCGGGGCGCAGTCGCTCGATCGCCACGTCCGCGAACACCTCGGTGATGTCGCCCCAGCGCCGGTAGATGGTCGACGGGGTGACCCCGGCATCGGCCGCGATCATCGGGACGGTGATCTCCGCTCGGTCGCGCTCCTCGAGAAGTTTGCGCGTGGACGCGTGCACCGCCTGCTGAATGCGGGCGCTGCGCCCCCCGGGGCGTGGACCTGGAGCCGGACTCATGACCCCATGCTAACGCAAAGATGTTGCATTAATAAGGACCGCGGCGTAGCGTGCGTTAACGCAAACCTTTTGCTTTAACGTTCTCCGGGAGTACGCCCATGCCGATCCTTGCACCCGAAGCACCACCGACGTCCCGACCCGCTCTGCGCCGCGGCGCCGCCTTCGCACTCGTCGCGGTCGTGATCGCCACCCTGCTCGGCGCGTCCGCCGCCCCCACGCCGCTGTACGAGGTGTACCAGTCGAACTGGGGCTTCTCGTCGCTGCAGTCGACGCTGGTCTTCGGCATCTACGCCCTGAGCCTGCTGCTGGCACTGCTGACCGTCGGGTCGCTGTCCGACTACGTCGGCCGACGTCCCGTGCTGATCACGGCGCTCGTGTTCGAAGCGGTCTCGATGATCATGTTCGCGACGGCCGACGGCATCGGATTACTGCTGCTCGCCCGGGTGGTGCAGGGTTTCGCGACCGGCGCCGCCATCAGTGCGCTCGGATCCACCCTCCTCGACCTCGAACGCACACCGGGACGCGGCGCCACCGTCAACAGCATCGCGCCCACCGCCGGTCTCGCACTGGGCGCCATCGGATCGAGCCTGATCAGCGAACACCTGCCCCGGCCCACCAGCACCGTGTTCCTGGTTCTCCTCGCGCTGTTCGTCATCGAGATCCTCGGCATCTGGGCCGCACCCGAGACGGCGGTCCGGCAGAAGGGCGCACTGGCGTCGATGCGGCCGGCGCTCGCGGTCCCGTCGACCGCGCGCAGAATGCTCGTCGTCACGGGACCGTGCCTGATCGCCGTGTGGGCACTGGGCGGATTCTACCTGTCGCTCGGACCTTCGCTCGCACGCAACGCGCTCGACGTGCACACGTCGCTGATCGGCGCCATCATGGTCGCGACGCTCACCGGGACGGGCGCAGTCGCCGTGTTCCTGCTGCGCAACGTCGCGGCGCGGCGCACTCTGTTCGTCGGAGCGGCCGCCCTCGTCGCCGGGGTCGCCATCACACTGATCGGCGCCGAAACATCCTCGGCCGTGTGGATTCTCACCGGAACCGCGGTGGCAGGCATCGGATTCGGCGCCGGCTTCCAGGGCACCATCCGCACCGTCATGCCGCTCGCCGAACCGCACCAACGCGCGGGACTCCTGTCGAGCATCTACGTGATCGCCTACCTCGCCAACAGCGTCCCCGCACTGGTCGCCGGATACCTCGTCGGGAAGGTCGGACTCGTCGACACCACCCGGATCTACGCCGGACTCGTCATCGTCCTCGCCGCGGCCGCCCTCGTGCGCCGTGCACCCGTGAGTACTTCTTAACCGCCCACGGTTAACAAGTACTCACGGGGCCTTGATCTCGCCGTACCGAGCGAGGGCCTCCTGCCGTTCGTGGGCGTGATCGACGATCGGCGGTGGATAGTCTTCGGGGCGGCCGTCTTTCAGAGCGTGGACGGCCTTCCCCGAGATGCCACGCAATTCGGGGACCCACCGGCGGACGTATTCGCCGTCGGGGTCGAACTTCTCCCCCTGCGTCGTGGGGTTGAACACCCGGAAGTACGGCGACGCGTCCGTTCCCGATCCCGCGGTCCACTGCCACCCATGCTGGTTGTTCGCCAGATCGCCGTCCACCAGCTGATTCATGAAATATCGGGCGCCCCGCCACCACGGCAGGTGCAGATCCTTGACGAAGAACGACGCGACGATCATCCGCACCCGATTGTGCATCCAGGCTTCGGCTTTCAGCTGTCGCATCCCGGCGTCGACGATCGGGAACCCCGTCCGGCCCTCGCACCACGCGGTGAACGCCTCCTCGGCGTCCGCTCCACTGTCGTAGCGAATGTGGTCGAAACGCCGATCGTAGTTGCCGCGGGCACTGTCGGGCCGCTGGAAGAGGATGTCGGCGTAGAAGTCCCGCCACGCGAGCTGACGCCGGTACTGATCGGCGCTCTTGCTGCGGCGGCGCGCGAGGTCGCGGAGCATCGTCCGCGGATGAATGTTGCCGTACTTGAGGTACACCGACATCCGGCTGGTCGCGTCGAGACCGGGACGGTCCCGCGCATCCTCGTACCCGGCGAGGTCGTCCTCGCAGAACTCCGCCCACCGCTCGAGCGCCGCCGCCTCGCCCGCGGCGTTCCCGTCGGATTCGGGTTCCGGGATCTTCACCCGCCGCGTCTTCACGTCGTCCGGATCCACCCACTCCACGGTGTCCGGGCCGGTGTCGATCGGTGCACGCCACCCGTGTTCGAGCCACTGCCGGAAATACGGGGTGAACACGCGGTACGGCTCCCCGTCCGTCTTGGTCACCCGGCCGGGCGCCACGGCATAGGGCGACCCGGTGGTCACGAGTTCGACGTGTTCGGCGACAGCGTCGTCCCGCTCGCGACCGTACGGTCCGTAGTCGGCACTCACGTGCACCTCGCCGGCCGACACCTTGTTCGCGACCCTCGGGACCACGTCGACGGGATCGCCCTTCACCACCAGCAACCGGCCGTCGAGTTGGTCTTCGAGTGCGGCGAGGCTGCGGAACAGGAAGTCCCGGCGGGCGCCGCCCGAGGTCTTCAGCAACCGGTCGTCGAGGACGAACAGTCCCAGTGCACGCGCCCCCGACTCGGCGACGGTGTGAAGTGTCGGCAGGTCGCCGAGCCGGAGGTCGCGCCGAAACCAGACGAGTGCAGTGTCCATGCCTGCCACGGTATCGAAGCGCGGGCCGATCAGTTGCTGGAGCGAGCAGACGACAGCACCGACAGGTACGGCGCGTCGATGTCGTAGTGCTCGAACGCCGACAGCGCCGCGCGGGCGAACGTCCGCTGCACCGCCCACTGCCGGCCGGGCTTGGTGCGTGCGGTGATCCGCAATGTCACCGATTCCGCGGTCACCGAATTGACGCCGAGGAGTTCCGGGGGTTCGAGCACGTCCGCGGCGATCCCGTCGCCCTCGGCCGCCTCGGTGACGGCCTCGAGCGCCACCTCGCACGCCCGCTGCACGTTGGCGGCGTGCGCGATCGGCAGGTCGACCACCGCGACCGCGTAACCCTGGCTCATGTTGCCGACCCGGACGATCTCCCCGTTGCGGCAGTACCAGAGGGTGCCGTTGACGTCGCGGATCGTCGTGACCCGCAGACCCACCGTCTCGACCGTTCCCACGGCCTCGCCGAGGTCGACGACGTCGCCCACCCCGTACTGATCCTCGAGGAGCATGAAGATGCCTGACAGGAAGTCCCGGACGAGGTTCTGCGCACCGAACCCGAGTGCGACACCGATCACACCGGCGGACGCGATGAACGGGGCGACGTTGACGCCGAGGACGGCGAGAACCTGGAGCACCACCCAGATGAGCACCACGATCGACACCGTCGATTTGAGCACCGACCCGATCGTCCGGGCGCGTTGCGCGCGGCGCTCACCCACCATCGCGTCCTTGACGCCGCGGGGAGCACGTTCCCGCAGCGGACGGAGCATCGCCGGTTTGTCCGACGGCTCCCGCGGCCGCGTCGTCCGGTCGATCATCCGGTGCAGCGCGAAGCGCAGCACGAGGGCCAGGACGACGTAGATCGCGATCTCCACCGGCCGGTGAATCAGCCAGTCACGGTTGGTTTCGGTCAATTCGAATGCCTGCAGTGAAGAAAACATCGACCCCGAGTGTACGGACGAGACACGCTCCGACAACTGCCATCCGCACGCCCGAGGGTCGTGCCCACGGCACAATGCAGAGGTGACCGTCTCCGACTCAGCCAGTGTCCTCGTGGTCGACGACGACGAGGACGTGCGGACCTCTCTCGAACGCGGCCTGCGCCTGTCCGGCTTCATCGTCCTCACGGCCGTCGACGGCGCCGACGCACTCCGGGTGGTCAGTGAGCAGCGGCCGGACGCGATGGTGCTCGACATGAACATGCCGGTCATCGACGGCACCGGAGTCGTGACCGCGCTCCGCGCGATGAGCAACGACATCCCGATCTGCGTACTCAGCGCCCGCGACACCGTCGACGACCGCATCTCCGGCCTGGAGTCGGGCGCCGACGACTACCTGGTCAAGCCGTTCGTCCTCGCCGAGTTGATCGCGCGGATCCGGGCCATGCTGCGGCGGCACGGCACGACCACCGCGACACAGGCGGATTCCCCCGCGACCCCACCGATCCGCATCGGGGACCTCGAGATCCGCGTGGCGGCACGCCGGGTGTTCATGGCGGGAGACGAGGTCACGCTGACCAAACGGGAATTCGAACTCCTCGAAGTCCTCGCCCGCAACGTCGGGATCGTCCTCAGCCGCGAGCGCCTCCTCGAACTGGTGTGGGGGTACGACTTCGTCGCCGACACCAACGTGGTGGACGTCTTCGTCGGCTACCTGCGACGCAAGTTCGAGGTCGAGGGCAGGCCCCGCATCCTGCACACGGTCCGCGGAGTCGGCTTCGTGCTCCGGGAATCGTCGTGAAGCGATCTTTCTCACTCCGGACCCGCGTGGCGGCCGCGACCGCGCTGGGGGCGACGATCATCGTCGTGGCCCTCGGCATCCTCGTGTCGCTGGCGATCACCCGCAACAACCTGTCGCAACTCGACCGGCGACTGGAGACGGCGTCGGATGTGCTCGTGCCCAACGCGGCCACCGCCGGACTGTTCCTCGGGGCCCTCGGCGACAAGGGCGCATTCGCCATCACCATCCGGTCCGCCGACGGCGACACCGTCCTCGTCAGCACGCCCACCCAGCTTCCGGAACTGGACCCGGGCACGGAAACCGTCGAGGTCGGAGACACGCGGTACCGGGCGTACACCGCGACGGTCCCCCTTCTCGGCACCCGGATCTCCCTGGCCGTGCCGTACGCCGAAGCGCAGGACGTGACGTCGGAGCAGCAACGGCAGGTGGCGCTCGTGGGTGTCCTCGCCGTCGCCGCGGCCAGCGGGCTCGGCTGGCTGTTCGGCGGCCGGGCCGTCCGTCCCCTCGTCGACCTCACGGGCCGCATCGTGCGCCGCGAACCGAAGCTGACACCCACCTCGTCCGGTGTCCGGGAGGCGGACGAACTAGCCTCCGCCGCGGAGTCGATGCTGCGCGACGTCGCCGAGGCGCAGGACGCGACGACCGCCGCACTCGCCACCGCACGCGACTTCGCCGCCGTGTCGGCGCACGAACTCCGCACGCCGCTCACCGCGATGCGCACCGACCTCGAGGTCCTCACCACACACGAATTGACGCCGCCGCAGCGGGACGAGATCCTGCGCGACGTCGTCCGCGCGCAGGGCCGCGTGGAATCGACGTTGTCCGACCTCGAGCGCCTTGCCCGCGGTGAGCTGTCCACGGACAAGGATTTCGTGGACTGCGATCTCGTCGACATCAGTGACCTCGCCGCGGAGGAGGCGATGCGTCACAATCCCGGCCTGCAGGTGACCGTCGACGCAACCCCGGTGACGGTGCGCGGCATGCCCGGTGGACTGCGCCTGACCCTGGACAACGCCATCAAGAACGCGGTCCGGCACGGCGGCGCCACCGCGGTGACGATCACGCTCCGAGCCGCCGACGGCATCACCACCGTCATCGTCGACGACAACGGCTCCGGCGTACCCGAAGCCGAACGGTCCGCCGTGTTCGAGCGGTTCCACCGTGGCTCCAACGCGACCAAGAGCGGATCGGGTCTGGGGCTCGCACTGGTCGCCCAGCAGGCCGCGCTGCACAACGGCAGCGCACACTTCGACGTCAGCCCGCTCGGTGGCGCACGGCTCGTCGTCGAACTGCACACCGACACCACCCACCGGCCGCAGGCAGCAGAAAGCCCCGCGTCACGGTGAGGTGAGGCGGGGCTGTTCGTGCCGCGGAGGCTATTCCTTCACGTCGAGCAGGTCGATCATGAAGACCAGCGTCTTGCCGGACAGCTGATGTCCGGCGCCGGCCGGGCCGTAGGCCAGCTCCGGCGGGATGGTGAGCTGACGACGTCCGCCGACCTTCATGCCGGGGATGCCGTCCTGCCAGCCCTTGATGAGGCCGCGCAGCGGGAACTGGATGGACTCGCCGCGGTTCCAGGAGGAGTCGAACTCCTCGCCGGACTCGAACTCGACGCCGACGTAGTGCACCTCGACGGTGCCCCCGGGAACGGCCTCGGCGCCGTCTCCGACCACCACGTCCTTGATGACCAGGTCGGTCGGGGCGGGTCCGTCTTGGAACTCGATCTCGGGCTTGGTCATGTGTCCTCCTCGGTGAGGGCTTCTCTGGTTCGGCACAGGCATCCGCAATCAGCGGCCTGTGACGTCCTTGTAGTCACGCTCGGTGTAACCGGTGTAGATCTGGCGCGGACGGCCGATCTTCGTAGCGGGATCTTCGTGCATCTCACGCCAGTGTGCAATCCACCCGGGCAAGCGGCCCATGGCGAACAGAACGGTGAACATGCGCGTGGGGAAGCCCATCGCGCGGTAGATCAGACCCGTGTAGAAGTCGACGTTCGGGTACAGCTTCCGCTCGACGAAGTAGTCGTCGGTCAGCGCCGCCTCTTCGAGGGCCATCGCGATGTCGAGCAGTTCGTCGTCGCCGCCGAGCTTGTCGAGGATGGTGTGCGCCGTCTGCTTGACGATCGCCGCGCGCGGGTCGTAGTTGCGGTAGACGCGGTGCCCGAAGCCCATGAGCTTCACGCCGTCTTCCTTGTTCTTGACCTTGCGGACGAAATCGCCTGCGTTGCTGCCGCTGGCCTTGATCTCGTCGAGCATCTCCAGCACCGCCTGGTTGGCGCCGCCGTGCAGCGGACCCCAGAGTGCGTTGATGCCACCGGAAATCGAGGTGAACAGGTTGGCGTCGGAGGAGCCGACCAGCCGGACCGTCGACGTCGAGCAGTTCTGCTCGTGATCGGCGTGCAGGATCAGCAGCATGTCGAGCGCCTTGGCGATCTCGGGATCGATCTCGTACGGCTCCGCGGGGAAGCCGAACGTCATCCGGAGGAAGTTCTCGACGAGGTTCAGGGAGTTGTCCGGGTACAGGAACGGCTGTCCGACGGACTTCTTGTACGCGTAGGCCGCGATGGTCGGCAGCTTCGCGAGAAGGCGGATCGTCGACAGTTCGACCTGTTCCGGGTCGGCCGGGTCCAGGGAGTCCTGGTAGTACGCGGACAGCGCGTTGACGGCGCTGGACAGGACCGGCATCGGGTGCGCGTTGCGCGGGAAGCCGTCGAAGAACCGCTTGAGGTCTTCGTGCAGCAGGGTGTGGCGCCGGATCCGGTCGGTGAACGACTCCAGCTGCGCCGCGGTGGGCAGCTCACCGTAGATCAGCAGGTAGCTGACCTCGATGAAGGTCGACTGCTCGGCCAGCTGCTCGATCGGGTATCCGCGGTAGCGGAGAATCCCCTTCTCACCGTCGATATAGGTGATCGCGGAGCTGGTGGAGGCGGTATTGACGAAACCCGGGTCCAGGGTGGTGTACCCGGTGCTGGCGAGCAGCTTGCCCAGTTCGATACCGTCATTGCCCTCGGTTGCCCTGGCAATGGACATCGTGTGCTCACCACCAGGGTAGGTAAGCGTGGGCTTTGTGTCATTGTCAGGCACGAAGCATCCCTCTCAAGCTCAAACCAATGAGTAACAACTTCATTCAGGGTAGAAACTAGTCCCACTCTGGCCCGCATGCCGAAGGCGGGTCCGCTGAGAGCCCATGATCCGGCTCCTCCGACGGATCCGCGGCGACCATGCGGAAGGCTCGCCGAGAGGCGTCCGGGAGTGTCCGATTTGCCCGCACAGCGCGGGAGGGCAAACGGTGAGGGCCAGTTGCCCGAGACTGGACTGGCCGCGTTACCTGCACCGATGCCGGAGAGGGCGGAGTCCGCGCCGCTCGAAGTCCGAAGCGACGAGCGAAGTACAGAGGGTGGCACAGAACGCGTTCGGCGCGACAGAAGAACCCCCGCCGGACGTATCGATCGGACCGCGCCCGGTGTTACACCGTCTCACCCTGTGGGCACCCGATGCTCGAAAATTGAACCGCTACGACCCCAACGCGGACATGCCCCACACCCCGGTCCACTGCTGTCCCGGAGCGAGCACCAACTGATCGATTCCGGAGTTGAACGCGTCCGGTGGGCACGTCATCGGTTCGAGCGCCAGAGCCCGCCCGCGGCCCGGGTACGACTTGCCGGCGTCGGGATCCGCGACGAACGCCTGCAACCAGCCGAACTCACGGGCCGCCCACAGGACCGTCCCGGTGCCGTCCGGCGCACGCAATTCGTGCCGCGACCTGCCGTCCACGTCGACGTCCAGCGCACTGAACGGGGTGTCGAGAGCCACGCCGGCCAGCACGCGCGGGCTGGTGAAGTCGTACTCGGTGCCCGCCACGGGCTGCGAACCCCCGCGCGGCAGCATGCGCTCGTCGAGGGGCAGTCGAGTGCCCGCGGACAGCCGCAGCGTGCATTCGTCGAGGGGAACGTCACCGGCGCGGACGTACGAATGGAACCCCATGCCGAACGGCGCCGGAATGGCTCCGGTGTTGGTGGCGGTATGTGTCACGGTCAGGCCGTCGTCGCCGAGGACGTAGTCGACGGTGAGCCGCAGCGGGTACGGCCAGCCCTTGTGGAGGCCGACGTCGATCGTCAACTCGATGCGGTCGTCGGCGTGATTTACGACACGCCAGTCCCGGCGGCGGACGAATCCGTGGCTCGCATTGCCGAACGACGGTTCCGTGATCTCGAGTTGATGGTCGATGCCGTCGAAGACGAACTGGCCGTCGCGGATCCGGTTGGGCCACGGCGCGAGGATCAACCCGGCCGACAGCGGTGGCCGGGTGCCGATGTCCCACGTCTCGGTGAGCGCGATCGGCCCGTCCGGACCGTCCCGTTCGAGCAGCCGCAGGCCGGCACCGGTGGCGGCGATACCGGCACGGTAGCCGCCGCCCCGGATTTCGAATCCAGCCGTTGCAGGCCTGTCCGTCTTCGACGACTGCGATTCACCCATGCATTTCAGTGTGCCCGAGATCTGCGCGAAATACGTGATGGCGCACAGGAACCTAGCGTGCGACCTTGTACCGCACCAGGGCCGGGAACACGAGGGCGGCGATCACCACACCGACGACGACGAGGACGCCGCCGCCCGCCGCGGCAACGCTCGTCCCGACCGCTGCCGCGGCCGCGCCGTGCACGACGTCGCCGATCCGCGGACCCCCGGCCACGACGACGATGAACACACCCTGGAGCCGGCCGCGCATCTCGTCCGTGGCGACCTGCTGGAGCATGGTGCTGCGGAACGCGGCGGACACCATGTCGACGGCCCCACCGAACGCGAGGAACGCGAGAGCGATCCACAACAGGACCGGACTGTCGCCGGGTGACGCCATCCCGACGGCCACTCCGAAGCCCACCATCGCGAGACCCCACAGCGCGATGCACACGATCACGGCGAGGCCCTGGCGCCGGACCCTCGGCAGCCAGCCGGAGAACACTCCGCCGGCGACGGCACCGAAGGACATCGCCGCGAACAGCAGTCCCAGCGCGACACCACCCGTCGCCGGGTCGCCGAACGTGTCGTGGGCGATCTGCGGGAACAACGCCCGCGGCATGCCGAACACCATGGCGATGATGTCGACGACGAACGACGCCAGCAGCACCTTCTGCGTCGCGAGGTAGGCGAACCCGTCGAACACCTCGCGCAGCCCGGCCCGTCGCGACTCCCCCGTCGGCGGAATGGCGGGCAGCCGGAGCACCGCCCACAGTGTGGCCAGCAGGGCGATCGAGTCGACGAGATACAGCGTCGACAACCCGACCGTCGGAATCATGACCCCGGCGAGCAGCGGTCCGGCGATGGCGCCGAACTGCATCACCGTCATGTTCAGCGAGTTCGCGGCGGCCAGCTGTTCCGCCGGGATGAGCCGCGGGATGATCGCACTGCGGGTGGGCTGGTTGACCGCGAAGAACGCCTGCTGCAACGCCAGCAGTCCGAGGACCAGCCACACGTTGTCCAGGCCGAGCGCCGCCTGCACCCAGAACAGCACCGACGTCACTCCGAGCCCGACGGTCGTGATCGTCAGCAGCCTCCGCCGGTCCATGACATCGGCGAGGGCGCCGCCCCACAGCCCGAACACGATCAGCGGCACCAGCGCGAAGACACCGGTCAGCCCCACGTACGCCGAGCTTCGGGTGATCTCGTACACCTGCTGGGGTACGGCGACGATACTGAGCTGACCGCCGATCACCGTCACGATCCCGGCCGCCCACAGGCGGCGGTAGTCCCGGTTCTGCAGCGGCGTGGTGTCGGCGAGCAGCCTCCGCTTCCTCTTACTCTCGGTGACGGTGTCGGTCATTCTTCCCTTAGCTCGTTTCCCATACTTACTATTCCCGGGCCGTCACGGCTGCAGTCGCGCGACGGTCCAGCTGTCGCCGGACCGCGACGTCCGGATGCGGTTGTGCATGCGGTTGGCGCGGCCCTGCCAGAACTCCACGGACTCGGGCCGGATCAGGATTCCGCCCCAGTCCGGCCGGACCGGGATGTCGACGTCGACGGGGAAACGCTCCGCCGTGTGCAGCAGTGCGGCGTCCAGTTCGGACCGCGACGCGATCGGCCGCGACTGTTCGGACGCCCACGCCCCCAGCCGGGATCCGCGGGGCCTGCTGTGCCAGTACTCGTCCGTGACGTCGGCGCTCACCCGTTCGACCGGACCGCGGACGGTGATCTGCCGGGCGACGGGCACCCAGGTGAACGTCACCGACGCGTAGGGCACCGCGTCGAGTTGGCGGCCCTTGTCCGAGTCGTAGTTGGTGAAGAACAGCACTCCGTCGCCGCTCAGCCCCTTGCACAGGACGGTTCGGGTGCACGGATGGCCGTGCTCGTCGACGGTTCCGAGCGTCATCGCGTTCGGTTCGGGAACCCCGGCCTCGACGGCCTCCTCGAGCCAGCGGCGCATCAGGGGAAGCCAGCCGTCGCTCAGCTGGTCGGCGTCCAGATCCGCATCGTCGTAGCGTCCGTCGGCGCCCTGTTGTCCGTAACCGACACGCATCGCCGCGAGGTCCTTGTTCACCGGTTTCGGCCGTTCTGCATCTGGAGACACAGGCGAGAACGCTACTCCCGGGTATGCACTGATCAACTCTCCGGTGACACCGGCTAAAGTTTTGGGGACCGAGCCCGTTCCCTCGCATTGCAGCCGTGTTCGTGCGATGCCCGGGGACGGGAAGTCGATTGCGCGGACGACGGTGCCTGCCCATCCCGCACGCACGCTCAGCGCAATTGTCGAACGCCGAGGCAGTGCCGCTCTGACCGGGGGCACTCGAACGAGGAGAGTCCACGAGCTATGTCAGCTAGCGCTGCAATACCGGACGATTTCGTCAGCGGACTGGAAGGCGTGGTCGCGTTCACCAGCGACATCGCCGAACCCGACAAGGACGGCGGCGCCCTGCGCTACCGCGGCGTCGACATCGAAGAACTCGTCTCCCAGCACGTCACCTTCGGCAACGTCTGGGCCCTGCTCGTCGACGGCCGCTTCGGCCCCGGACTCCCCCCGGCCGAACCGTTCCCCCTCCCCGTACACACCGGCGACGTCCGCGTCGACGTCCAAGCCGGCCTCGCCATGCTCGCCCCCATCTGGGGATACCAACCCCTCCTCGACATCGACGACGACACCGCCCGCGAACAACTCGCCCGCGCCTCCGTCATGGCCCTGTCCTACGTCGCCCAATCCGCCCGCGGCATCTACCAGCCCGCCGTCCCCCAAACACGCATCGACGAAGCCAAAACCGTCACCGAACGATTCATGGTCCGCTGGAAAGGCGACCCCGACCCCGCCCACGTCGCCGCCATCGACGCCTACTGGGTCTCCGCCGCCGAACACGGCATGAACGCCTCCACCTTCACCGCCCGCGTCATCGCCTCCACCGGCGCCGACGTCGCCGCCTCCCTCTCCGGCGCCATCGGCGCGATGTCCGGCCCCCTGCACGGCGGCGCCCCCGCCCGCGTCCTGCCGATGATCGAGGACACCGAAAAATCCGGCGACGCCCGCACCCTGGTCAAGGGCATCCTCGACCGCAAGGAAAAGCTGATGGGCTTCGGGCACCGCGTCTACCGCGCCGAAGACCCCCGCGCCCGGGTGCTCCGCGCCACCGCCAAACGCCTGAACGCCCCCCGCTACGAGGCGGCCGCCGCCCTCGAACAGGCCGCCCTCGCCGAACTGCGCGAACGCCGCCCCGACCGGGCCATCGAAACCAACGTCGAATTCTGGGCCGCGGTCATCCTCGACTTCGCCGAGGTCCCCGCCCACATGATGCCCGCCATGTTCACCTGCGGCCGCACCGCAGGCTGGTGCGCCCACATCCTCGAACAAAAACGCCTCGGCAAACTCGTCCGCCCCGCCGCCATCTACACCGGACCCGCACCCCGCACCCCCGAGTCCGTCGAGGGCTGGGACCAGATCGCCCACACCAGCTGACCGTCTCCCCCCGCCAGAATCAGTAAGGAACAGAAAGTAGCGATGACCTCCACACCGATCATCCCCGCAGACCTCCTGCCCGCCGACGGACGGTTCGGCTGCGGACCCTCCAAGGTGCGTCCCGAGCAGCTTCAGTCGCTGGTCGAGGTGGGCGCCTCGGTGTTCGGCACCAGCCACCGCCAGAAGCCCGTCAAGGACGTCGTCGCCAGCGTGCGGTCCGGCCTCGCCGATCTGTTCTCCCTGCCCGAGGGCTACGAGGTGGTGCTCGGCAACGGTGGCACCACCGCGTTCTGGGACGCTGCAGCCTTCGGCCTGATCCGGGAGAAGTCGCTGCACCTCACGAACGGTGAGTTCAGCTCGAAGTTCGCGTCGGTCGCCAAGAACAACCCGTTCATCGGCGACCCGATCGTCGTCTCCGCCGACCCGGGCAGTGCTCCCGAGCCGGTCTCGGATCCGTCCGTCGACCTCATCGGCTGGGCGCACAACGAGACGTCCACGGGTGTGGCGATCCCCGTCTCGCGTCCCGCGGGCTCGGAGAACGCGCTCATCGCCATCGACGCCACCTCCGGCGCCGGCGGCCTGCCGGTGAACGTCGCCGACGCGGACGTGTACTACTTCGCCCCGCAGAAGTGCTTCGCCGCCGACGGTGGCCTGTGGATCGCGCTGATGAGCCCCAAGGCCCTCGAGCGCGTCGCGGAGATCAAGGACTCGGGGCGCTGGACCCCCGACTTCCTGTCGCTGCCCATCGCCGTCGACAACAGCTCCAAGGACCAGACGTACAACACCCCCGCAGTCGCGACGCTGCTGCTGCTCGCCAACCAGATCGAGTGGCTGAACGGCAAGGGCGGCCTGGACTGGGCCACGTCACGCACCGCCGATTCGTCGTCGCGCCTGTACCAGTGGGCCGAGGCGAGCGAGTACGCCACGCCGTTCGTCACCGACCCCGCCCACCGTTCGCAGGTGGTCGGCACCATCGATTTCGACGACAAGATCGACGCCGCCCAGGTGGCGAAGATCCTGCGTACCAACGGCGTCGTCGACACGGAGCCGTACCGCAAGCTGGGCCGCAACCAGCTGCGCGTCGGCATGTTCCCGGCCATCGACCCCGAGGACGTCTCCCAGCTCACGAAGAGCATCGACTGGGTCGTCTCGCAGCTCGGCTGAGACGCGGCACTACACATGCGTCAGCCCCAGGCACCGCGGTGCCTGGGGCTGACGGCGTTTCGGGTCAGTCCGTGTCGAGGAATCGGTGGAACGGTGCGAGCGCCTCGTCGCCGAGATGCGGTCCGCTCACCTCGACGTCGACGCTCGCCGAGTCGAGCACGTCGCTGCAACCGAGCGTGAACCGTGGCCCGTCGGCGAGTATCCGGGAGAAGTCCGCGGACGACGCCGCGTAGACCACCCGGGTGATCCCGGCCCACACCATGGCCGCGCTGCACATCGGGCACGGCTCGCCGCTGGCGTACATGGTGGCACCGACGAGATCGTCCGTTCTGCCTTCACCGCAGGCGGTGGTGATCGCGTCGAGTTCCGCGTGCTCCGTGACGTCGGCGGACGTCGCGACGGAGTTGGCGCCCTCGCTGATCACGTGGCCGTCGGCGCCGACGGCCACCGCACCGAACGGCCTGTTGCCCGCGTCGCCCGTCTCGTCGGCGAGTTCGATGGCTCGCCGCAGGTGGGCGAGGTCCACGTCGTCGATATCGCTCTGGCTCATCGACTTTGTCCACTTCTGTTCCGGCGCCCCGTTCCCGGGCTGTGTCGATCAGTATGCGCGCCGCGGCGGGGTCCGCGAGGCCGGTCGCGAAACGTCGAAGCGTAACGCGGGCGCGACGCCGGGACGGGATTTGCCCGCGCGTGTCCTGCTGCGCGGGCCGTCACGAATGAATTACAGTTGCCCAGGTGCAAAGTCGCGAGCCGGCGCGATAAGGAGGTCAAACGTGCGAGAGCTTCGAGTGATCGGTCTCGAGCCCGATGGATCGCACGTCGTGTGCGCTGATGCCAGTACCGGCGAAAAATTCCGGCTTCCCGCCGATGACAAACTCCGCGCCGCATCCCGCGGGGACATCGCTCGACTCGGCCAGATTGAGATCGAAATGGACAGTCAGCTCAGGCCCCGCGAAATCCAGGCCCGCATCCGTGCCGGTGCCTCCGTCGAACAGGTCGCCGACGAGGCAGGCATCCCCCTGGCGAAGGTGGAGCGATTCGCCTATCCGGTTCTGCTCGAGCGTTCCCGTGCGGCCGAGATGGCGCAGGGCGGACACCCCGTTCGCGACAACGGCCCCGCCGTCCCCACTCTCGCCGAGATCGTGACGCAGGCGTTCCGCGCCCGGGGACACAACATCGACGACGCCACGTGGGACGCGTGGCGCGACGAAGACAATCACTGGGTCGCCCAGCTGCAGTGGCAGGCCGGACGGACCACCAACGCGGCGCACTGGCGGTACCAGCCGGACGCGCACGGCGGCACCATCGTTGCGCTCGACGACACCGCCTTCGACCTGATCGACCCCGACTTCGGCCGCCCGCTTCGCGGATTGGCGCCGGTGGCGCCGGACGAGCCGGAGCAGCTCGAGCTCGCCGAGTTCCCCGCCGAGGTGGAAGTGCCGTCGATCGAGCCGGAGGTCGTCGTCGAGGCCGACGTCATCGAGGAGCCCGGGAACGAGCCCGCGCCACCCGAGGAGCCCGCCGCCCCCAAGGTCGCACCGCACCAGACGAACAACAAGGACAAGCGCGGCAAACCCGCACTCCCCTCCTGGGACGACGTCCTGCTCGGGGTCCGCAGCAGCGGACGCTGATCGTCTGCGCGGTCGGCAGGCCGAAAACCCGGACGGGTCGTACTCTTTCAGGAAGACGCCGGGAGAGAGGGATGACCGTGGGGGCCAAGGTATCAACGATCTGGTACGTCGATGTCCCCGACCCCGCAGCAGTTCTGCGCGTCGTTCCCGAGCCTGACCTCGCCGCCGCGCAGGCACTCGCCTCCCGTCTCCATCCCGATCTGGTGGCCACCCCGACGGGCCCGATTCCGCTGGCCGAGGCCGTCGCGGTCGACGCGGCCGGGACCGTCCACATCGGGTCCTACCCCGGTGTCACCGTCGTGTGCGGCCCCGACCTGGCCGTTCCCCGGCCGTCGAGCCTGCCCGAAACACGGGTCCGGCCCACCGAATTCGCGAAGACGTACTACGTGGCGTCCAAACCCGACCTCGCGTGGGGTGCGTTCGCGATGTGGGAGGACGGGCACCTGACGCGGTCGTTCAGCGCGACGCCGGTCCACATCCACGAGGATCTCGGCATCCCCCTGGTGTGGGAGCGGCCGTATTGGGCGGGCGACTTTCCGCTGCAGTACCCGCCGGGGATCCTGCCCGATCCGCAGTCGCTGCCGTTCCACCCGCAGCAGTTCGCGGAGGGCGCCAACCGCGAGTGGCTCGGATTCCGCTATACCGGTGCGCCGGCGAGCGCCGAGCTCGATCCGAAGACGCTCACCGTCGTCGGATTCACCGTCCACCCGCCCGGTGAGGTCCGGGAGGTCGAGGAACCGCCCGAATCGGAACGGCCCGCCCCCGAGCCCGGTCCCACTCCCGCACCGCCACCGGCCGCCGCACGGAAAGGCGGATCGCTCCGTCGCTATTTCGGATTCTGACCGGTCCGTCCGGGGTTACGCGGCGCCGGCGAGCAGCGCGATCCACCCGGTGAGCACCCCCGCCGCGGCGCCGTACACCAGCCACCGCCACACCGGCGTCCGGCGCAGTCGCCACGCCGACGGGGCCACCCCGGCCACCACCACGAGTTCGAGGAACACCGCGAGCACCGCGTTGATCCGGCCGAGCTGCGAACCGAAGGCCATCACCGCGACGGCCACCAGCACTGCGGCGAAACCCGCGACGAGAAGTCCGGTGAACCACGGCGTCGCCGTCGGCGGCGGATACGGGGAATGAGGGTGCAGCATTCTCACCGGCCCGTTCGGACGCGCTCGTAGAACGCCATCGCCGCCGCCGTCGCGACGTTGAGCGAATCCGTTCCGGGTGCCATCGGGATGCGCGCACGAACGTCCGTGGCCCGCATGGCATGTTCGGTGAGGCCGGGACCCTCGGCACCGAGCAGCAGGGCCACCTTCTCCCCCGTCATCGCCTCGGCCAGGGTCGTCGCCTCGGGATTCGGTGTCAACGAGATGAGCTGGAAACCGCGCTCCCGCAACGCATCCAGATCGTGCGGCCACTTCGTCACGTGCGCGAACGGCACCCGGAGGACGTGGCCCATCGACACCCGGACCGCCCGGCGGTACAGCGGGTCGGCGCACCCCTTGCCGAACACCACGGCGTCGACGCCGAGCCCCGCGGCGTTGCGGAACATCGAGCCCAGGTTCTCGTGATCGTTGACGCCCTCGAGCACCGCGACCGTCCGGGCCCGATCCAGCACGTCGGACAGTTCGAGGGGCTCGGGCCGCCGCGCCGCCGCGAGCACGCCCCGGTTGAGGTGGAACCCGACGACCTCGGCCATGACGTCGGCCGTGGTCCGGTAGAACGGCACGTCCACGCCCGCGAGATCGTCGGCGAGTTCCTCCAGCCGCCGGTCTACGCCGAGCAGCGCGATCGGGTCGAACCGCGACGCCAGCAGTCGCTGCGCCACCAGCACACCCTCCGCGATCACCAGCCCCTTGCCCTCGGGAAGGTCGGGACGCCGATCCGAGGAGTTGAGATCGCGGAAGTCGTCCAGCCTGCTGTCGGCCGGATCTGTTATGTCGATGACGTGAACCACTGGTCCATCGTGCCGTATGCGCGACGTCACAGCGGCAGAAGGTGGCAGGTCTGGTCGCTGTTGACTCCCCCGGACGGAGCGCGAAAGCTCGAAGTCGTGAAGCAGCTGCGGGGGCGCACGGCCCTGGTGACGGGTGCCTCGGGCGGACTCGGGCGTGTCCTCGCCCTCGCTCTCGCCCACGAAGGCGTCGGCGTCGCGGCGTCCGGTCGGCGTGCCGACCGGCTCGCGGACGTCGTGGGGGAACTGCGCGCGCTCGGGGTGCGCGCGGAGGCCGTGCCCGGTGATCTGACCGACCCCGGTCAGGCCGAGTCGCTGATCGCGCGCGCGGAGGCGGCGGTCGGCCCCCTCGACCTGCTCGTGAACAATGCCGGGGTGGAGAACGTCTCGGCGTTCACCCGGCTCGACCCCGGCGAGCTCACCGCCATGGTCGACGTGAACCTCACCGCCCCAATGCTTCTCACCCGGCGAGTGCTGCCCGGGATGCTCGACCGCGGCCGCGGTCACGTGGTGTTCATCTCGTCGCTGGCAGGAAAGATCGGACCGGCGTACTGCGCGCCGTACGCCGCGACGAAGGCCGGCCTGATCGGTCTCACCGAGTCGCTGCGCGCCGAATACGCAGGCTCGCCGGTCGGCTTCTCCGTCGTGTGCCCCGGATTCGTCGCCGGCGACGGCATGTATCAGCGGATGACGGAGCGGGGTGTCAGGTCCGGCCGGATCACCGGCGAGACCAGCCCGGAGAAGGTCGCCGCCGCCGTGATCCGGTCGATCCGGCGTGATCGGCCCGAGATCGTCGAGAGCGGAGCGCCGATCCGCCCGGTGCTCGCGCTGGCGCAGATTGCGCCGGGACTTGTCGAACGGCTGGCGCTGCGGTTCGGCGCCACCGCGATGTTCCGGCGGTTGATCGAGGACCGCGGCAGGGTGGAGCCGGGCCGTTGACCCGAGTCGCGTACCCGGGCGGCGACACTCACCTAGGCTCGCGGCGTGAGTGATTCCACGCCGACGGTCGGTTCGCCCGCGGAACTGGCGCAGGCACTCGACGCCACCGGCTACCTCGCCGACGACGGCGTCGCGATGGCCGCGTTCCTGGCCGTGCGGATGGGACGTCCGCTGTTCTGTGAGGGCGAACCCGGCACCGGTAAGACGTCGCTGGCGACAGCGTTGGCGGAGGCGTTCGGGCTGCCGCTGATCCGCCTGCAATGTCATGAGGGAATCGACGCCGCGCAGGCTCTCTACGACTGGGACTTCCCGAGGCAACTGCTGCACCTGCGGACACTGGAGGCCGCGAGCGACGGCGGGCTGGAGGTCGACACCGTCGAACGCTCGCTGTACACCGAGCGGTTCCTGCTGGCACGGCCCCTGCTGCGCGCGCTGACCGAAGCGCCGTGTGTACTGCTCGTCGACGAGATCGACCGGGCCGACGACGAGTTCGAGGCCTTCCTGCTGCAGGTGCTCGACGAGAACGCCGTCACCATTCCCGAACTGGGCGAGGTGCGGGCCGCGACGCCACCGCTGGTGGTGCTCACCTCCAACCGCACCCGCGAGGTGCACGACGCCCTCAAACGCCGCTGCCTCTACCACTGGCTCGAGCACCCCGACCTGACGCGGGAGGTCGCGATCCTCCGCCGCCGCATCCCCGGCATCGGACCCGACCTCGCCGGTCAGGTCGCCCGCGCCGTCCACTCCCTGCGCGAGATGGAACTGCTCAAGCCGCCAGGTGTCGCCGAGGCGCTGGACTGGGCGCGGGCACTGCGCGAACTCGACCGGGACGTGCTCGACGCGGAGACCGCCGCGGCGACACTCGGCGCGGTGCTCAAGTACCGGGAGGACCTCGAACGGGTGGCCCGCGCCGGACTGGACCGGCTCCTGGCGGGGTGACGCCCGTGTCCACACCGCCGGATCCCGGCGACCCGCTGGTGGGGGTCGCCGGGTTCGCACACGCCCTCGCCGCGGCCGGACTGCCCGTCGCATCGGACGCCGTCGCGGCGTACGCCCGGGCGCTGCGGCAGGTCGACGTGGGCGATCCCGGGCAGGTGTACTGGGCGGGTCGGGCGACGCTCTGCCGCGGTCCCGACGACATCCCGCGGTACGACTCGGCGTTCGCGGGCTGGTTCGGCGGCGACGTCCCGGCGCGCACCCCACGGTCGGGTGAACTCCCGCGCCGCGCCCGGATCGCCGCGCTGACCACGTCCGACGGCGGCGACGCCGAGGGCGGTGGGCCGCAGTTGAGGGTCGCGGCGGACGACACCGAGGTGCTGCGCCACCGCGACATCGCGGAACTGACCGCGGCCGAGCGCGCGCACCTCGCCGAACTGATCGCGGCCCTGCGTCCCCGGCCCCCGTCCCGGCCGGCGATCCGGATGCGCCCGGCCCGGCGGGGCGTCGTCGACCCGCGGCGCACGGTGCGGCACATGCTCGCCGCGGGCGGCGAGACGGTGCGGCCGAGCCGGCACCGCAAGGCCACCCGGCCCCGCCGGGTGGTGCTGCTGATCGACGTGTCCGGTTCGATGAGCCCCTACGCCGACGCGTTGCTGCGGTTCGCGCACGTCGTCGCCCGCGGCAATCCCGCGGGGACGGAGGTGTTCACGCTGGGCACCCGGATGACCCGGGTCTCGCGGGCACTGCGGGTCCGCGACCCGGAAGTGGCACTGGCCGCCGCGAGCCGGGCCGTGCCCGACTGGGCGGGCGGCACCCGACTCGGCGAGACGCTGCGCGCGTTCCTGGACCGCTGGGGGCGGCGCGGGGTGGCCCGGGGGGCCGTCGTGGTGATCTTCTCCGACGGCTGGGAGCGCGGCGACCCGACCCTGCTCGCGGAGCAGATGGCTCAGCTGCGGCGGCTCGCCCGCACCGTGCTGTGGGTGAACCCGCACGCCGGGGCGGACGGCTACGAGCCGGTCCAATCCGGTATCGCGGCCGCCCTGCCGCACACCGATCGCCTGCTCGCCGGTCACAGTCTCGCGACGCTGGAGGAACTGCTCGAACTCGTGCGCCGGGCGTGATCGAAAAGGAAACGGTTCCCCCATTTCGGGTGCTGTCCGCCCTCCGTCGGCGCAGAGTAGGACGTATCACCCGAGGCCCTGTTTGGGAGGCGCGATGCGCATCACTGTCACCGTCGACGGAACGGCATACACGGACGACGTGGAGCCGCGACTGCTCCTCGTCCACTATCTTCGGGACCGGCTCGGCAAGGTCGGCACCGTCATCGGCTGCGACACCGGAAACTGCGGGGCCTGCACCGTCCATCTGAACGGTCACAGCGTGAAATCCTGCTCGGTGCTCGCCGTGCAGGCCGACGGCGGCGACGTCCTCACCGTCGAGGGCCTGTCCCGGAACGGGACGCTGCACCCCGTGCAGCAGGCCTTCCGCGACAACCACGCGCTGCAGTGCGGCTACTGCACTCCCGGCATGATCATGCAGACGCTGGATCTGCTGGCAGAGGAGCCCGACCCGGACGAGCGGGCGGTGCGGCTGGGTTTGGAAGGCAACCTGTGCCGCTGCACCGGGTACCAGAACATCGTCAGCGCGGTCCAGGATGCGGCGCAGCGGTTGCGCGGCGGCGGGGCCACGGAATCCACGACGGCGGAGGCAGCGAAGTCCGACACCGCGCCGGGAGGTGCGCGATGACCGCCACCGCCGAACCGGAGATCGGCAAGGCCCGCACCCGCAAGGAAGATGAGCACCTGGTCACGGGTCGCACCCGCTGGACCGACAACCTGGTGCTGCCCGGAATGCAGCACCTGGCGATCCTGCGCAGCCCGTTCGCGCACGCCCGCATCACCGGAGTCGACACCGCAGCGGCGCGCGAGATGCCGGGCGTCGTCGCCGTCCTCACCGGTGCGGATCTCGCCGACGAGCAGGGCAGCCTGCCGTGTGCGTGGCCGATCACACCCGACATGAAGTCGCCGCCGGCACCATCCCTTGCGGTCGACGGGGTGAATTTCGCCGGCGAGGCCGTCGCGGTCGTCGTGGCGCGCAGCGCGTACGAGGCGCACGACGCGCTCGAGGCGATCGACGTCGACTACGACGAACTGCCGGTGGTCCTGGACCTCGCCGCCGCGGCCGCCGACGGCGCCGACCTCGTGCACCCGGATCTCGGGACGAACGTCAGCGCCACCTGGACGTTCGATTCCGCGGAGGCCGGGTCGGGTGGCGACGTCGAGCAGGCCATCCGCGACGCCGAGGTGCTCGTCGAGCGCACGTTCCGGCAGCAGCGGCTCATCCCGGCGTTCATGGAACCGCGCTCGGTGGTCGTCGACCCGACCGGCGCGCAGATCACCGTGTGGTCGGCCACCCAGATTCCCCACATCCTGCGGCTGATGCTGGCGATGACGCTCGGCATCCCCGAGCACAAACTGCGCGTCATCGCGCCGGACGTCGGCGGCGGTTTCGGCGGCAAACTGCAGGTGACGCCGGAGGAAGTGATCGCGCTGCTCGTGGCGCGGCGCCTCGGCAAGCCCGTGAAATACACCGAGTCCCGCAGCGAGACGATGCTGGCGGCCCACCACGGGCGCGACCAGATCCAGAAACTGACCCTGGCCGCCCGCCGGGACGGCACCGTGACCGGGATGAAGGTGGAACTGCTCGCCGACATGGGCGCGTACCTGCGGCTGGTCACCCCCGGAGTCCCGATCTTGGGCGCGTTCATGTTCAACGGGATCTACAAGTTCCCGGCGTATCACTTCTCGTGCACCAACGTGTTCACCACCAAGGTGCCGACCGACGCCTACCGCGGCGCGGGCAGACCGGAGGCCACGTTCGCCATCGAACGGATGATGGACGAACTCGCGACCGAGCTGTCCCTGGATCCGCTGGAACTGCGGGCGAGGAACTGGATCACCCACGAGGAGTTCCCCTTCGACACCGTGGCGGGCCTGACGTACGACTCCGGCAACTACGAGGCCGCCACCGCGCGGGCGCGGGAACTGTTCGACTACGACGGCCTCCGACGCGAACAGTCCGAGCGCCGCGAGCGGAACGACCCGGTGCAACTGGGCATCGGGGTGTCCACGTTCACCGAGATGTGCGGCCTCGCCCCGTCGCGGACCCTCGGCGCCCTGGCCTACGGGGCCGGCGGGTGGGAACACGCGGCGATCCGGATGCTGCCCACCGGCAAGGTCGAGGTGGTCACCGGTTCCTCCGCGCACGGTCAGGGTCACGAGACCGCGTGGAGTCAGGTGGTCGCCGATCAGCTGGGGGTTCCGTTCGAGGACGTCGAGGTGCTGCACGGCGACACCCAGGCCTCGCCGCGCGGCATGGACACCTACGGTTCGCGGTCGCTGGCGGTCGGGGCGATCGCGGTGGTGAAGGCCGCCGAGAAGGTGATCGCGAAGGCCCGGCCGATCGCGGCGCACCTGATGGAGTGCGCCGAGGACGACCTCGAGTTCACCGCGGGCCGGTTCCGGGTGAAGGGCACCGAGAAGGCGGTCGGCATCGCCGACGTCGCGCTCGCCGTGTTCGCCGCGCACGACCTGCCCGACGGTGTGGAGCCCAACCTGGACTCCGAGGCCACGTACGACCCGGAGAACTTCTCGTTCCCGCACGGCACCCATCTCTGCGCCGCGGAGGTCGACACCGAGACCGGCAAGGTCCGCATCCGCTCGTACGTGTGCGTCGACGACATCGGGCACGTGGTCAACCCGCTGATCGTGGAGGGACAGGTGCACGGCGGACTCGCCCAGGGCATCGCGCAGGCCCTGTTCGAGGAGGCGGTGTACGACGAGTCCGGCACCCTGCTGTCGGGTTCCTTCGCCGAATACCAGGTGCCGTCGGCGGCGGATCTGCCGTCGTTCACCACCGGCCGCACCGAGACCCCCGCCACCGGTAATCCGCTCGGCGTCAAGGGCGTCGGCGAGGCGGGAACGATCGCGTCCACCCCGGCCGTGGTCAACGCCGTCCTCGACGCCGTCCGCCAATTCGGGGTGCGGGACATCGAGATGCCCCTGACGCCGATGCGGGTCTGGCGTGCCGTCCACACCGCCCAGGGAGGCGCCCGATGATTCCACCGACCTTCGATTACGTCGCCCCGACCTCCGTCGACCAGGCAGTGGCCGCGCTCGCCGAGGCCGGCGAGGACGCCAAGATCCTCGCGGGCGGGCAGAGTCTGCTACCGGTCCTGCGGCTCCGGCTGTCGTCGCCGAGCGCCCTCGTCGACCTGGGCCGGATCGGCGAGTTGCGCGGCGTGCGCGAAGACGGGGACAGCATCGTGATCGGCGCGATGACCACGTATTACGACGTGATCCGCAACCCGCTCGTCCACGAGCACGCGCTGCTGCTCGTCGAGGCCACCCGCACCGTCGCCGATCCGCAGATCCGGCACCGCGGCACGCTGGGGGGTGCGCTGGCGCATGCCGATCCGGCGGGTGACCTGTGCGCCCCGGCGCTGGCACTCGACGCCACCCTGACCGCGGTGGGCACCGCGGGCAGACGGAGCATTCCGGTCGCCGACTTCTTCGAGGGCTACTACACCACCGCGCTGCAACCGGACGAGATCCTCGTGGACGTGCGCATCCCGAAGCACACCGGCTGGGAGGCCAGGTACGAGAAGTTCAATACCGTCGCGGAGGCGTGGTCGATCGTGGGCGTCGCCGCGACGATCCAGGTCGACGGCGGCACGATCCGGCAGGCCCGGGTTGCGCTGACCAACATGGGGTCGGTGCCCGTGCGCGCCCGCGGTGTCGAGGATGCGCTCGTCGGCAACGCCGCGGACCCGGAGCTGATCCGGGCGGCGGCCGAACACGCCGCCGAGGGCACCGACCCGGTCACCGACGGACACGCCGACGCCGAATACCGCAGCCACCTCGCGAGAGTGCTGACCCGGCGGGCCGTCGCGGAGGCCGTCGGCGCCTGAGCTGTCGGCACCCGTCAGGACCGCGGGTCGCGGCTCGCCTCCACCGCCTGCTCGGTGGCGTCGCACACCACCACCGGGCGCGGGTCGACGTTGTGCAGTTCGAACACCGGGAGGTAGCGGCCGGCGTCCGGTCTGCGCACCTTCAGCCGCACCCGCTGGTGCCGCATCAGGTACAGGGCTGCGCCGATGCCGCTGATCAGGGAGATCGCGCCGCCGATCACGAGCGGCGCGCGGGGGTCGAGGACGTCGGCCAGCCATCCCAGAACGGGACTGCCCAGCGGGGTGCCGCCGAGGAAGCAGAGCATGTAGATGCCCATCACCCGGCCGCGCATCTCGGACGGCACCGACATCTGCAGGATGTTCATCGCCGCAGTGGTGAATGTCAGGGTGAGTGCACCGGTGGGGACGAGCATGATCGCCACGAGAACGTAGGTCGGCATCAGGCCGACCAGGACCTCGAAGGCGCCGAACCCGGCCGCCGCCCCGAGGAACGTGCGCAGACGCGGTGGCGTCCTGCGTTTCGCGGCGATCGTGGCGCCGGCGAGAGTGCCGACGGCGAGGGTCGTCGACAGCAGTCCGTAGGCGTCCGCGCCGCGCTCGAACGTGTTGCGGGCGAGAACGGCGAGACTGATCGGGAAGTTCAGTCCGAACGTCGACACCATGAAGATCGCCACCATCAGCACCCGGAGATCGGCCCGGCCCCACACGTACCGGAAACCCTCCCGGACCTGCCCCTTCCCGCGTTCCGCCTGGGGTGCGGTGAACAATTCGCGGGCGTTCATCATCAGCAGGGCGATCAGCACCCCGGTGAACGTCCCCACGTTGAGCAGGAACACCCAACCCGTGCCGATGAGGGTGATGAGCACACCGGAGATCGCCGGGCCGATGATCCGTGCCGTGTTGAACGTCATGGAGTTCAAGGCGATCGCATTGGGCAGCGAGTCCTTGCCGACCATCTCGATGGTGAA
Organism: Rhodococcus sp. NPDC056960; assembly: GCF_042674125.1. Classification (NCBI taxonomy): domain Bacteria; kingdom Bacillati; phylum Actinomycetota; class Actinomycetes; order Mycobacteriales; family Nocardiaceae; genus Rhodococcus; species Rhodococcus sp. NPDC056960. The sequence continues at coordinate 206,018 of NZ_JBHURF010000003.1, read as the reverse complement.
CGACTGCCGCGCCGGCGCGTCGATCGCGGACGCGCAGCCCATCACGAACGCGATGAGGTAGACGTGCCACAGGGCGACCAGTCCGCCGACGTCGAGCAGGCCGAGGACCAGCGCACACAACGCCATCGACACCTGCGTCGCGATGAGGATGCGCCGCTTGTCGTACCGGTCGGCGAGGACGCCGCCCCACACGGACAGGAACAGGGTCGGGCCGAACTGCAGGGCCATCACGATCCCGACCGCGAGAGCGTTGCCGTTCGACAACGTCAGGACGAGCCAGTCCTGCGCCACCCGCTGCATCCACGTTCCGACGAGGGAGACGATCTGCCCCGACGCCCACAACCGGTAGTTCCGGGTGCGGAGAGCGACGAACATGCCGGTCTTCGGCTGAGCTGAGGCGGGGGTCTCGGATTCGGGCGGCACCCTTCCATCTTGCTCCCGGTCCCGGTCCGGCACCGACCGGCCCTGCGCGTGCGCCTACGGCACGATCGGTTGGGAAGCCGATCACGTTCTCCGACAGGGAGTTTCCTCCGCTACGGCGCGGGCACCGATGGCCGGGCAGCCGAATGCCGTTGCACTACTGGGGAGCTGCCCTCGGGCTGCGCCGGGACTACTCCGAGTCGGCGACGATGGCGGTGATGATCCCGACCGCGTCGCGGAGCGTCTTCAGCTCGGACTCGTCGAGCCCGGACAGCCGCTCGTTCATCCACGCCTCGCGGGCGTGGGTCTCGTCGGCGATCAGCGCGTGACCGGCGTCGGAGAGTGTGACGATGATCTGCCTGCCGTCGGTGGGATGCGGCGCCCGCTCGACCAGCCCGAGTTCGACCAGCGAGGCGATGACCCGGGTCATCGACGGCGGCTGGACCTTCTCACGAGCCGCGAGATTGCCCGGCGTCATGGCGCCGTCGCGGGCGAGGGTGGCCAGTGCCGACAGCTGGGTCAGCGATACCTGGGCGTCGACGCGGCGCCCACGCAGGTGACGCGTGAGGCGCACGACAGCCAGGGAGAGGTCGCTGGCGAGTGCTCGCGTATCCGTGGTCACGAGAATGACAATACGGGACCGATCGGCCGCCGTTTACGTTACCGCGTCGGTGATCGGTTCGACCGCGAAGTAGGCCACGAACAGGATCGCGACCACCCACATCAACGGGTGAATCTTCTTGATACCACCGCTCGCAGCATTGAGCACGACCCACGACACGAATCCGACGCCGATGCCGTTGGCGATGGAGTACGTGAACGGCATGACGGCGATCGTGAGGAACGCAGGCAGTGCGATCGAGAACCGGGTGAAGTCGATGTCGCGGACCTGGCCGATCATCATCGCGCCCACCACGACGAGGGCCGGTGCGGCCGCTTCGATCGGCACCACCGAGTACAGCGGGGTCAGGAACATCGCGGCCAGGAACAGCAGTCCCGTCACCACATTCGCGAGTCCGGTGCGGGCCCCTTCGGCGATACCCGAGGCGGATTCCACGAAGACGGTGTTGGACGACGCCGACGCCCCGCCACCGACGATGGCACCGGTGCCCTCGACGACGAGTGCGCGTCCGACGTTGGGCAGGTTGCCGTCCTCGTCGGTGAGTCCGGCCTCCTTGCCGAGTCCGGTCATCGTGCCCATGGCGTCGAAGAAGTTGGCGAGCACGAGCGTGAACACCAGCAGGCTGGCCGCGAGTACGCCGATGCGGGTGAAGGCCCCGAAGATGCTGACGTCGCCGACGAGGCTGAGGTCCGGAAGTTCCACCAGCACATCGGGAGCTGTGGGGACGCTGAGGTTCCATCCGTGCGGGTTCACCCCCAGCGACGGCCCCACCCCGGCGACGGCCTCGATGATCGCGGCCAGCACGGTGGTGACGACGATGCCGATCAGCAGTCCGCCGCGCACCTTGCGCACCACCAGGACACCCATCAGCAGCACGCCGAACACGAACGTCACGGTCGGCCACGAGGAGATCGATCCGTTGATGCCCAGACCCACGGGGACCGTGGTGCCCGCGGCGTCCGGGATGCGCCGCACGAAACCGGCGTCGACGAGGCCGATGAACGCGATGAACATGCCGATACCGGCGGCGATGGCGGATTTGAGCTCGGCCGGAATGGCATTGAAGACGGCCGTCCGGAAACCGGTGAGCGCCAACACGACGATGATGATGCCGTCGATCACGACGAGGCCCATCGCCTCGGGCCAGGTGACCTGCGGGGCGATCGTGACGGCGAGGAGGCTGTTGATTCCGAGGCCCGCCGCGATCGCGAACGGGTAGTTGGCGACGATGCCGAACACGATGCTCATCAGCCCGGCCACCAGGGCGGTGACGGCGGCCACCTCGTTGACGGGGAGGATGTTGCCGAGGACGTCGGTCTTCGCGACGGCGTCTTCGGCGGAGAAACTGCCGAGGATCAGCGGGTTGAGGACCACGATGTACGCCATCGCGACGAAGGTCACGACGCCGCCGCGGATCTCCGTGCCTACCGTCGAACCACGCTCGGTGATCTTGAAATAGTTGTCGAGCAGTTTCGGAGCACCCATAGTTCTCAATCCCCATCGCCATCGTTCGCGCGTCGCCCTTGGAGATTAGGGCACCGCGGCGAGGGTAGCGTTCGTTTGGTGAACCCCGCCGCAGACCGTCCCCCGCTCACCCAGCGCCTGGCCGACCCGCGACCTGCGCTGATACTGGGAACCCTCGCGTGGGCGGTCGCGATGGTCGTGGTGATCGTCACGGGCGACCGGTGGTCGGATGCGCTGCCGACGTGTATAGCGGGGGTCGTCGTCGGATTCCTCGGCTACGCATTGTTCGCGGCGCAGCGCCGGGCGGCGCGGCGCGGCAGTCGCGGGGCACAGCAGGGACTGCTCTAGTGGCACAGCAGGGACTGCTCTAATGACGCAGCAGGGACTGCTCTAGCTCGAGGTCCTGGCGCGGCGGGGCAGGGTGCGGGTCAGCAGGATCCAGAAGGCCGCCCACAGGAAGCCGAATGCCCACCCGGCGAGGACGTCGGTCATCCAGTGCGCGGCGAGGTAGACGCGGGAGAGCCCGACCGCCAGTGTGTACAGGATCAGCAGGACGAGCATCGCGATCCGCGGGCGCCGTACCAGCACGATCCGCAGGGTCACGGCGACGAGCACGGTCGCGAGGATCGCCGTCATCATCGCGTGCCCCGACGGGAACGAGAACGACGAGATCTCGACGAGCCGATCCGGGAGCGGGGGCCGCTGCCTCTCGAACAGGTGCTTGAGCGTCGTCATCACGGCCAGTCCCGACAGCATCGCACCGGCCACCAGCACGGCCTCGCGGCGGCTGCCCTGCAGCAGCAGGGTGATCGTCAGGACGATCGACACGATCCAGGCCGCGACCGTTCCCCCGCTGTTCGTGATGACCGTGACGACGTCGATCAGCCACGGTGTGCGGTCGTCGACCGCACTGTCGAGGATGCTCTGGTCAATCGACACCGGCGCCCCACGTGCCGTCGGCCCACGACTCGGAGCAGTGGGTGGCCCCGGTGTCGTCCACCCACCACGGGACGGCGATCTCGCTGTCCACGCCCCCGGTCAGTTTCACCGTGAGCCGGTGATGGACGACGACGGGTCCGTGGGGCAGCTCCCGGCCGAGGGTCGCGAAAGCGAGAACGGCGGCGGGTTCACGATCCCACGAGGAATCGCGGCCGGTGCTGGTCACGGCACCGCGGATGGCGGTGGAGGCGACGGCGACGTCCAGCAGATCGGCGAGCGCGGCGGCGGTGCGCAGGTCCCCGACCACCAGACGGTCGCGGGGCGCGGCGGCGGCGAGCCACGGGGCGTCCAGCACCAGGGCGTCGCCGGGGTCGACGAGGGCGCCGGTGAGACCGCGCACGTAGTCGGGCAGGTGGATTTCCTCGAGGTCGAGGAGGTGCGCGGCGGCGGCGAGCAGGCTGTGGGCCCGCGCGATCACCGCAGACGTCGGGTGGCGCTCGGGGTCGGCCAGTCGGTCCAGCAGCAGCTGGGCGAGTTCGGGCGAGTCGACCGTCGCCGGCGCCAGTGCGGCGGCGAACGCGGAGGAATCCGGGTGGTCGACCGGGTCGAGCAGTCCGGCGAACGTCTCGTCCTCGGGGTCGCGGAGCAGACCCAGCACCTGACCGTCGAGCTCGGCGTTGTGGCGCAGCCACCAGGCGGTGTACCCGGCGCGGTCGGCAAGCAGCGGACGCGTGGCCGGGTCCCGCGCGAGCATGGTCAGCGCCTCGGCCCAGCGTTCCTCGTCGACGAGGTCCAGGTCGCGCACTGCCCCGATCTCCTCGGGATCGTCGTCGAGCGTGTCCCACCAGAGGTCTTCGTCGTCGAGGTCGTGATCGGGGCCGGTGGGAAGTTCGGCGCGCAGCACGGTGAAGCCCCAGCCGACGCCCACGGCCCGGAGGGCGTCCTCCCCCACCCGCTCGGCGAACGACGCGTCGACGCTCGCGAACGGCGAGTCGTCCACCAGGACGCCGGCGAGAGGCGCACCGGGCAACAGCAATTCGTCCGCGCCGCGCAACTCCCCGTCGACGTCCGGGAGCGGCAGCTGCCCGAGCCAGGACGGCAGGGTGCCGGGGTCGGCGCGCCCGGCGAGGGCGAGCACCGCGGTCGACAGTTCCTCGGCGGCCGCGGCGTCGTCGGGGTCGAGGTCCTCGATCTCGGCGCGCAGCGCCGGGTCGGACAGGAGGTCGACCGCCGTGGCGGTCTTCGCGCCGAGCCTCGACAACAGGGGATGCGTCGCGTCCGGGTGGACGAGCCGCGTCCAGTCGACCCCGAGCACACCGTCGATGTCGTGGCCCAGCAACACCGTTCGCGGACCGGTGACCGTGCGCCCGTCGGACAGCGGAACCGGGATCGACGCCAGCTCCTCGGCTGCGAGGGCGTCCACGGCCAGGGGCTCGAGCGCCGCGTACAGGCGCCGCCACCAGGACGGGTCGCGGTCGGTGCCGGTGAGAAGTTCGGTGAGGCGGGCCAGACCGAGGCGGTGGGCGTCGACTGCCGCCAGCGCCGGCGCCCAGCGCGGACCGGACAGATCCGGGACGACGAGGCCGTCGACGATGTCCGCGAGGAGTTCGGCGAGTTCGTCGGTGAGGCCGGGGACCACCGACGCCCGGTTGGGCGCCCTGTCCTTGCCGTCGACGGTCGGCAGCCAGGGCTGCTCCCGGAGTTCGGCGACGAGATGGTCGCGCAACGCGGAGTCCACCTCGCTGCGGGCGAAGGCGGGGACGGGGACCAGCGACAGCCGCTGGTCGGGCGGCAGTGTGGCCACGAAGCCGGCGTAACCGGTCGCCGGCTCGGCGATCGACGCGCCGGGCAGGATGCGTCTGCGGTCGGGCTGCATGGCGACGTCCGCGACCAGGATCGCGGGGATCGACAGCTCCTCGTCCGACCGTGTCGGGGCCCGCAGCACGTCCTCGCTGACCGGGGCGACGACGCCGTCGCGGACCGGAACGAGCCAGCGGGCCCGGCCGGACTCGTACTGCCACCAGCGGTCCTCGCCGATCGCGACCTCGGTCGCCCCGGAATCGAGCGGTCGTTCGCGGCGGCGGAACTGCTTGTCGCCCACGGTGATCGAGACGAGCGCCGGCAGTTCGAGCAACAGGTCGGGAGCCTCGCGGGCCATGTAGGCCAGCAGCGATTCGGCGTCGATGTCCTCGCGCAGCGTCAGCACGACTTCAGAAGCGGCGCCCGCGACGGGACGGTTCTCGGTGGGCCACGCCAACCGGAGGACCGGCACACCCCCGCCGGGGTCGGCGCCGTCGAGGTCCTGCAGCGCGGTCCTGGTGCGCTCGGCGGAGAACAACACCGAACCGGACGTCGACCGCAGTTCGATCTCGTCGGCCACCGACAGCACCGCCGTGAATCCGACGCCGTAGCGGCCGACGGTCGTGCCGGACTTGTTCGACGCCCGCAACGCGACCAGCGCCTGGACCCCCGGCTCGTCCAGCGGCGTACCCGTGTTGGCCACGCGCAGAACACGTCCGTCGAGATGCACGGACAGCTCGCCGGGCACCTCGGCGCGGGCGGCGGCGTCGGCGGCGTTCTGCGCCAGTTCGGTGAGGAGCCGGTCGCGGTAGCCGGCGCGGGCCAGGTCCGATTCGGCCGCGGCATCCTCGCGCAGACGCGTCGGGGACGTGCGCCACGCGAGGAGAGTCGATTCCCTCAGCGCGGCGGTGCCGAACGGATCGGCTAGCTGGTCGATGCGGATTCCTCGGCCGCAGTGGCCTCGACAGCAGCATCGGCCTGAGGCTCTGCCGGGGTGTCACTCTCGACCCGAGCCTTCTCGGCCATCTCGACCATCTCGACGGCACCGTCGTCGTACGCGTCGAATTGCGGCGAACCGGCTCCCGACGGCAACAGCGTGTCGGAGTGGGCCCCGCACCCGTAGGTGGCATCGACCACGTGCCCGTCGGCGGCCATCTCGTTGCCGCACACACCGAACGACGCGTGCAGTGAGCCGGCGAGCGGTAGGTAGAAGCCGCACAACCCGCACGTCGACGGCGCAGCCTTGGCCATCTCGGAGTCGGGACCGTAATCGCCGTCGTGCCAGCGCTGGGCCGCATCCACGCGACCTTCGAGACTCATCGCCTGCTTGCGCCCCAGCCCGAGTTCGAGGGCGACCTCGTCGATCTCGGGGTCGCCGGTCGCCACGTAACCAGGAACGAGGCGGGGATCACCGGCAGGCGGGGCCAGCAGATCGCCCGCGGACAGGTCGCCGGGGCGAATGCGCTGATCCCACGGAATCCAGTCGGGGGCGACCAGCGCGTCGGGTCCCGGCAGGAGGGCGAGTTCGCTGACGGTGGCACGGTCCGATTCGGGATCGGCGGCCACCACCACCGCCCACTGCCAGCCGCGGTAGCCCGGAAGGTCCGCAACGAAACGGTGAGTCGCGGCGCACGCGTCCTCGGACGTGACGCCCAGATAGTCGCCGACTCCCCCTTCCTGCAGTTCGACCAGTGCAGTTCGGGCGAGCTCGACGGCGTCGGTCAGTACGGGACGCGCCACTGCGCGCTCGTCGGAAGAAGCAACACTCACACCACCAGTTTGCCGCACCACCGCAAGTGCTTGCCCACCTGGGCTGTCATGCTGGTCCGATGACCGGCCGGAGACACCTTCTCCCAGCCCTGCTCGCGGTGGCCTGGGCGGTCGCCGGTTGCTCCCCGCAGAGTCCGGCGGCGGCGGGCGCGTCGGGCGCGGACCTTCACGTGGAGATACTCCGGACCCTCGACCACGACCCGAATGCGTTCACCCAGGGGCTCGAAATCGACGGCGCCGAGTTGCTCGAGAGCACCGGCCGGTCCGGCGAATCCTGGGTGCAGGCCACCGACCTCACCGGCGGCGTCGTCCGCGCCCGGGCCGAGCTACCGCCACCCCTGTTCGGGGAGGGCATCACGGTGAGCGGCGACACCGTCTGGCAGCTCACGTGGCGTGACGGCGTGGCCGTCGCCCGGGATCGCGCGACCCTCACCGAACAGCGGCGAGTTCCGTTCGACGGCGAGGGCTGGGGAATCTGCGCGTTGCCCGGTGCCCTAGTCACGAGCGACGGCTCCCCCACGCTCACGTTCCGCGACCCGGTCACGTTCGAATCCCGCCGCACCGTGCAGGCGGTCCGGGACGGAAATCCGGTGACCCGCCTCAACGAACTCGAGTGCGCGGACGACGGCGCGATCTACGCGAACGTCTGGACCACCGATTCCCTCGTCCGCATCGATCCCGCGGACGGCCGGGTCACCGCGCAGATCGACGCCTCGGCGCTTCGCGATGCGCTCCCGCCCGGCCCGCGGGCGGTCGACGTCCTCAACGGGATCGCTCAGATCCCGGGGACCGACCGCTTCCTCGTCACCGGAAAGTACTGGCCGCGCATGTTCGAGGTGCGGTTCGTTTCCTGACAGGCCGATGTGACCAGCATTGGCCGGGGTTGCTGTGGTCGCATGTCTCCCGACTAGGACAGAATTAGGGAGTGACCGGACCGCGCGAACCCCACGAGCCTGACGGCGGTCGGGCTCCCGACGAGAATTCCGGGCCCCCCGTCCATCCGGGCTACGACAAATATCCGCCGGCAGCCCGCTCGGGAGGTCGGCGCACGCCGCTCCCTCCCCTCCACCCCGTCGGCGGCGGGCAGCGTCCCCGCTCCGACGAGGAGCGGGCGGACGCCCCCAAGGCACCGCCGATGCCCCGCAAGCTCACCGTCACCCGGGTGGCGGCGATGCGCAGCCGGGAACTCACCAACAAGGGCATCGCGACGTTCCACCGCGCGGCCAAGGCGGACGGTGCCGACAAGTCGGGGCTGACCGCGCTCACCTACGCCGTGATGGCCAACAACGCGACCGACGCGGCCATCGCCGTCGCGCTGGCGAACACCCTGTTCTTCTCGGCGGCGACGGGCGAGGACAAGACGAAGGTCGCGCTGTACCTGCTGATCACCATCGCCCCGTTCGCCGTCATCGCACCGCTGATCGGTCCGATGCTCGATCGCCTCCAGCACGGCCGCCGGGTCGCGCTGGCCACGTCGTTCGGACTCCGGACCATCCTGGCGATCGTCCTCGTCTTCAACTTCGACAGCTGGGTGCTGTATCCGGCGGCGCTCGGGATGATGGTGCTCAGCAAGTCGTTCTCGGTGCTCAAGAGTGCGGTCACGCCACGGGTGCTGCCACCGGAGATCGACCTCGTGCGCGTCAACTCCCGCCTCACCGTGTTCGGACTCCTCGGCGGAACCATCGGTGCCGGCGCCCTCGCGGGTGGTCTCGCCATGGCCACCGGATCCGTCGGAGCGCTGTGGCTGGCGGCCGTCATCACCGCCCTCGGCGCCTACCTCAGCATGCGGATCCCGTCGTGGGTCGAAGTCACCGAGGGCGAGGTCCCCGCAACGCTCACCTATCACGGCGACGAGCACCCCACCGAGGTCATCGGCCGTACCCGGGTGATGCAGCCCGAAGCGCCTGCCACCGCGAAGACCGGTAAACGACGGCAGCCGCTGGGCCGCGCGGTCATCACCGGATTGTGGGGCAACAGCACCATCCGCGTGCTCACCGGATTCCTCACGCTGTACATCGCGTTCGTCGCGAAATCGAGGACCGACCACGAGCCGCTGGTGCAGGCCGCGATGCTCGGGCTGGTCGGCGCCGCCGCCGGCATCGGCAACTTCGCGGGCAACGCCGCCGGAGCCCGGATCAAACTCGGCCGCCCCGCCCTCATCGTGCTGCGCTGCACGGGTGCCGTGTGGATCATCGCCGTCCTCGCCGCGATCACCGACAATCTCCTCACCGCCGCCCTGGCCACCCTCGTCGCGTCCGCCGCCAGCGCCCTGGCCAAGGTGTCGCTGGACGCGTCGCTGCAGCACGACCTCCCCGAGGAGTCCATCGCGTCCGGATTCGGCAGATCCGAGACGGTTCTGCAGCTGAGCTGGGTCGTGGGCGGCGCGCTGGGCGTACTGCTGCCCACCGAATACTGGATCGGGTTCTCCGTGGTCTCCGCCGTCATGACCATCGGGCTCGCCCAGACCGTGCTCACGTACCGCGGCAGCACCCTCCTGCCCGGACTCGGCGGCAAACGCCCCGACCTCGCCGAACAAGAAGTGACCGAGCACCACTCGACCCACCGGGTCGACCGATCGACAGGAAATGTGACGTAAGTGAGAATGCAGGCGCGAACCAAGAAGATCCTGGCACTGATCGTGGTGGGCCTGATGGTGGTCCTGGTGGCCTTCGTCGGCGTCCTGTACACGCTCGTCCGCAACTCCTCGCCCCGCCTGCCCGAGATCACCGCGTTCGCGCACGACCGGACCCAGCAGGTCCCCCCGCTGGCGTACTGCAACCTGTACCTCGAGGACTGCTCAACCGGCGAGATCGCGGAACTCGACGTGCCCCCCGGCTCCCCCCTGCAGCTGTCGTTGCCGCAGGAGATCGTCGACGCACCGTGGCGCATGCTCGTCGTGTACCAGGACGCGTCGGGCCAGGTCGTCGTGCAGCAGCAGGCTCACCGCGCCGGTGAGACCCGCGCCGTGACGGTGCCGTCGTCGGAGGACCTCCAGCTGGCCGGCATCGAGATCCAGCTGCCGTCCGCGGTCGTCGACGAGCAGGGGCTCACGCAGGCGCGGGCCGCCTGGTCGATCAAGACCGCCTGAGCCGGCAGCAGCCCACACGAAAGGGCCCCCGCAGCAGTTCAGTGCGCGGGGGCCCTCGTCGTCGGCTGTCGAATCAGCTGTCGAGTTCGCGCGCGACCGCGCGGACCACCTCGGAGATGCGCTGAGCCGTCTTACGGTCCGGGTACTTACCCTTGCGCAGGTCGGGCTGGACCTTCGCCTCGAGCAGCGTGATCATGTCCTCGACCATGCCGTGGAGTTCGTCCGGCGTGTGCTTCTTTGCCGACGGCTCCTTGCGGGCACCGTTCTGGCGCAGCGACGGCGCCGGGTCGAGCACCTTCAGGCTCAGAGCCTGCGGTCCGCGCCGACCGGCGGCCATGCCGAACTCGACGCGCTGACCGGCCTTGAGGCCCTCGACGCCCTCGGGAAGAGCGGACGAACGCACATAGACGTCCTCCCCCTCCTCCTGCGACAGAAAGCCGAAGCCCTTTTCGACGTCGTACCATTTCACCTTGCCGGTCGGCACCGCGTTCACCCGCTCATCACTTGGAGTGCAGTTGGTTGCACTTGGTATGCAAAACAGCGCGCCCCACCTCTGGTGCGGGACGCGCAGTGCCCACAGTCTACCTTGGAGCGACCCCCTCCAGCATCCGGGTTTCCAGGCACTATCGTTGCTGGTGTGGCCCACGAATCGACTCCTTCGAGCACTCCTCACACCCCCCGGGGGCGAGACGGACTCCTCCGCGTCGCACTCGCCCTCTTCGCGATCGGTTTCGTCGCGATCGTGGCGATCTTCCTGACCCCGGTGCTCTCCGATTCCCGACCCGGCCTCGTTCTCTATCTCATCGCCCTGGCGTGCCCGATCGGATTCCTCCTCGGAATCGGCGCGGCGCTGCGGCAGGGCAGACGCTCCCGCTGACCCACCCGACCACCGATGCATTCCCGACCACCGAGGGGACGATTATGAGAATCCTGCTCAACATCATCTGGCTGATCTTCGGCGGTCTGTGGCTGGCGCTGGGGTACTTCGTCGCCGGAATCCTCTGCTGCATCCTGATCATCACGATCCCGTTCGGCATCGCGTCGTTCCGGGTGGGCGTCTACGCGCTGTGGCCGTTCGGGAAGACGGTGGTCGACAAGCCGACGGCCGGTGTCGCCTCGCTGATCGGCAACGTGATCTGGTTCATCATCGCAGGTCTGTGGCTCGCGATCGGGCACGTCGTCACCGCGATCGCCATGGCGATCACGATCATCGGGATCCCGCTCGCGGTCGCGAATCTCAAGATGATTCCCATCTCGCTCATGCCCCTCGGCAAGGACATCGTCGACGCTCCGTAACGCTGTGAGCTTCCTCACATAACGGTCGGGTAACGGAAGGGCAACAGCTCGGCGATACGCGTGTCTCGTCCCCGCTAGCTGGGAAGAGTCTCTGCGCGTTCAATGAGGCCCCGCAACGGGCGAAGACACACCGCGTTATCAAATGGTGACACTGCGGCCTCCGACCGTTACCGTCGTCACCGGTCGAGGAAACATCGGCCACATCCGGCCCGCCGCGCCAAGCCTCGTCCCGCGGGTACCGGAGTCCCGACGAAGCATTCCAGGGACGAGGACGGGGGACCCAAAAGTCCTCCAGGGAACGCAAGTTCCCGGAAGGACACCGGTCCGAACGCGCCTCGCGCACTCGGACCTTGGGGTGAAGCCAGACCCTCTCCAGCCAGGAGAGGCGAGGCCGGGCGACCTCTCAGCCCGAACCCGACAGCTGACCTCGCAGGCGCGTGTGGAGAGGATCTCGACAACTATGAGCGGACGCCATCGCAAGCCCACCACCACCGGCCGCACCGTCGCCAAGGTCGCCGTCACCGGCGCCATCATGGGCGTCGCCGGCGTAGCCTTCTCGGGCACCGCGAACGCGGCACCCGACTCCGACTGGGACCGCCTCGCGCAGTGCGAGTCCGGCGGAAACTGGGGCATCAACACCGGAAACGGCTTCCAGGGTGGACTCCAGTTCTCCCCGAGCACCTGGAACGCACACGGTGGAACCCAGTACGCGGCCACCGCCAACCAGGCCACGCGTGAACAGCAGATCGTCGTCGCCGAGAAGGTCCTCGACTCCCAGGGCTGGGGCGCATGGCCCTCCTGCTCCTCGAGCCTCGGCCTGAGCAGCGCCCCCACCCAGCGCACCGCGCCCGCCGTCGTGCCCGAGACCCCCGCGGCGCCGGCACTCCCCGACCTCACGGGCGGCGTCCCCAGCACCAACGGCACCTCGCAGTACGCCGGTGTCGTCGACAGCGCGATCGAGGCCGCCAAGGCTCAGGGCATCGCGATCGATCCCCAGATCCTGCAGCTCATCGACGCCAACAAGGGACTGCTCCCGCACTGATCCCCCACACCTCACAGAAGAGGGGCCCTGCACCGATCCGGTGCAGGGCCCCTCTTCTGTCGCTGGGTCAGCGGTTGATCACCGTGTGCGGATGCGCGTACGGCAACGACTCCGCGGGCAGCGGGAACTCGGTGTCCTCGCCGAACGGGGAGAGACCGCCCGCGCGGGTCGACGACAGTTCGGTCACGGCGTGATCTCCGTCGGCGGTTTCGGGCCACCCTGGATCCACGTACTGCTTCTTCGAATTGTTAGCCACGGTGCCATTTTGACAGGAGCGTTCGGCGACGTACAGCCCAGGTCTCTAATCTGATAGTCGATGACCGACACCGACGACACCACCGCGAGCACCAACGGCACCGCAGCCTCCCCCCGTGGCGCCGCGACCCTCGCGGACTGGCTGGCCGCGCGCAGCGACGCCGAACTGACGGATCTGCTGCGCAGGCGCCCCGATCTGGCGGTCCCGCCGCCGGCCACGATCGTCGTACTCGCCGGCCGCGCCGAACAGCGGGCGTCGGTGGCCCGCGCAGCCGACAACCTCACGTCCCTGGACTTCGGCATCCTCGAACTCCTGGCCCTCGAACGCGCCGACGAGGTCGCGGTTCCCCGGGCCGCCCTCCAGGACGCGGTGGGGTCGCGGGCGACGAAGAAGGCGGTCGACGCCACTCTCGACGGCCTGCGGTCCGTGGCCCTGGTCTGGGGTGGCAAGACATCGCTGCGTATCGTCCCTGCCGTGACCGCCACCATTCCGTGGCGAGTCGGGCGTGGCGCCGAACCCGTCGAGACCCTCGACGAGTCCGCGATCGTCGCCGCACTGGATGGTCTGCCGACCGTCGAGCGGGACATCCTCGAGACGCTGTCGAAGTCCAGTTCCATCGGCCGGACCCGGGACGCCGCGCCGGGAACGTCACCCGACCGTCCCGTCCAGCGACTCCTCGCCGCCGGCCTGCTGCGCTGGATCGACGACGAGACCGTCGAATTGCCGTACCAGGTGCGGCAGGCCCTGCGCGGGGAGGCCGTCTTCGACCCCACGTCGCTGTCCCCACCGGCCGTGACGGCACGCAAACACAAACCCGCCGACATCAACGCCGCAGCGGCGGGCGAGGCGCTCGAACTGGTGCGCCACTGCGAGGACGTCGTCAAGGCCCTCGGCGAGGTCCCGGCTCCCGCGCTGCGGGCGGGCGGACTCGGCGTCCGGGAACTGCGGCGGATCGCCAAGATGTCCGGCGTCGACGAGAACCGGCTGAGCCTGCTCGTCGAACTGCTGTCGGCCGCGGGACTGATCGCGAGCGGCACCCCGGACCCCGTGCCGACTGCGGACAGCGGCGAGAACTACTGGGCGCCGACCACCGCGGTCGACAACTGGCTGACCGCCTCCGTCGCCCGGCGGTGGCACGTGCTGGCCGCGGCGTGGCTGGAACTCCCGCGGATGGCGTGGTTCATCGGCATGCGCGATGCCAACGACAAACCGGTGGCCGCACTGTCCGAGGAGGTCCGCGCGCCATCGGCGCCGCGTGACCGGCAGGCGATCCTCGGACTCCTGGCGGAACTGGGCGCAGGACACTCTGCCGACCCCGCGGAGGTCAGCCGCCTGCTGGCCTGGCGACGCCCCCGCTGGGGCGCCCGGCTTCGGGTCCATGCGGTCGAGCGGACCCTCGACGAGGCGGCGACGCTCGGACTCGTCGCCCGCGGCGCCCTCAGCTCCCCCGGCCGGGCGCTACTCCACGGCGGTGACGCCGAGGCCGAGATGCACGCGTCGCTGCCCGAACCCGTCGACCACGTCCTCGTGCAGGCCGACCTCACCGTCGTCGCACCCGGACCCCTCACCCCCGAACTGCTCGAACAGATCGTGCTCGTCGCGGACATCGAATCCGCCGGGGCGGCATCGATGTACCGGATCAGCGAGGACAGCATCCGGCGCGCCCTCGACGTCGGCATGACGGCAGCGGAACTGCACAGCCTGTTCGCCACCCGGTCGCGCACACCCGTTCCGCAGTCGCTGTCGTATCTGATCGACGACGTCGCGAGGCGGCACGGGCGGCTCCGCGCCGGGGTCGCCGCGTCGTTCGTCCGGTGCGAGGATCCGACGCTGCTGGCGGAGGTCCTGGCGTCGCCGGTGGCCGCCTCGCTGGCTCTGCGCGCCCTGGCGCCGACGGTCGCGGTGTCGCAGGCGCCGCTGCGGGAAGTATTGAACGAATTGCGGACCGCCGGTTTCGCGCCCGCGGGTGAGGATTCGTCCGGTGCCCTCGTCGACCTGCGTCCCCGTGGCGCACGGGTCGTGAGCCGGCGCAAAGCCCCTGCCCGCATCCCCGCCGTCGCCACGGACGCCCAACTCGACGCCGTCGTCCGGACCCTCCGGGCCGGCGATCTGGCGGCGTCGGCCCGCGGTTCGGGCGGCATCCGGTCCGACGGGTCGCGGGCCAGCAGCGCCGCGACCATCGCCCTGCTCAACGCCGCGGCGCGGGAACGCACGAGCGTGACCATCGGTTATGTCGACGCGCAGGGTGTGGCGTCGCACCGCATCGTCGATCCCGTCAGCGTCGGCGGCGGCCAGCTCGACGCGTTCGACCCGGCGAGCGGCGCGGTCCGGCGGTTCACCCTCCACCGCATCACGTCCGTCGCCCGCGTCAACTGAGCCCGTGAGTACTTGTCAACCGCGGGCGGTTAACAAGTACTCACGGCTCAGATAACGATTCCGCGCAAACGCCCAGGAATTTCGGGGCGACCAATACCGTGATGCTGGTATGTACCTGGCCGGGGACGACTTACCAGGAGGCAGAACCATGGGTGTCACAGCATCGAAGCGGTCACATGGCTGGTTGCGAGGCGTCGTCCGGCTGATGGTCGCCGTGGTGCTTCTGCCGCTGGCGTTCGTCCTCGTCGGCGGCGGAACGGCGTCCGCGGACCCGTACAGCCGCCTGCGCGAGCACTGGGTCGATGCACCCGGCGGGGTCGGGCAGATCAAGGTGCGCATGTGGCTTGCGAACAACGGGAGCAACAAGGCGCTCTATCTGCTCGACGGCCTCCGCGCGACCGACGACGTCAGCGGGTGGGAACACGAGACCAACGCCGCGTGGCTGTCCGATCACGGGATCACCGTCGTCGAGCCGGTCGGCGGGCAGTCCAGCTTCTACACCGACTGGTACGCGCCCAGTAACACCAATGGTCAGCCGTACACCTACAAGTGGGAGTCGTTCCTCACCCAGAACCTGCCGGACTTCCTCGCGAACAATTACGGCATCAGCCGCACCAGCAACGCCATCGCCGGACTCTCGATGGGCGGCAACGCGGCCCTGATCCTCGCCGCCTACCACCGCGACCAGTTCACGTTCGCCGGGTCGATGTCCGGGTACCTGAACCTGTCGGCTCCGGGCATGCGCGAGGCGATCCGGTTGGCGATGCTCGACGCCGGCGGCTACAACGCCGACTGCATGTGGGGACCGCCGTGGGATCCGGCCTGGCTGCGCAACGACCCGTTCGTCGCGGCGCCGCTCATGCGTGGGCTGCCGATGTGGGTCTCCGCGGGCAGTGGCCTCCCCGGCCCGCACGATCAGCCGCAGAACGCCATCGACGTGTTCAACACCGGCACCGGCATGGGGCTCGAGGCCATCGCGCTGGCCCAGAACCGCGCCTTCCAGGTGCGGCTCGACACCCTCGGAATCCCCGCGCACTACGACTTTCCGGCGACGGGAACCCACAGCTGGGGCTACTGGCAGGACCAGCTGTGGGCGATGCTCCCGATGATGAAGGCGTCGATCGGCGCCTGAGCGGGATGTTCGACCGGTCGCGCTGCCCCCGGGGGTCGGGGGTGGCACTAACATCGCCGAGATGAACAGTCACCGGATCACCCTGGGAGCCGTCAACCTCGAGGCCGAGGACCCTGCCGCGCTCGCGGCGTTCTGGGCCGGTGTCACCGGTGCCACGCCGCTGCCGGGCGGCGACAGCGTCTACCTGCCACCGGCCGACCCGACCGGGTTCGCGATGTTCTTCCAGCCGCTCACCGGCGCCCGCCCCGACCGTCAAGCCATGCACCTGGACCTCACCGTTCCGTGGGGTTCACGGCAACGCGAGGTCGAGCGGCTCCTCACTCTCGGTGCCACGCATCGATGGGACGTTCTGGACGAGCACCCCCACGTGCAGTGGACGACGCTGGCCGACCCGGAGGGCAATCTCTTCTGTGTGGCGGAACATCCCCCTGTGAGTACTTCTTAACGTCCCGCGGTTAATAAGTACTCACGGGTGCTAGCCACCCAGGTTGACCTCGATGCAATAGGTGCGTTCGGGTTCGGAGAAGGCGATGGGGAATGCGGTGTCGAATTCGTTGCAGAGGGATTCGTCGTTCTTCCCGTCCGCGCGCTCGAGAACCTTGACGGTCTGGGCCTCGGTGCAGTCCGAGGGCAGGATCCGGCCGTCGTCCTCGAGCAGGTAGCAGGAGTTCTCGATCATGTTCGGGATGAGGCAGAGCGTGGTCTGGACGTCCTGGTTGTCGCCGACGAGCGTGTAGGAGAAGTAGTCCTCCGCGCACTGGACGTCGCCGTCGTTCTTCTGCGCCACCTCGTACGTGGCTTCGGCGTCGGAGCAGTCGCGCTTCTCGTGGGAGGTGTCGGCGGCGGTCGTGGATGCGGACTCGAAGAACAGGCAGTCGCCGACGTCGAGAGTGTTCTTGTCCGCGCTTTTCAGGGCGAACACCCCGAACGCGGCGACGGCGGCGATGATCACCAGGACTGCGACACCCAGGGCGATGAACAGGCCCTTGCGCGATTTCTTCGGCGGCGGCGGATTCTGGCCGGGCGGGTACTGCCCGTACTGGCCCTGCTGGCCCTGCTGGCCCGGCTGCCCGTACTGACCCTGCTGCCCGTACTGACCCTGCTGCCCGTATTGGCCCGGCGGGTACTGTCCGGGTTGCTGAGCGTACTGCCCCTGCGAGTACGGCTGTTGCGGATACTGACCCTGCGGATACGGCTGCTGGGGGTTGTTCGGCGGCTCGCCGGGGACGTTCGGATCGGGACGGCGGGGGTCCTCGGGGGGCTGGGTCATCGCGAGCCTCGTCTCTGCATCGATCCATCCGGGCTGATCCTCAATTTAGGCCCTCGACCGCCCCGGATGTGCCGGTATCGGACCCGCTCGGGGACGGCGACGTGGCGCGGCACCGCTGGGATCAGGACAATGGACAGGCTGGCTACATCCGGCACCGCATTTTCGAGGAGGCTTCCGTGACCGACGGACCGTTGATCGTCCAATCCGACAAGACCCTGCTGTTGGAGGTCGATCACGAGCGGGCGAACGATGCCCGCCAGGCGATCGCGCCGTTCGCGGAACTGGAGCGCGCGCCCGAACACGTCCACACGTATCGGATCACCCCACTGGCCCTGTGGAATGCGCGCGCCGCCGGACACGACGCCGAGCAGGTGGTCGATGCGCTGGTCAACTTCTCCCGGTACGCAGTGCCGCAGCCGTTGCTGGTCGACATCGTCGACACGATGGCCCGGTACGGGCGACTGCAGCTGGTGAAGAATCCCGCCCACGGTCTGACACTCGTCAGCCTCGACCGCGCGGTGCTGACCGAGGTGACCCGGCACAAGAAGATCGCGCCGATGCTCGGGGCCCGCGTCGACGACGACACGGTGGTCGTCCACCCGAGTGAGCGAGGCAGACTCAAGCAGCTGCTGCTGAAGGTCGGCTGGCCGGCGGAGGATCTCGCCGGGTACGTCGACGGCGAGGCCCACCCCATCGATCTGGATTTCGACGGCACCTCCCCGGGGTCCGCGGACGGCCACTGGCACCTGCGCGACTACCAGGAGATGGCGGCCGACTCGTTCTGGGCCGGTGGGTCGGGGGTGGTCGTCCTGCCCTGCGGCGCCGGCAAGACGATGGTCGGCGCGGCGGCGATGGCCAAGGCGAAGGCCACCACGCTGATCCTGGTGACGAACACGGTGGCCGGCAGGCAGTGGAAGCGTGAGCTGATCGCGCGCACGTCGCTCACCGAGGAGGAGATCGGCGAGTACTCCGGCGAACGCAAGGAGATCCGTCCCGTCACGATCGCCACGTATCAGGTGATCACCCGGCGGACCAAGGGTGAGTACAAGCATCTCGAGCTGTTCGATTCCCGCGACTGGGGTCTGGTGATCTACGACGAGGTGCACCTGCTGCCCGCGCCGGTGTTCCGGATGACCGCCGACCTGCAGTCCCGGCGGCGCCTCGGCCTCACCGCCACCCTGGTGCGCGAGGACGGCCGCGAGGGCGACGTGTTCTCCCTGATCGGGCCCAAGCGGTACGACGCTCCGTGGAAGGACATCGAGGCGCAGGGGTGGATCGCCCCCGCCGACTGCGTCGAGGTGCGGGTGACGCTGACCGACGCCGAACGCATGGCCTACGCCGTCGCCGAACCCGACGAACGCTACAAGCTGTGTTCTACCGCCCACACCAAGATCGCGGTGGTGAAGTCGATCCTGGAGCGGCACACCGATGCACCGACGCTGATCATCGGCGCGTACCTCGATCAGCTCGACGAACTCGGTGAGGCGTTGAACGCCCCGGTCATCAAGGGGTCGACCAAGAACAAGGAGCGGGAGGATCTGTTCGACCGTTTCCGGGCGGGCGAAATCCAGACCCTGGTGGTCAGCAAGGTCGCGAACTTTTCGATCGACCTTCCGGAAGCATCTGTCGCCGTTCAGGTTTCGGGCACGTTCGGTTCCCGCCAGGAGGAGGCTCAACGACTGGGCCGCCTGCTGCGGCCCAAGCACGACGGCGGCCAGGCCCACTTCTACTCGGTGGTGGCGCGCGACACCCTCGACGCCGAGTACGCCGCGCACCGGCAGCGCTTCCTCGCCGAGCAGGGGTACGCCTACCGGATCACCGACGCCGACGACCTGCTGGGCCCGCCCATCGGGTGACCGCCCGGGCACCCGGACCGACGCTCTAAGCTGGGCCCGTGCGACATTTCGAGTTCACCGTCGACCGGCCCTACGCGAAGTCCGTCAACCAGACGTTCGCCGACATGCGACGCCTGCAGGTGTCGGCGATCGTGGTGGCGCTGCTGTTCGCGGCGGCCGCGGTCGGTCTGATCCTGCTCGGCCACCCCTGGTCGATCATCCTCGGCGTCGTCGTGGCGATCGCCGCGCTCACGTCGGTGTGGGTGGCGTTCTGGGTGCCGAAGAAGGTCGGCAGCATCGAGGACCTGTACGCGAAGAGCCCCCTGGTGCCGGCGGTCGTCTCGGAGGTGCACCCCCGCGCGATCACGCTGCTGTCGCTGATCGACGTCGCGAAGCCCGGCACGGGCCGGGCGTCGTATGCGCTCGTCACCCGCAACATCCCGATCCGCACCGGTCAGAAACAGAACGTCGGCGACCGGGTGCCGTCCGTCGCCCTGCTCAACGACCGCAGCACCCACAGCCTCGCTGCCACGTGGGAGATGGTCAGTCCGATGCCGATCGCGTGGGGCACCCGCGACGCGAACGTCCGCGCCCGCGCGGAGGCCGCCATCGACCAGGTCGAGTGGGATTTCCTGGAGAACCGGATCGCCGACTCCGAGCACATCCGCACCAGCCCCGACCAGCGGGTTGCCGTGTCCGAGCACGACCTTCCGGAGAGCCTGCGCTGACCGGCCGCTAGCCGGGCCACCCGTCGGCCGGTTGCCGTGGGTCGCCGGCGAGAAGGGCGGCCGTCCACGAATCGCGCCGGACGCCGCGTTGCACGAGCCCGGAGCGCTGGACTCCTTCGAAGCGGAAACCGACCCTGCGGGCGACTGCCGCGGAGTCGTCGTTGCCGACGAAGGCGCGCCATTCGATGCGTTCGAGTCCCATGCCGTCCGGCCGGAATGCGAAATCGCACACCAGGTTCACCGCCGTTGTCATGAATCCCCGCGAGCGGGCGGCGGGTGCGAGCCAGTACCCGATCTCGGCTGCCGTCATGTCGCGTGACATCAGGCCGATCATCCCGAGCACGGGTCCGTTCTCGCGTTCGCGCAGCGCCCAGGTGGGACTGCGGTCGGCCCAACCGGACGGCACCGTGTGCCGGACGAACTGCTCGGCGTCCGAGCGGGCATAGGGGGCGGGCATCGTCGTCCACTCGGCGATCGACGGGTCGCTGCACGCCGCGCAGATCGCATCGACGTCGGTGACCACCGGCGGACTGAGCCACAGGGTGTCGGCGGCGAGGGTGACGACGAACATGCCCGCCACTCTATGCCCGGAGCCATCCGGCCATTACTGCAGCGCGGGCAGGACTTCCTTCTCGAAGAGTTCGATGCCCGATGTGTCGTAGGCGGCCTCGGGGAAGTAGAAGATGCCGTAGGACATCCCCTGGTCCTTCAGCGCCGACAGTTTCTCGACGATCTGTTCCGGCGTTCCGACTCCGGGCATTCCGCGGAATGCGCCGAGTGCACCCTCGGCGGCGTCGGCGCCGACGTGCGGGGTGAGCCGCTCCTTCAGGGTGAGCAGCCGCTTCTCGACCTCCGCCTCGGTGGTGCCGATCGCGACGTTGTAGTTGGCCGAGCGGACGATGCCGTCGAAGTCGGTGCCGACGGTGTCGCAGTGTTTCCGCAGAATCTCGGATTTCAGCGCGAATCCCTCGGGGGTACCGTCGAAGTTGGTGTACTGCGCGTACTTTGCCGCGATCTTCAGTGTCACCTTCTCGCCGCCGCCGGCGATCCACAGCGGAATTCCGCCGTCCTGCACCGGAAGTGGCCGGACGATGGCGCCGTCGACCTGGTAGTGCTTGCCTTCGAGGGTGGCGGTGCCGTCGGTCCAGGCCTGGCGCATGATCTGCACACCCTCGTCGAGACGCCCGAGACGCGTACCGGCGGAGGGGAATCCGTATCCGTACGCCCGCCACTCGTGCTCGTACCAGCCGCCGCCGATACCCATGTCGACGCGGCCTCCGGAGATGAGGTCGGTGGTGGCGGCGACCTTTGCAAGATAGGCGGGGTTGCGGTAGCTCATCGCCGTACACATCTGGCCGAGACGCACCCGCGAGGTGACGGCCGCGAACGCGGACATGAGGGTCCACGCCTCGTGCGTGGCCTCCTCCGTCGGTGCGGGAACGGTGTGGAAGTGGTCGTAGACCCACAGCGAATCCCACGCGGAACCCTGGTCGGCGCGCAACGCGAAGTCGCGCATCACCGACCATTGATCCGCGGGATCGATTCCGACGAGATCCAGACGCCAACCTTGAGGAACGAACAATCCGAAGCGCATGAAACGAATGTACCTATGCTTCCTGTTTTTCGAGCGGTGGGGAATCCGGCGACGGCGTGGCGGCCGGTGGCCACGGCGAATAGACCGGGATGAACCGGAACAGGATCGCGGCGCCGAGCAGCGCCGCTCCCCCGACGGCGGCGACGGCCGCCCCCAGCGGGACGACCGCGGCGAGCGCGCCGACCCCGAACGGTCCCGCGAACATACCGGTGTCGTGGGTGAGCCGCCACGCGGCGAGGAATTCGGCGCGGGTCGCGGGTGGGGCGATGTCGGCGCCGAGCGTCATGATGACGCCGTTGCCGAGCCCGTTGCCGATGCCCATCACCACCGCGACCACACCGATCGACAGCAGGTCGTGGGAGAAGGGCAGCGCCAGATACGACACGCCGATCACCAGCAGCGACGGCACCGCGATGAACCGGCGGCCGTATCGGTCCATGAAATGTCCGGCGGGGTACGAGCACAGCAGGTCGACGGCCGCGCCGGCGCCGAAGACGAGGCTGACCTGCGCGGCATCCAGTCCGAGGTGGGCCGCCCACAGCGGCAGCACCGCCTCCCGGGACGCGCGGGCCGCACCCATGAGCAGCGAACCGCCGCCGAGTGTGGCCAGCAGCTTCCGGTGCCGGCGCAGGATCGACGGCAATGTGGCGTGCGGGCTCGCGGTGGCGCTCCGGCGCGGCGGGTCGGGGACCCTCGACATCAGCCATCCGGACAGCACGACGCCGACGAGCTGCACCAGGAACCCGCCGCGGGCACCGACCACGAGGATCACGGCGGCGCCGAGCAGTGGTCCCACGAAGAAGCCGAGCCGCCACATCGCCGCGAACGACGACATCGCCCGGGCCCGCAAGCCGATCGGCACGGCGTCGGCCAGGTAGCTCTGGCGGGCCAGCCCCCACACGGCGTTGGCGAGCCCCGTCAGCAGTGCGCCCACACCCAGCATCCACGGTGTCTGCGCGAGCAGGCAGACCAGCACCCCGACCGCGCCGACCGTACTGCCCCCGATGATGGACCGCCGCTCCCCGAACCTGGCGACGATCCGGCCCGCGGGCAGGTCACCGAGGACGGCGCCCAGCCCGACGACCGCGACGATCAACCCGGACACGGCCACGGACGCGCCGAGTTCGCGGGCCGTCAGCGCCATGACCGGGGCGGCGGCGCCCTGGCCGATGCCGAAGATCGCGGCAGGAACGAAGACGGTGGTGACGAGCGGTTTCAGGCCGGTCTCGCCGCTCATGCGCTCGCTTCGTCGGCCGCGTCCACGAACCGGTTGCCGACGTCTTCGAGGCCGTAGTGGCCGCGAAGCGTCGTCGCGGTGTAGTCGGTGCGGAACAGTCCACGCTGCTGCAGGATCGGGACGACACGGTCGACGAAATCGTCCAGGCCACCCGGCAGGTACGGCGGCATGATGTTGAATCCGTCCGCCGCGCCCTGCTCGAACCACGTCTGCAGTTCGTCCGCCACCTGTTCCGGAGTTCCGGCGAACGTGCGGTGTCCGCGCCCGCCGCCGAGCAGTCCGATCAGTTGCCGCACGGTGAGTGAGCCGTCCGCCGCGAGATCCTTCACCAGTTGGTAGCGGCTCTTGTTGCCCTGGATCTCGTCGAGTGGCGGGAGCGGGGGCAGGGGCGCGTCGAGGGAGTGCTTCGTGAGGTCGACGCCGAGCATCGTGGACAGCTGGCGCAGCGAGTACTCGGGCGAGATCAGGTCGGTGAACGACTGCTCGAGTGCCTCCGCCTCCTCCTTCGTGTCCGCGATGAACGGCACGATGCCGGGCAGGACCTTCAGTTCACTCGCGTTGCGGCCGTTCTTGACGACGCGCGCCTTGAGGTCGCGGTAGAAGTCCTGCCCCTGCTGCAGGGTGCGCTGCGCGGTGAAGACCGCCTCGGCGTAGCGTGCGGCGAACTCCTTGCCGCTCTCGGACGATCCGGCCTGCACCAGCAGCGGCCGCCCCTGGGCGGACCGCGGCGAGTTGAGCGGTCCCCTGACCCGGAACCGCGGTCCGTCGTGGTCGATCGTGTGGACCTTCGCGGGGTCGGCGAAGGTGCCGGTCTCCGCATCGAGCACCACCGCCCCGTCTTCCCAGCTGTCCCACAACGCGAGGGTGACGTCCACGAATTCCTCTGCGCGCTCGTACCGTCCGCTGTGCGCGGGGATGCCGTCGACGCCGAAGTTGGCCGCCTCGTCCGCGCCGGCCGACGTCACGATGTTCCACCCCGCGCGGCCGCCACTGATGTGGTCGAGCGAGGTGAACTTGCGCGCCAGGGTGTACGGGTCGGAGTAGCTCGTCGACGCCGTGGCGATCAGCCCCACCCGTTCGGTGGCGACGGCGATCGCCGACAGCAGCGTGACGGGTTCGAAGATCGACTGGGTGTTGTGCGCGATCCGCGGTCCGACGGCGAGGCCGTCGGCGAAGAACACCGAATCGAGCTTGCCCCGCTCCGCGATCCGGCCGAGTTCCTGGAAGTGCGCGACGTCCAGTACGCGGTGGGCTTCGGTGCGGGGGTGCCGCCACGCCGCCTCGTGATGTCCCACCCCCATGAGGAAGGCGTTGAGGTGGAACTGGGAATTCTGTGACATGTGGAGTTTTCTTTCCCGGTAAGTGACTAGACCCGCCAGCGGGACAGCCTGCGTTCGATCAGGACGAGGACGGCGTTCAGCGACAGCCCGAGAACCGAGATCGCGACGATGCCCGCGTACATGTTGGGGATCTGGAAGTTGAACTGGGACGCGGTGATCAGGTAGCCGAGCCCGGCCTTCGCCCCGACCATTTCGGCGGCGATCAGCACGAGGATGGACGACGCCGCGGCCATCCGGATGCCGGTGAAGATGGTGGGGACCGCCGCGGGCAGCACGACCTTCTGGAACAGCCGCACCGGCGACAGTCCGAGTGAGGAGGCCGACTTGATCAGCAGCGGGTCGACGGTGCGGACACCGGAGATCGTGTTCAGCAGGATCGGGAACGTGCACGCGTAGATGACGAGGGCGATCTTGGATTCCTCGCCGATGCCGAGAATGAGGATGAAGACGGGAAGCAACGCCAGCGCCGCTGTGTTGCGGAACAGTTCGAGGATCGGGTTCAGGAAGTCCGAGACGGGCCGGTACCACGCGATCGCGATGCCCAGCGGAATCGCGATCACGACCGCCACGAAGAATCCGATCAGGGCGCGGGAGAGGCTCGCCGACACGTGCTGCCACAGTTCACCGCTGCCGACCAGATCGGCGAACGCTTCGACGACGGTGCTGAACGGGGGCAGAAACACCTCGTCGACGAGACCGACGCGGGGTGCGATCTCCCACAGCGCGAGGAAGACGACGATCGCGATGGACGGCTTGAGGATGCGCCAGGCGATGGGCCCCAGGGTCGCACCGACCCGCCGGCCGACACCCGGATCCGGTGGGACCGGAGCGGGCGTCCGGGGCGCTGCCGGATCGGTTGCGACGGGAGCTTCCGGTGCCGCGAGTGCGCTAGACATGTGCTTCCTCCTTCTCGATCACCTGCGCACGCTCCACTTCGCCGTGCAGCAGCGTCCAGATGCGGTGTCGGTAGTGCCGGAACTGCTCGTTGGACCGGACGTCCTCACCCGAGCGGTCGATGTCGATG
Source organism: Rhodococcus sp. NPDC056960 (assembly GCF_042674125.1). NCBI lineage: Bacteria > Bacillati > Actinomycetota > Actinomycetes > Mycobacteriales > Nocardiaceae > Rhodococcus > Rhodococcus sp. NPDC056960. The sequence continues at coordinate 180,785 of NZ_JBHURF010000003.1, read as the reverse complement.
TCCACGAACGTCTTCACCCGGCCCGGCCGCGACGTCAGGACCGCGACCCGTTGCCCGAGGTAGATGGCCTCGTCGATGCCGTGGGTGATGAACAGAATGGTCTTGCCGGTGGCCTTCCAGATGCGCAGCAGTTCGTCCTGCAGCGACTCCCGGGTCTGGGCGTCGAGCGCGGCGAACGGCTCGTCCATCAGCAGCACTTCGGGGTCGAACGCCAGGCTGCGGGCGATCGCGACGCGCTGCTTCATGCCGCCCGACAGCTCGTGCGGGTACCGGTCGCCGAACCCCTTCAGGCCGACGAGTTCGAGGTAGTGCTCGGCGAGTTCGCGCCGTTCCTTCTTGGGCAGCCCCTTGGCCTCGAGCCCGAACTCGATGTTGTGCCGGGCCGTGCGCCACGGCAGGAGGGCGTACTGCTGGAAGACGATTCCGCGGTCCAGACCCGGCCCGGTGACCGGCTTTCCGTCGAGCAGGATCCGGCCCGACGTGGGCGTGCTGAGCCCACCGAGGAGGTCGAGCAGCGTGGACTTTCCGCACCCACTCGGCCCGACGAGGACGAGGAACTCACCGTCCGCGAGATCGATGTCGATGTCTTCGATCGCGGTGAACTTGTCCTTCGACCCGCGCACGTCGAACTGTTTGGTGACGTGTTCGAGGCGGAGCTTGGGCGTCTGAACCCGGTCGGGGTTCGGAGCGATGGTGCTCATTTCTGTCCTTCCAGTACTTCTCCGTCGGGCCCGCTCTCGGGCTGGAACGTGCCGTTGGCGTACGGGTTGAATTCGTTGGTGTAGAGGTCGGTTGCGGTCAACTTGCCCTCGTCGAGCTCACCGTTCCGGACAAGCCAGTCGATCCACGTCTGCAGCTCCTTCTCCTGGATCACGGCTCCGGCGACGGGAATTCCGGAGCTGCGCCAGTAGTCGATGGCGTCGTCGCTCTCGTTGCGGCCGCGCTTGCCGATGATGCTCTTCAGCCGTGCGACCACCTCCTCGCGCGGCGTCACCTGGGTCCACCGGATGGCCCGCGCGGTGCCCTGCACGAAGTCCGCGACGGCGCCCTTGTTCTTCGCGAGGAAGTCGTCCCGCACGACGTAGGTGCCGTAGCTGAACGCACCGAACAGGTCCCGGTCCGTGAACAGGGGCCGGATGCCCCCGCGCTCCTGCGCGGTCTCGCGGAAGATGCCGTTGATGGCGGCCACGTCGATCTGCCCTTCCCGCAGGGCGGTCTCGTTGTTCACCGGAGGCACGACGGTCAGCTCCACCTGCTTGATCTCGTCCTGGGTCAGCCCCTGCTGGGCCAGCCACTCCCGGACCAGGAACTCGTGGTGCGCGCCGAGCGTGTTCATCCCGACCTTCTTGCCGATCAGGTCCCGCGCCGAGCGAATGGGACTGCCATCGAGCACGAAATACCCCGTGTACTCGCCGGCGTCCGCGCCGTAGGAACTCAGCACCGACGTGATCGGTGCCCCCGCGGCGTTGAGCTTGACGACGGCCCCGTTGAAGGCCGAGCCGAACTCGATGTCACCGGTGGCCGCGGACTGGATGTCCTGCGGGCCGCTGGTGGTGTCGCCGACCCATTCGAGCTTGATCTTGTCGTAGTACCCCAGGTCCTCGGCGAGTTCGTGGAATCCGACGTCGCCGGCCCACCCCTGGTAGCGCAGGACCGTCTTTCCGTCCTCGGTGGTGGCGGTATCCGACGAGCCGCCGCAGCCCGCCACTCCCGAGGCCACGGTGAACAGTGCTGCGGTGGCGGCGAGTGCGCGCAGGGCGCCGCGCCGGAACCGGGAGTGGGACATCGACATCACTTTCTTCTCGCCGGGGTACGGAGCGGAGTTCACTTGGCGGCCAGTGCCTGGCCGTCGGGACCGCTGTCGGCGGGGTACGTGCCGTTGGCGTACGGGTTGTATTCGTTGGTGTAGACGTCGGCGGGCGTGAGCTTGCCGTCCTCGAGTTCGCCGTTGCGGACGAGCCAGTCGATCCACGTCTGGATCTCCTTGTCGGTGATTACGCCACCGGGGCCGGCGACGCCCGGCGACTTCCAGTAGTCGACGAGATCCGTGGTCTCGTTGCGGCCGCGACGGGTGATGATGTCCTTGAACTTCGCGATCACCTCGTCCCGCGGGGTCGTCTGGGTCCACCGGATGGCCCGCGCGGTGCCCTGCACGAAGTCGGCGACGGCGTCCTTGTTCTTCGCGATGAAGTCGTCGCGGAACAGCAGCGAACCGTAGGTGAAGGACCCGAAGATGGATTCGTCGGTGAACAGCGGGCGAATGCCGCCCCGTTCGACGGCCTTGTCCCGGAACACACTTCCGAGGGTTCCGACGTCGATCTGTCCCTGCCGCAGCGCCTGCTCGGTGTTCACCGGCGGCACGACGACCAGCTCCACCTGCTTGATCTCGTCCGGGGTCAGGCCCTCCCGCGCCAGCCACTCACGCACGAGGAATTCGTGGTGCGCACCCAGCGTGTTCATCCCGACCTTCTTGCCGATCAGGTCGCGGGCGGACGTGATCGGGCTTCCGTCGAGGACGTAGTACCCGTTGAACGTCTCCTTGTCGGAGCCGTAGTACCCGATGACCGAGGTGATCGGCGAGTCGGCCGCGGCCAGCTTCAGCACCGCGCCGTTGAACGCTCCACCGAAGTCCGTCTGACCGGTGGCGGCGTTCTGAATGCTCTGCGGCCCACTGGTGGTGTCGCCGATCCAGTTCAACTCGACCTTCTGGTAGTAGCCGAGATCGGCCGCGAGTTCCGGGAAGGAGACCTGACCGGTGCTGCCCTCGTAGCGGAGTACCGTCTTGCCGTCGGCGGTCGTGGTGGCCTCGGAACCGGAGCAGGCGGCGGCGAGACTGGTGAAGGTGAGCAGGGCGACGGCGGCTGCCAGAGTCCGCGCGAGACGTGGACGAATCATCGAAGGTCTTCCTAGTGTGTGATGCCCGCGGACGACGGTGCGGCGGGTCGTGCGACGCGCACTTCCGCCCGCGTGCGGCGATCGCCGGGCGAGGTGGACGGAACGTGCGGAAAAAGGGGTGCGAAAAAGCCAGGTCAGCTACGACAGCTGGAACACTGGAACATGGCAGACTCCCTGGAGGTGGTGTGGTCGCCACACCATACGTCCCGACCCGCCACCAGGGTCAACGGTTACGCGCACCGCGGATTTTATGTCTGGACCGCACGTAGGATATCGGCATGCCCACTGCGACGTTGGTAGACGAATTCGAGTCCCACCGGCGGCATCTGCTCTCCGTGGCCTATCGCCTGACGGGAAGCGTCAGCGACGCGGAGGACGCCGTCCAGGAGTCGTGGCTGCGACTCGACGACGCCGGTGCCACCGACATTCGCGACCTCGGCCCGTGGCTCACGACGGTGGTCGGGCGGATCTGCCTCGACCGGTTGCGTTCGGCCGCGGTGCGACGGGAACAGTATGTCGGCCAATGGCTTCCGGAACCGATCGTCACCAGTCTGTCGCCGTCGGCCGAACCGGATCCACTGGAAGCGGTTGTCCGGGAGGAGGACAACCGCCTCGCGGCGCTGATCGTGCTCGACACGCTCACCCCGCAGCAGCGGGTCGCGTTCGTGCTGCACGACGGATTCGAGGTGCCGTTCGACGAGGTCGCGGACATTCTCGGGATCACCACGCCGGCAGCGCGTCAACTCGCGTCGAGAGCCCGCAAGGCCGCCGCCGCAACCACACCCGCCGTGCCCGACGAGGAGCATGCCCTCGCCGTGCAGCGACTGCTCGAGGCACTGGCCGCGGGCGATCTCGACGCGGTGGTCGCGGCACTGCATCCGGAGGCCGTGGTCATCGGCGACGCGAACGGCACCACCAGCACCGCCGTCAACGTCGTCCGGGGTGCAGACAAGTTCGCGCGATTCTTCCTCGGCCTCCTGCAGCGATACGGACCGGACATCTTCACCACCATCCAGCCGGTTCTCGTCAACGGCCAGCTCGGCGTCTTCACCGCGGGGTACACCGGCGACGAAGCCCACCGCAGTTCGCCGCCGCGAGTGGGTGGGTTCACCGTCCGGGACGGTCTCGTCTACGCGGCGTACGACATCGCCAATCCGGAGAAGTTCACCGGGATCAGGCTCCCGGACGGTCCTCCGTGACCGCGGTGTCGTCGGCCCACGGCACCCGGCACGAATCGGTGCCGAATCCCTGCTCCGTGATGCCCAGCGCCGAGTACATCCGTGCCCGCATGTTCTCGATGCCGATCTGATAGGACAGTTCGACCACCCCGGCGCGGCCGAAGCGGCGCTCCAGATCCGCCACCTGTTCGTCGGTGACGGTGGTGGGCGTCGTCGTCATCGCGTCCGCGTACGCGATGGCCGCGCGCTCGTCGTCGCTGTACGCCGGGAACTCGGCGTAGTCGGCGATGTGCCGGAGCCGCTCCACGTCCAGACCGTCGAGGCGTTGGAGCATCGTTCCGAAGTCCACGCACCACGAGCAGCCGACCGTCCACGCCACGCGGTAGACGGCGATCTCCCGGACGTTGGCGGGAAGTACGGTCGACGCCTTCTGCACCGCCAGCTCGTGGCGGGCGGACGCGACGAACAGCTTGCGGTGATGGGCGAGCACGGCGAACGGCTCGGGCACCTCGTCGAACTTGTGGGCAGCGAACTTGTACGCGACCTTGACCAGCGGGCTCGCGTCGGCCGGGGCCACTGCGGGAATGCGGGGCATTGCGTCCTCCATCGTCACCGGGCGCCCTGTGCGCGCCGTCTACCGAGAAGACGAGACAGCCCCGCCGAACGTGACACGGCCCTGTGCAACCGTCGGTGTCACACCGACTACGCTGCAGTAATGCCCGCAACGCCGCGCAACCGCACCGTCGAGCGCTTGCAGCCGTTCGCGTCCACCATCTTCGCCGAGATGACCGCACTCGCCGTGAGCAACGACGCCATCAACCTCGGCCAGGGGTTCCCCGACACCGACGGTCCGGCGTCGATGCTCGACACCGCGCGGCAGGCCATCGCGGACGGGCTCAACCAGTACCCTCCCGGCCCCGGCATGCCCGTGCTCCGCCACGCGGTCGCGGCCGACCGGCTGGCCCGGTACGGGCTCGACCACGACCCCGATTCGGAGGTGCTGGTCACCGTCGGCGCCACCGAGGCCATCAGCGCGGCGATTCTGGGTCTCGTCGAACCGGGCGAGGAAGTGGTGCTGATCGAGCCGTACTACGACTCGTACGCGGCGTCGGTCGCGCTGGCGGGCGCGGTGCGGCGCAGCGTGCCGCTCGCCCGGTCCGGTGCGGCGTTCGTCGTCGACCTCGACGCGCTGCGGGCCGCGATCACACCGAAGACCCGGATGCTGGTGATCAACACCCCGCACAACCCGACGGGCACCGTGTTCACCCCCGACGAGATCGCCGCCGTCGCGGAACTGGCCTGCGAGCACGACCTGCTGGTGCTCAGCGACGAGGTGTACGAGCACCTGGTCTTCGACGGCCGGACGCACACCGCCCTGGCCACCCTGCCGGGAATGTACGAGCGGACCGTCTCGGTGTCGAGCGCCGCCAAGACGTTCAACGTCACCGGGTGGAAGATCGGCTGGGCGTGCGGTCCGGCCGAACTGATCGACGCGGTGCGAACCGCGAAGCAGTACATGTCCTTCGTCGGCGGCGGCCCGTTCCAGCCGGCGATCGCACACGCGCTGACCCACGAGCAGCGGTGGGTGACGCAGTTGCGGGACAGTCTGCAGACGAAGCGGGACGTGCTGTACGACGCGCTCGTCGCGGCCGGCCTGGACGTCCATTCGGGCGGCGGCACGTACTACCTGTGCGCTGACATCACCACGATCGGCGAGCGGGACGGCATCGAGTTCTGCCGCAATCTCCCGGCGCGCATCGGTGTCGCCGCGGTGCCGGTCAGCGTGTTCACCGACCATCCGGAACCCTGGAATCCGATGGTGCGCTTCGCGTTCTGCAAACAGGATGCCGTGCTCGAGGAGGCCGCACGGCGGCTCCGGACACTGGGAAAACCCGGATCGTGACTGCCCGCACCATCCCCGCCGACTTCGTGCGGCGGTCGCTCGAACTGTCGGCGCACAGCGGGGCCGACCTCTCCCCCGCGCTGTCCGCGGCAGGAATCACGACGGCATCGCTCGAAGACCCGCTGGCCCGGCTGACGCCGACGCAGGTCACCGCATTCACCCAGGCGGTCTGGCAGATCACGGGCGACGAATTGTTCGGACTCGGTCCGGCCCCCGTCCCGCGCGGCACTTTTCGGCTCGTGTGCCTCGCCCTGATCCACACCGCGGATCTGTCCGCGGCCCTCGAGCGGATGGCCGACATCCTCCGCGCACTGCCGTCCCTGCCGCCACTGCACATCGGTCCCGGCGTCAACGGCGGAACCCGGATGACCATCGACATCCGCCCGGGCTCGGCGGCGCCGGCGACCGAGGACGGGCCGGCGTCGGTCGAGTCGGTGCGCGTCATCACCGACTTCCTGCTGATACTGCTTCACCGGTTCGCGGCCTGGCTCGTGGGCAAGAGGGTCCGGTTGCTGGCGGTGGAACTGCCGTATCCGGCTCCGCTGCCGCAGCTCGCCGAAAATTACGATCACATCTTCGGTGTTCCCGTGACATTCGATTCCGACATCCCCGCAATCGAATTCGACAACGCGGTGATGCGGGCCCCCATCATCCAGACCGAGGAGACCCTCGAGGACTACCTGCGGGAGTCCCCGACGCTGCTGATGTCGGAACGCGACTACGACAGCACGGCGTCGGCGCAGGTACGCCGGGTTCTCGAACACGGCAAGAAGGGCCGCACCTCGACCGCCGAGGACATCGCGGAGATGCTGTCGATCAGCGTCCCCCACCTTCGCCGCCTGCTCCGGCAGGACGGGACGTCGCTCAACCAGTTGCGGGAGGAAGTGCTCCGCGACGCCGCCGTCGCCGGTCTCCGGCGCGGAGAATCCGTGGAGGATCTGTCGGCGCGGCTCGGGTTCTCCGAGCCCAGCGCCTTCCGTCGCGCCTTCAAACGCTGGACCGGAAGCACACCCAGCGCGTATCGGTGAGTGTTCCGTGTCCGGGGTGTGCTGCGTCAGCTGACGCAGAACTCGTTGCCCTCCGGATCGGCCATCGTGATCCACTCACTCGGACCCTGGCGACCCCGGTGGAGCACGGTGGCGCCGGATTGCTCCAGCTTCTCGGCGACCTCGTCGCGCCCGTCTCCCACCCGGAGGTCCAGATGAAGTCGATTCTTCACCGTCTTCGATTCGGGAACCCGCTGAAACAGCACGCGGGGACGCTCCGAGTGTTCCGGATCGCGGATGGCCGCACCCTCCCGCCAGACCAGGACACCCTCGAACTCCATGGTGTCCGATTCCTGCGCGTGGCCGGCCCGGACGAGGCCCCGGATGAACTCCTCGTCGCTGGGTTCCACCTCCCAGCCGAGTGTCTGCGCCCACCATCGGGCCAGGGTATGCGGGTTCTCCGAGTCCACGGTGACGTGAAATTCATATCCCATGCGCCGACGGTACAGCGGGATACCGACAGGTCCGGAGCGGTCGAATCCGTGAGCCCTGCCGACCGCTTCAGGGCCTGACCAGGATCCGGATGGGACTCCCCTCGTGATTCGCGAGCTTCTCGATGCCCGTCGCCACCTCCTCGAGCGGCACGATCTCGCTGATCGAACGGGACAGGTCGAGGCGGCCGCGGGACACCAGTTCGGCGAGGGTCTCGATGTCGACATTCTTGTACCCCAGATGGCCGAGCACCTGCTTCTGCGACAGCCCGAACTGCGCTGTCGTGCCCACCGACGCCTCCTGCGCGCTCAACCCGACCGCGACGAGACGGCCACCCACGGTCAGGAAGTCGAGCGCCTGCTCGAACGTCACCTTCAGTCCGGCGGCGTCGAACGCGACGTCCAGCATCCGGCCGCCGGTCGCCTCCGCGACCTTCTCCTTCAGGTTCTCCTCCCGGGAGTCGAAGGAGTAGTCGGCGCCGAGTTCGAGGGCGCGTTCGCGCACAGCGGGATTGACGTCGAACGCGATCACCGGAACGGCCCCCACCAGACGCGCCAGCTGCACGATGTGGGTGCCGACTCCGCCCACGCCCCACACTCCGACGGTCTCCCCGACCACGACCTTGCCGGTGCGCACGACCGCACCGAACGGCGTCGACACCGCGTCGGCGAGGATGGCCGCCTGCTCGAACGGCACGTTGTCGGGGATGCGGGTCAGTCCCCCGGCCTGCGCCACCGTGTACTCGGCCCACGCGCCGTCGTAGGCGAATGCCATGAGCTGGATGTGCAGGCAGTTGGTGAGGTCGCCGCGGCGGCAGTTGCGGCACGCGAGACAGGGCCTGCCCGCCGACGGCACCACCCGGTCGCCCTCGGACCAACCGGTCACTCCGGCACCGAGTTTCGCGATGGTCCCCGAGGCCTCGTGCCCCTGGGTCACCTCGGGCAGCAGCGCGGGAAACGTGCCGTCGATCAGACTCAGATCGGAATGGCAGATGCCGCAGAACTCCACCTTGACGAGCACTTCACCCGGACCCGGCTCCGGAATCGGAACATCCTCGACAGCAATGGTTTTGGTGACCGCATGAAATCGTTCCGCCCGCATGGTCCCGGCCATTGCCCGCCCCTTCGTCGTCGTTGCCTCCGACCGTACCCGCGAACCGCGCCCAGGTGTGCATGATTCAGACCACCGCCGGGCGTGTCCGGTCGAGTGCCAGGTGGACGGCGAGCCCGCCGAGGACACTTCCCATCACGACCTTCTGGGCGCGGATCCACACCGGACGGCCCGACAGGACAGACGCGACAGTTCCTGCAACACAGACGATCAGCGCGTTCACCGTGAGCGCGACGGCGATCTGGATGCCGCCGAGCAGCAGGCTCTGCGACCAGACGGGACCGGCGCCGGGGTGAACGAATTGCGGTATCAGGGCCAGGTACATCACCGCGATCTTCGGGTTGAGCAGGTTCGTCGTGAAGCCCATCAGGAACAGCCGGGCCGACGAATCCCGGGGCAGGGTGCGGGTAGGCGCGAACGGCGCGCTCCCACCGGGGCGCAGCGCCTGCCACGCCAGCCAGCCCAGATAGCACGCGCCGGCCACCTTCAGCGCGGTGTACGCCTGCGGGACGGCGGTGAACACCGCCGAAATACCCAGTGCCGCAGCCGCGAGATAGCACAGGAACCCGGCGGCGACCCCGCCGAGCGAGACCAGACCGGCAGTCCGGCCCTGAGTGATGCTGCGCGAGACCAGATACACCATATTGGGTCCCGGAGTGAGAACCATTCCGAGCGCGATCGCCGCCACCCCGAGTACCGCCGTCGAATCGATCATGTCCGTGACGATCCCACCACGGCGACTCGCCGTCACGGTCCAGTCCGGCCTCGGTGGACCTGCGTCCGGGTTGCATTCGTCGACGACCAGTGGGAACGTCGGAAGAGTAAAGCGTTGTCCAATCCGAAAGGGTGAAACACGAGTTATGCGTTTGGCAGTAGCCGACAACTACCCCACGCGGGACCGCAACGAGTGCACGATGACCGTCCGCCAGGATCCGGTCACCTGGTTCGACCCGAAACGGGGTGATACCCGGTCCGGTCCGCTCACCGCGAATCAGATTGCCGACTACGACGCACGCGGGTACCACTCCGCCGACGCGATCATCCCACCACGCGACGTGTTCAACCTGGTCGACGAGATGACCCGCCTCGCCGAGACCGACACGTTGCGCGGCGACGACCGCGTGGTGCGGGAGAACGGCGACGGCGCCGTCCGTTCGGTGTTCGACGTCCACCGACTCAGCGGCATCGTCGACGAGATCATCCGCCGTCCCGAGGTGGTGGGCATCGCCCGGCAGATCCTCGGGTCGGACGTCTACGTCCACCAGTCGCGGCTCAACTTCAAGCCCGGTTTCACCGGCGGACCGTTCTACTGGCACTCCGACTTCGAGACGTGGCACGCCGAGGACGGCATGCCCGCGCCCCGGGCCGCGAGCATCTCGATCGCGCTCACCGAGAACTACGGGCACAACGGCGGGCTGATGATCATGCCCGGATCCCACCGCGCGTACGTCTCGTGCGCAGGCGAGACGCCGGCCGACTACCACAAGGAGTCACTGGTCAGCTACGTGCCACCGACGGGTTCGCCCGATCAGTCGACGCTCACCCGGATGGCCAACGAGTACGGCATCGACACGATGACGGGACCGGCCGGTTCCGCCACCGTCTTCGATTCCAACTGCATGCACGGTTCGAACGGCAACATCACTCCGTTCGCGCGGTCCAATCTCTTCATCGTGTTCAACAGCATCGAGAACACACTGGACGAACCGTTCTCGGCGCCCGCGCCGCGTCCCGGCTACCTCGGGAGCCGCGATTTCACCCCGGTGCGGTAGCGAGCACCACGACATACCGCGGCCCCGCTCCTTGATTCGGGAACGGGGCCGCGGTCTGCCGATGCCACGAAACCCGTAGCCTTCGCGGCACGCTGCATGCGACGATGACTGGGCACGGTTCGACCGCCCGGCCACGGGCGCCGGCCGAACCCCTCATCTCCCGGAACGGGGAATGATGTTTGCCTACATCGCCCGCACGGTCGTCGCGCACCCCTGGCAGATCATCGCGGCCTGGGTGGTTGCCGCCGTCGCCGTCATTCTGTTCTCCCCCAGCCTCGACGACTACACCACCGGAAACCAGCAGAGGTTCCTGCCCAGTTCATTCGAGTCCTCCGAGGCGCAGGCAGTCGGCAACCAGTACTTCCCCAGTCTGTCCGGCGCCACCGGAAGCCTGGTGGTGGTTCGCGCCGACGGCGCCGCGCTGTCGCCCACCGATCAGCAGACGGCGTTGAATCTCGCTACCTCACTGCAGAATTCGGCGATTCCCGGAGTGGTGAGTGTGCAGGGCTCGCCGACGTCGCTGTCCACCGACGGGAAGGCCGCCGCACTGCAGGTCGTGTTCGCCGGACAACCCGGCGACGACCAGGTCAACGACGCCGTCCCGGTCGTCCGCGACCAGGCCAGGCAACAACTGAACGGCACCGGCCTCGTCAGCGGACTGACGGGGAACGCCGCCATTCAGGTCGACACAACCGCCGCATACGACAACGCGGACAAGGTCATCACGATCGCCACGGTCATCGTCATCCTGACCCTCCTCGGCCTGATCTTCCGCAGTCCCGTCATCGCGGTCCTACCGGTGGTCGTCATCGGCGTGGTGCTGTCGGTGGTCACCGGGCTGACCGCCGTGCTCGCCGATCTGTTCGATTTCGAGGTCAGCACGTCGCTGCAGTCGATCCTCGTCGTCGTCCTCTTCGGTGTCGGCACCGACTACATCGTCTTCCTGCTGTTCCGCTACCGCGAGCGTCTCCGGCAGCAGGCCGCGGCGGGTTCCACCGCCGACACCCATCGGGAAGCACTCGTCTTCTCCACCGACGTCGTCGGACGGGTCGTCGCGTCGTCGGCGCTCACGGTCATCGTCGCGTTCGCCGCACTGCTCCTGGCGAAACTCGGTTCGCTCACCACCCTCGCCCCCGGTCTCATCGTCGCCGTCGCCGTCATGCTCGTGACGGCGTTGACGCTGATCCCCGCCGTGTTCACCGTCCTCGGCCGGCATCTGTTCTGGCCGCTCGGTCCGGGACACGACAGCCCGCACACCCCGTTCGCATCGATCGGCACCGCGATCGGCCGCCGCCCCGCGGTCTTCGCCCTCGCGATCGGCGTCGTCCTGCTCGCGTTGGCCTCGTTCGCGTCCGGGTACAAATCGACCTACAACACCCTCGGTGAACTGCCCTCCGACACCCCGTCGCAGCAGGCGTTCGACACCCTCGGACAGTCCTTCCCCGCGGGTGCGCTCAGCCCGACCCAGGTGTACGTCGTGGCCCCCGGACCGCTCGATCCCGCAACGCTCGCCCCGCTCGTCACCGCCCTGTCACAGGTGCCGGGGGTGTCCTCGGTGGCCCCGCCGCGACCCAGCCAGAACGGCACGGCCGCGCTCGTCAGCGTGATCCTCGCCGACGACCCCTACGACAACTCGGCTCTCGACCTGGTGGAGGGCCCGGTCCGCGACGCCGCCCACGGCGCGGTCCCGGGCGCGGAAGTTGTTGTGGGAGGGCAGACGTCCACCTTCGTCGACGTCCGCGCGCAACTCGCGAAGGATACGCGTCTCGTGTTCCCCGTCGCGGCGGTCGCGATCGCGCTGATCCTCGCACTGCTGCTGCTCGCGGTGCTGGCTCCGGTCAATCTGCTGATCTGCGTCGCGCTGACGTTCGTCGCCACGCTCGGGGCGGTGGTGCTGCTGTTCCTGCACGGCCTCGGATACCCGGGAATCGACTTCTCGATCCCCATCGTGCTGTACCTCTTCGTCGTCGCGATCGGCACCGACTACAACATCCTGCTCGCCTCCCGGTTGCGGGAAGAATTCCGCAACGGTTACTCCTCGCGCGACGCGGCACGGATCGCCGTCTCCAACGACGCCCCCACCGTCGCGGCCGCCGGGCTGATCCTGGCCCTGACGTTCGCATCCCTGACCCTCACCGGTCTTGCGAACCTCGCCGAACTCGGCTTCGGAGTCGCGGTCGGCGTCGCGATCGCCGCCTTCGCGATGGCACCCATGCTGGTGCCGAGCCTGTCGGCTCTCGAAGGTCGCGCCTTCTGGTGGCCCAGCCGGCAGAAGACCACCATCGACACCGGCGACGAGCGCGAACCCGCCGTGCGGCGATAGCTGCCGCGGCATTCCCGGCAGACGCAGCGACAGTGGGAACATACGTTCGATCATCGGGTAGCATGGCGGCATGACTTCCGCGGATGCGCGGTACGCGCTCCAGGCCTCGCTGTTCGACGACGCGTCGGGCGGTGTCGAGTTGGGCGAGCTCGGACGGACGGTGCAGCGTCGGACGCTGACGGCGGGAGCGTGGGTGGATGTGCGTTCGGGATGGCTGACCGGGTCGGACGAGCTGTTCACGACTCTCGCGGAGACAGTGCCGTGGCAGGCGGAGCGGCGCCAGATGTACGACCGAGTGGTGGACGTGCCGCGGCTCGTCCGGTTCTACCCCGAGGGCGAACCGCTCCCGGACCCGCTCCTCGCCTCCGCCCGCGCCGCCCTGAGCAGGCATTACCGGTCGGAGTTGGGCGAAGACTTCGCGACGTCGGGATTGTGCTTCTACCGCGACGGCTCCGACAGCGTCGCCTGGCACGGCGACGACACGGGCCGGAGCCGCACCGAAGACACGATGGTCGCCATCCTCTCGCTCGGCACTGCGCGACCGCTGCTGCTGCGTCCGCGCGGCGGCGGGCACTCGATCCGGTACTCGCTCGGCCACGGCGACCTGCTGGTGATGGGGGGTTCCTGCCAGCGCACCTGGGAGCATTGCGTACCGAAGAGCACCCGCCCGCTCGGACCGCGGATCAGCGTCCAGTTCCGGACGAGAGGCGTGCGGTGATCACCCGCGCCGGGTCGCCACCGCCTGGGACAGGCGGTCCAGCTGCGCCGCCGTCGTGTTCCAGTCGATGCACGCGTCGGTGATGGACTGACCGTACGTGAGGTCCTCGGCCTTCCCCAGCGTGAGGTCCTGGCGGCCGGCCTCGATGAAGCTCTCCACCATCACCCCGACGATCCCCTTCTCGCCGACCTCCAGCCGGGTCGCGATGTCCTCGAGAACGTCGACCTGCTTCTCGTGGTTCTTGCTGCTGTTGCCGTGGCTGGCGTCGATGACGACCCGCTCCGGCAGGCCGGCCTTGCGCAGCCGGGCAATGGTGTCGGCCACCGTCTCGGCGTCGTAATTGGGTCCGTCGCTGCCGCCGCGCAGGATGACGTGGCAGTCGGGGTTGCCGAGGGTGCGGATCAGGGCCGCCTGACCGTCGAGATCGGTGCCGGGGAAGACGTGGCTCGCCGCCGCGGCGCGGGTGCCGTCGACCGCGACCTGCACGTCGCCCTCGGTCGAGTTCTTGATTCCGACGGGCATCGACAGGGCGCTGCACAGCTGCCGGTGCACCTGGCTGGCGGCGGTGCGCGCACCGATCGCGCCGTAGGTGACCAGGTCCGCGATGTACTGCGGCATGATCGGGTCGAGGAATTCGCACCCGACCGGAAGTCCGAGCGACGACACGTCCAGCAGCAGCTTGCGGCCCATGCGGATCCCGGTGTCGATGTCGAACGTGCCGTCCAGGTGGGGGTCGTTGAGCAGGCCCTTCCAGCCGAGCGTGGTGCGCGGCTTCTCGAAGTAGACGCGCATGACGATGTGCAGGTCGTCGCGCAGTTCCTCGGCCTTCGCGGCCAGGCGGCGGGCGTAGTCCATGGCGGCGGCCGGATCGTGCACCGAGCAGGGGCCGACGACGACGAGCAGGCGGTCGTCGTCGCCGTTCAGCACGTTCACCGTGTCGGCGCGGCCCGAACGCACGGTCGCGGACGCGACGTCGTCGGGGGCATGCTCGGCACGGACCGTGGACGGGGCGACCAGTGGGCTGATGCTCACGGTGCGCTGGTCGTCCAGCCGATCAGTGCTGGTGGTGTCGAGAGTTGCAGTCATGGGTTCGGGTTCCTGTTCTCAGGCCGGCCCTCGAAGACTGTGACGATTCCCGCGAGCCGGTCTGTAATCCGGCTCTGGGGTGGAAGAAGTCAGCGCAAGGTTACGCCGACCGGCCCACCCGGGGCCGGCCTGCTAAACCAGAAATATGCGCGCTGCATGGCGCCCACCATAACGGCTGCCCCCGATCGGCGCCACACCTACCCCCCGCCCCTGACATTTGTCACGGTGAGGTCGTGACGGACGTGTGGGGGCCGGCGGCCGTCCGGATCGCACGCTGAATGCATGACATCGACAGAACTCCGCACCTCCGCGAAGGCCGCCGCGTCGTCGGCTCCGGCCGTGAGCCTGCGGGGCGTCCACAAGCGCTTCGGTGACGTCCACGCCGTCCGGGGGCTGGACCTCGAGATCCGGCCCGGTGAGATCGTCGCCTTCCTCGGCCCCAACGGCGCCGGGAAGACCAGCACGATCGACATGGTCCTCGGATTGTCCCGGCCCACGTCCGGCGAGGTGGCGGTGTTCGGCACCGACCCGCGCACCGCGATCGCGAAGGGCCTCGTCTCCGCCGTCATGCAGACCGGCGGTCTGCTGAAGGAGTTGACGGTCGAGGAGACCGTCCGGCTCACCGCGAGCCTGTTCGCCGACACGCGGCCGGTCGACGAGGTCCTCACCCGGGCCGGCATCGCGGATCTCGGAAAACGATTGGTGGGCAAGTGTTCCGGCGGGCAGCAACAACGTCTGCGGTTCGCGATGGCGCTGCTGTCCGACCCCGAACTGCTGATCCTCGACGAGCCGACGACGGGCATGGACGTCGAGGGCAGGCGCGACTTCTGGTCCGCGATCCGCGCCGACGCCAGCGGGCGGACGGTGGTGTTCGCGACGCACTACCTCGAGGAGGCCGACGCGTACGCCGACCGGATCGTGCTGGTACGCAAGGGAAGAGTGGTGGCCGACGGCACCGCCGCCGAGGTGAAGGCGCTCGCCGCCGGGCGCACGGTCCGCGCCCACTTCCCCGGCGCCGACAAGGAACAGCTGTTCGCGATCCCCGGCGCCGACAGCATCGAAGTGCGCGGCGACAGCGTGCTCGTCCACTCCCGGGACACGGATGCCGTCGCGCGTCACCTACTCACACAGACCCCCGCCTGCGACCTCGAGATCGTCTCCCGGGGCCTCGAGGACGCCTTCATCGCGCTCACGTCCGACGACACCGATCCGGAAGGACAGAACCGATGACCACCCTCGCCGCGAGCCGCCGCGTCCCGCCACTCGGGGGCCTGAATCCGACCCTCCTCGGACTGGAAGTCCGCCGCCTGCTGCGTAATCGGCGCACGATGATCATCACTTTGGTGATGCCCGTCGCCTTCTTCCTCATCTTCGGTCTCAACCCCGACTACGCGGGCGAGAGCGCGGGCAACGGGAACGTGTCGGCGTACGTGATGATCAGCATGGCGCTGTACGGCGCGATGATCGCCACGACGAGCGGCGGCGCGATGGTGTCGGTGGAGCGGGCGTCGGGGTGGAGCCGGCAACTGCGACTCACCCCGCTGGCTCCCGGGGTCTACATCCTCGTCAAGGTGCTCGTCGCGATGATGCTCGGGCTCCTCGCGGTCGGCGTCGTCTACACCGTGGGCGCGTTCACGTCCGTCCACATGGACACTTCGCTGTGGTTCGCGACGGCCCTGATCACGTGGCTGGGCTCCGCGGTGTTCGCCGCCTTCGGCCTCTTCATGGGTTATCTGCTGCCGAGCGAGAACGTCATGCAGATCCTCGGCCCGGGACTCGCTGTGCTCGGCTTCGCGGGCGGCCTGTTCATGCCGCTGCAGGACGGTTCGGTGTGGGCGTCGATCGCGCAGTTCATGCCGACCTACGGGCTCAGCCAGTTGGTGCATGCACCGCTCACCGGCGATGCGATGCAGTGGACGTGGCCGGTCAACGTCGCGGTGTGGCTGGTGATCTTCGTCGGCGGCGCGGCGTGGCGGTTCCAGCGCGACACCGAGCGGGTGTGACGGCGGTATCGTGACCTCCGTGAGCACCCCCGACGGTCCCGTCGTCACCAGGCGATGGGGCCGTTTCGGTTTCCTGTTCGCCGCCGCGTGGACGGTGTTTCTCGTCCAGCCGTTCCTCGACGGCTGGGCCGACCGCGATCACCTCCGGGGCTGGATCGCGATGATCGCCACCCTCGCGTTCGCGATCACGTACCTCGGGATGTTCCGGTGGTCGCATACCCGTCGGGCGCACAACGAGTTTCGGCCACCACTGAACCAGGCGATCCCGATCATGGTGGCCCTGTTCGCACTCGCGGCCGTCATGGTGGTGTCCGTCGGGCCCTCGGGTTTGTCGGCCGCCGTGTTCCTCGCGGTGTCAGCCATCATCCTGCTGCCCGCGTGGCTCGGCGGACTCACCGCGCTGAGTGTCGCGGCCCTGGTCGAGGTGATCTCGTCGGCCATGGACTGGGGGTCGGGGACCGGACTGTCGCTGGGGGTGTGCGCGGCGGCATTCGCGATGTTCGGGGTGACCAAGCTGATCAACCGCAACATCGAACTGGTCCGGGAGCGGGAGGAGAGCGAACGGCTCGCGGTGCAGGAGGAACGCACCCGGATGGCCCGGGACCTCCACGACATCCTCGGGCACTCCCTCACCGTCATCACCGTCAAGGCCGAACTCGTGGGCCGCCTCCTCGACCTCGACCTCGACCGCGCCCGCACGGAAGTGGCCGACCTGGAACGGCTTTCCCGCGACGCACTCGCCGACGTCCGGCAGGCGGTCCAGGGAATCCGGGGGCTGTCCCTCCCGATGGAGATCGCCAGGGCCGCGGAGGCATTGCGGTCCGCGGGGATCGAGGCCGACCTGCCCAACAGCACCGAGTCGGTGCCAACCGGCCTCCGCGAGTTGTTCGCGTGGACGGTGCGCGAAGGCGTCACCAACGTGGTCCGGCACAGCGGGGCGACCCACTGCACGGTGACGGTCGCCGCGCACGAGGTCGCCATCGTCGACGACGGCTCGGGCTGTGACGAATCCGCGCACGGCAACGGATTGGTCGGTCTGCGCGAGCGTGCGGCCGCAGCCGGAGCACGGGTCGTCATCACACATCCACAGCCGGGCGGATTCTCGTTGCAGGTAGTGAGAGAAGAGGTTTCGTGACGATCCGGCTGCTCCTCGCCGACGACCAGGCCCTCGTCCGCGGCGCCCTCGCCGCCCTGCTCGACCTGGAGGCGGACCTCACCGTCGTCGCCGAGGTCGGGCGCGGCGACGAGGTGGTCGCGGCGGCCCGCGAGCACTCCCCCGACGTCGCGCTCCTCGACGTCGAGATGCCCGGGCTGGACGGGATCGCCGCGGCCGCGGCCCTGCGCGCCGAGCTGCCGCAGACCCGGGTCCTGATCGTGACGACGTTCGGTCGTCCCGGCTACCTCCGCAAGGCCCTGCAGGCGGGGGCGTCGGGGTTCGTCGTGAAGGACACCCCGGCCCGGCAGTTGGCCGACGCCGTCCGCCGCGTCCATGCCGGACTGCGCGTCGTCGATCCCACCCTGGCCGCCGACAGCCTCGTCAGCGGGGAGTCCCCGCTCACCGACCGCGAAACCGACGTCCTGCGCGCGGCACGCGACGGCGCTCCCGTCGCGTCGATCGCCGCGGCGCTGTTCCTGTCCGCGGGCACGGTGCGCAATCACCTCTCCTCGGCGATCGGCAAGACCGGTGCCAGCACCCGCGCCGAGGCCGTCCGCCTCGCGGAGTCCAACGGCTGGCTGTAGGCGCTTCGCGCCCGTGCGCCTTTTTGGTTGTTCCAGCTACCAAAAAGGCGCACAGGGCCGAAGGCCCCATTGCTTATATCGTGAGTGTGTGCTCATAATATGGGTGTACCTGTGACACCAGTCACTGCCCCGCCTCCTCGTAAGGACGCGCACATGTCAGATGTAGGAATCCTGATCAACACTGCGATCGCCGTAGCGGCGGTGGTGCTGTTGATCGTGCGTTTCAAGTTCAACCCGGTGGTGTCGCTGGTCGTCGGCTCCGCGTATCTCGGACTTACGACAGGTCTCGGCACGGCCGAGACGGTGAAGGTCATCAGCACCGGTTTCGGCGACATCATGGCCGAAGTGGGACTGCTGATCGCCTTCGGCGTCCTGATGGGCGCCATGCTGAAGGAAATGGGCGCGATCCAGCGCCTGGTCGGGACGTTGCTGCACGTGTTCGGGCCGAAACGGATGCCCTATGCGCTGTCGCTGACGATCGCGACGCTGCTGCAATCGATCTTCCTCGACGTCCTGCTGGTGATCTCTGCGCCGCTCGCCCGCAACCTCGCACCGAAGGTCGGCCGGGTCGGCACCGCCCGCATGGCCACCGCGCTGGCCATCGGTCTGGAGTGCGGCATCGTGCTCATGGTTCCCGGCGTCGGCGCGCTCGCCCTCGCCGGACTCCTCGGTGTGCCCCTCGGCAAGATGCTGATCTGCGGATTGATCCTGGTGATCCCGACCGTCGCGATCTCGGTGGCGATCATGTCGTTCCTGTTCACCCGCGGTTGGTGGAACCCGGAGAAGGACGAGGAGCACTTCCACCAGACGGTCGTCGACGACGAGGAAGAGACCTGGACCGACGGCGGTAGCGGCGGCACGGCCCCGCGACCCGACGCCGGCGGGGGCGTCGCCCAGGCGCAGCGCACCGAGGCCGTCACCGCCGAGCGGACGCAGCACGACCGCCCCCTGATCCTGCTCCTCGCTCCCCTGCTCGTCTCGCTCCTGCTGATCGCCACCGGCGCGATCCTGGACATCGCCGACATCAGCAACCCGGTCGTCTCGTTCGTGTCGGAGCCGCTGATCGCGCTGTTGATCGGTCTGATCGGCACCAGTTTCGTCGGGCGGATCACCGTCGGGCAGCATCGCGTTCAGAAGGCGATCGCCAGCGGGTTCAGCGAGAGCGGCCAGATCCTCATCCTGACCGGGGTGGGCGGGTCGCTCGCCGCGACCATCGCCGCCGCCGGACTCGGCGACATCCTCGGTCAGTACTTCACCGCCAATCACGCGGCTCCGCTGCTGATGGTCTGGGTGATCGCCGCCGTCCTGCACGTCGCCGTCGGTTCCGTGACCATCTCCGCCATAACCGCGGCAGGCGTCCTCGCACCCATCGCGCCGACCCTCGGCCTCGACCCCGTCCTCATCGCCCTCGCGGCCGGCGCCGGTTCCCTGTTCGCGGTGCACGTCACCAGCAACACGTTCTGGCTGCTGCAATCCTTGATGGGTCAGACCACACGCGGCACGCTGAAGACGTGTTCGGTGGGAGTATCAGTGGCATCGGTCGTCGCCATACTGCTCGTCCTGCCCATGAGCCTCGTTCTCTGAGCGTCACTATCAGTTAAGGATCACCATGTTCTCCGACAACACCATTCGGCCACTCGACGGAGTGCGGGTTCTCGAACTCGGCAACTACATCGCCGCCCCGACGGCGGGCCGGATGCTCGCCGACTTCGGCGCCGAGGTCATCAAGGTGGAACGCCCGAAGACCGGCGACGAACTGCGCAACTGGCGGCTCTACTCCGGCGACACGTCGATGCTGTACCGGACGATCAACCGGAACAAGAAGTCGATCGTGCTGGACCTGCGGACGGAGGAGGGCCGGCAACTGGTCCTGGACCTCGCCGCCGAATGCGACATCCTGCTGGAGAACTTCCGGCCCGGCACCCTGGAGAAGTGGGGCATCGGACCGGACGCGCTCAACGCGGCCAATCCGGACCTGGTGATCACCCGCATTTCCGCGTTCGGGCAGACCGGGCCGATGTCGCAGCGACCGGGGTTCGCCGCGGTCGCCGAGGCCGCCGGCGGTTTCCGTGAACTTGTCGGCGACCCGGACCGGCCCCCGGTGCGGGTGGGGGTGTCGATCGGCGATTCGATCGCCGGCCTGTACGCGGCGTTCGGGGCGGTGATGGCCCTGTTCCAGCGGGAGGCCTCGAAGGTCGCCGGAACGCAGGGTCCGTCGCTGCCGCATCGGATCATCGACGTCGCGCTCAACGAATCGATCCTGTCGATGATGGAGTCGCTGATCCCCGACTACCTCGCGTACGGCGTCAAACGCGAACGCGTCGGCGGCCGGATGGAGGGCATCGCCCCGTCGAACGCGTACATCTGCAGCGACGGCAACAGCATCATCATCGCCGGCAACGGTGACGCCATCTTCCAGCGCTACATGGAGACCATCGGCCGTCCCGACCTCGGCGCCGACCCGGACCTGTCCACCAATGCGGGACGGTGGGCGCGCCGCGACGAACTCGATCAGGCGATCGGCGAGTGGACGATTCAGTATTCGCGCGACGAGGCGCTGAAGATCCTCGACACCGCCGGGGTGCCGTCCGGTCCGATCAACACGGCCGCCGACATCTGCAGCGACGAGCAGTACGCGGCCCGCAACATGATTCAGCAGTTCACCGTCGACACCGGTGAGGCCGAACCGAAGCAGGTCGGCTTCCCCGGCATCGTCCCGGTGATCGGCGGTCAGTCGCTGCCCATCCGCAACGTCGGACCGGACCTCGGTGAGCACACCCGGGAGGTCCTCGAGACAGTGCTCGGCAAGACCCCGGAACAGATCGATTTTATCGTCGACAACACAGTAGGTGGCACCTCATGACGCAGACCTTCGAATCACGCACCCTGCTCCGCGACGTCACGTTGCGCGACGGACTGCAGCTGACGGGCAAGATGCTGCCCACCGCCCGGAAGCTCGAGATCGCCCGCAGGCTCCTCGAACTCGGTGTGCCCGCTCTCGAGGTCGGGTCGATGGCCCGCCCGGACCTGGTCCCGCCGATGGCGAACACCGTCGAGGTGATCTCGGAGCTGACACCGGAGGAACTCGATCGCTGCTGGGTGTGGGTGGCGACGCCCCGGCACGTGGAGAAGGCCGCCGCCGCCGGCGCCCGGCATTTCCAGTACTGCTTCTCCGCGTCCGATTCGCACAACCAGGCGAACATCGGCCGTTCCACCGAGGACAGTCTCGCCGCGATGCCCGCGGCGATCGAACTCGCGCGGGACGTCGGCGGCAGCATCCAGCTGTGCATCGCGACGTCGTTCACCTGCCCGTTCGAGGGCCGGGTCCCGGAACAGCGGGTCATCGACATCGCCAACGATCCGCGCGCTCACGGCGCCGTCGACGTCGTCGTCTGCGACACCCTCGGCCAGGCCGTCCCCGCCGAGGTGTACTCGCTCGTCTCCCGGGTCCGGCTGGAAACCCCGCAGCGCGGCATCGTCTACCACGGGCACGACACCTGGGGACTGGGAGTCGCGAACAGCCTTGCCGCGGTCGCGGCAGGCGCGATGACCGTCGACGGCGCCCTCGGCGGACTCGGCGGGTGCCCGTTCGCGCCCGGTGCCAGCGGCAACACCGCCAGCGAGGACCTCTTGTTCGCCACCCGCCCCGACTGGCTGACCCCCACCGTGTTCGGGTCGCTCGTCGAACTGTCCGAGAAGACGCTCGCCGAACTCGGCGAGGCCAACCGGTCCAAGGCCGCCCAGGGCGCACGCTCGAACGCCGCCGCGTTCGAGTGGGTCATCGGCGGTGGCCGATGAGCGACGCCCGGTTCTACGTCACCACCCCGATCCCCGAACCCGGTCTCACACTGCTGCGGGCGGCGGGCAGCGTCCACGTCCCCGACGAGTTGCCCGACGCCGCGCAGCTCCGGGACGCGTGCGTGTCCGGGGACTATGACGTGGTCGTCTCCCAGCTGCGCGACACCTTCGACGCCGACCTCCTGGCCGCCGCGAAGATCCGCGGCATCTCCAACTACGCGGTCGGATTCAACAACGTCGACGTCGACGCGGCCACCGCCCAGTCGATCCTGGTCGGCAACACCCCCGGCGTGCTCACCGACGCCACCGCCGACGTCGCGATGCTGCTGGTCCTCGCCACCGGCCGCCGGGCGGTGGAGGCCGACGCGTTCGTCCGGTCCGGACAGTTCACCGGCTGGGAGCCGAACCTGCTCCTCGGCCAGGACATCTCGGGACGTACCCTCGGGCTCGCCGGTTTCGGGCGGATCGCGCGTGCCACCGCGAGACGGGCGCTCGCGTTCGGAATGCAGGTGCAGTTCTGCCCCCGCCCTCCCGGCGACCGGCCGGTGCCGGACGACGAACTCGGCGAGTTCGCCGGACGCGTCACCCACACCGACTGGGACACTCTCGTCACCACCAGTGACTATCTGTCCCTGCACGTTCCGCTGAACGAGCAGACCCGGCACCTGGTGGACGCGGACGTGATGCGGGCGATGAAGCCGACCGCGATCCTCGTCAACACGGCACGCGGTCCCGTCGTCGACGAAGCCGCCCTCGTCGACGCCCTGAAATCCGGGGAGATCGCCGGCGCCGGACTGGACGTCTACGAGGACGAGCCCGCGCTCGCGCCCGGGCTCGCGGAACTGCCCAACACCGTCCTGCTCCCCCACGTCGGCAGCGCCACCGTCGCCGTGCGGTCCGAGATGTCGCGACTGTGCGCCGAGAACGCTGTGGCCATGGCGCAGAACCGGATCCCACCGCATCCGGTCAACCCGGAGGCGTGGAGGTCATGACGGGTAGCGGCCGCCGAGCGTCCGGGTGACCTGTTCGGCGCTGCCGACGAGCAGATCCACCCACTTCTCGCACTGCTCGCGCGGCATGCGGAGGGTCGGGCCGCTGATCGCCAACGCGCCGAGCACATCGGCGGACGAATCGAACACCGGCGCCGCCAATCCCGACGCGCTGTCCTCGCGCTCCCCCGCGGTGATGGCGTACCCGTCGGCCTTGGCCTGGTGGATCAGCTCACGCAGCACGTCGGTGTCGGTGACGGTGCCTTCCGTCATCGGCTCGATCGGGCCGGCGAGCACCTGTTCGGTGAGGTCGGGGTTCCAGGCGAGCAGCACCCGGCCCGCCGAGCCGGCGGGCAGGGGGACGATCTTCCCGACGTACATGTTCCGCCGCAGGGCGTGCTCGGTCTCCGCGATCGCCACGCACACGCGGTAGCCCTGCTCGACCCGGAAGAAGCTGGCGGTCTCGCCGGTGGCGTCCCTGATCTCCTTCAGCACCGGGCTGACGACCGCCAGCACGTCGAGTCCCTTCGTCGCCGTCGCAGCCCAGAACGCCATCTTCACGCCGATCCGGATCTGGTCGCCGGAGCGGTCGAGGAACTCCTGCGCCACCAGGTTGCTGACCAGCCGCTGGACCGTCGACGTCGGCAGACCCGTGGCCTGGTGGATCTCACCGAGGGTCATCGACGGCCGCGCCAGGCTGAAGGCGTCGAGGATCTCCGTGATCTTGCTCAGCACCAGCAACGGTTGGTGCTTGGAAGTCAATTCGCCGTCGTCCGCTCGCATACCCCCGACGATAGTCGCCCCCACCAGCACGTGAGTGCCAACGGGCGGTGGAACACACATCGGCACTCACCTGGGGTGAAATTACCGTCGCCACAGGAGCCGGGATGTGGTAGTTATTGAAGATGCTCGAATTCGACTCGACGAAAGGCGCATGAGCGCCCACCGAGATCTCTCTCCGACACGACGGTTCGGGGAATTCACCCGCGCGTTCGACGCGCTTCACACCGCACCTCCGCGGTGCCGCAATCCATCTCCGCCATTTACGATGCCCGACAACGACTTCGAGAAAGGAGATTCCCATGAAATTGGCTGAGGCCCTGGCCGAGCGCGGCGATCTGACGCGCCGGGTGGAGCACCTGAAGTCGCGCATCCTCACGAATGCGCGGCATCAGGAAGGCGAGTCGCCGGCGGAGGACGCGGCGTCGCTACTCCTCGAACTCGAGGAGGTCCTGGACCGCATGGAGGTCCTCATCCGGAGGATCAATCGGACGAATACCGCTGCACCCCTGGGCGATGCGAGCATCACCGACGCGCTGGCCCGCCGGGACATGCTGCGGGTCCGGCACCGGGTCGTCTCCGCCGCCGCGGATGCCGCGTCGGGCCGCGAGCAGGACCGCTACGGCCGCCAGCTCCGCTCCGAACTCGTCTTCGTCGCGGCGTTGCCCGTCCGGGATCTGCGACGGCGGGCCGACGAGCTCGCCCGGCAGATCCGGGAGATCGATTTACAAGTGCAGAAGGAGAATTGGGACGTCGAATTGCTCGACTGACGTCCGCTGGGTAGTCGGTACCCGTTCCGGAGGCGAGCACGCACCGCGGTCGGCGGTAATCCGGCCACTTCTCCTGCGCGGAGGGCAGCGCACCCCGGGCACACACCCGGTTCACAGTGCAGCCCCGCACACCGCACAGGTGACGGTGCACGGCGCACAGCTCATCACCGGGTGCTGATCCGGAACGGCGAGGGCGGGTAAGGGGCCTACCCAGACAGGTGAGTGGCAAAGCGTGCAGGAGCACACTTTGCCACTCACCTGGGGTGTCAGCCGACGACGAGATCCAACTCGTCGTCGGACACTCCGACCGCGACACTGCCACCCTCGACGAGGACGTCGTCGAGCAGCAGATCGGCGATCCGATCGTCGACGGCCCGCTGGATCGACCGGCGCAGCGGGCGCGCCCCGAACTCGGGCTGGTGCCCGTGCTCGGCGATCCAGTCGACCGCGGCGTCGCTGAACGAGATCTCGATGCCCTTGGACTGCAGTCGCTTCCGGCTGTCGTCCAGCAGCAGGTCGGTGATCCGGTGCAGCTGATCGGTGTCGAGCTTGCGGAAGATCACGATCTCGTCGATGCGGTTCAGGAACTCCGGACGCATCGACTCGCGCAGCCGGCCCATCACCCGGTCCCGCAGCGGCTTCTCCGAAGCCTCCGCGTCACCGGTGCTGAAGCCGAGCGCACCCGACTTGCTGGAGATGATGTCGGATCCCAGGTTGCTGGTCATGATCAGGACCGTGTTCTTGAAGTCCACCGTCCGGCCCTGGCCGTCGGTGAGCCGGCCGTCGTCGAGCACCTGCAGCAGCGTGTTGAACACGTCGGGGTGCGCCTTCTCGATCTCGTCGAGGAGGATCACCGAATACGGGTTACGGCGGACCTGCTCGGTGAGCTGTCCCGCCTCCCCGTATCCGACGTAGCCGGGAGGGGCACCGACGAGCCGGCTGACGGTGTGCCGTTCCCCGAACTCGCTCATGTCGAGCCGCAGCATCTTGTTCTCGTCACCGAACAGCGTGGCGGCCAGCGCCTTCGCCAGCTCGGTCTTCCCGACGCCGGTCGGTCCGAGGAACAGGAAGCTGCCCACGGGACGGTCCGGATCGTTCATGCCGGTGCGGCTGCGGCGCACCGCCCGGGCGATGGCCCGCACGGCGTCGTCCTGACCGACGACGCGACGGTGCAGTTCGTCCTCGAGTCGGCGGAGTCGTTCCTTCTCCTCCTCGGTCATCCGGCTGGCCGGGATGCCGGTGGCCCGCGACACGACCTCGGCGATGTGCTCGGCGGTCACCTCGGGTGCGGAATCGGACGCGTCCGCCTTGCCGTCGATCCGGGTCTGGACGCCCACGATCTGGTCGCGCAGCGACGACGCCTTCTCGTATTCCTCGTCCGCGACGGCCCGCTCCTTGGACTCCTCGAGTTCCGCGAGTGTCGCCCGCAGTGCCTCGACGTCGACGCTCGGCATCCGCAGCCGCAACCGGGCGCCGGCCTGATCGATCAGGTCGATCGCCTTGTCCGGCAGGAAGCGGTCGCCGATGTAGCGGGCCGACAGTTCGACGGCAGCGGAGATCGCCTCGTCGGTGTAGCGGACACCGTGGTGCTCCTCGTACCGGTCACGCAGACCGGACAGGATCGCCACCGCATCCGGGACACTCGGCTCCGCGACGGTCACCGGCTGGAAGCGGCGTTCGAGCGCCGGATCCTTCTCGATGTGCTTGCGGTATTCGTCGAGCGTGGTGGCGCCCACGATGTGCAGCTCACCGCGGGCGAGTTTCGGCTTGAGGATGTTGCCCGCGTCCATGGCGCCGTCCGCTCCCGCTCCGGCACCGGCGATGGAGTGCACCTCGTCGATGAAGACGATCAGCTCGTCCTTGTGCGCGGAGATCTCGTCGATCGCGTTGTTCAGGCGTTCCTCGAAGTCGCCGCGGTACCGGGTGCCCGACACCATGCTCGGCAGGTCGAGCTGGACGATCCGCTTGCCCATCAGGCGGTCGGGAACGTCGCCGTCGACGATGCGCTGGGCGAGGCCCTCGACGATCGCCGTCTTGCCGACGCCGGCCTCACCGACGAGGACGGGGTTGTTCTTGGTGCGGCGCGACAGTATCTCGATGGTCTGCTCGATCTCGCCGGCACGCCCGATCACCGGATCGACTCCGCCGCCGCGTGCGCGTTCGGTGAGGTCGAAGCCGTATTTGTCGAGCGTGGGGGTGTCGGAGTCCGCGGACTCCTCGACCGTTCCGCCCTGCACGGCGGTCTGCAGACGCTCGGGGGTGATGCCCTCCGAGGCGAGCAGGCGTCCGCCGGCATGATCCTGATCGGCGGCCAGCGCCAGGAACAGATGCTCCGGGTCGATGTAGGTGGAACCGAGGGCGCGTGCCAGTTGGTGTGCCTCGAGCAGCGCGGTCTTGAGCGCACCGCTCAGCGCGGGTGCCGCGAACCCGGACGTGTCCCGGCTCTGCGGGAGACGCAATTCGACGGCGTCGGAGACGGCCGACGGGTCGGCGCCTGCGCGTTGCATCAGGGTTTTGACGGGGTCGTGTTCTGCCATGACACGCAGGACGTGGAGTGCATCGAGGTCCGAATCGCCGCGACCCGCGGCGAAACGTGCAGCAGCCGCCATGAGCTCCTGGGTGGAGCGACTCATGAGCCGACTGATGTCGATGCGACCTGGGCCCTCCGGCCCGAAGAATGCTGGCATTCCTCAGCCTCCTACTAGTTGAGCGTTATTGACTCAACTAACGTGCCAACCCTCCGATCAATTCCCGTCGCCCTCAGATGTGAGTGCGGTCACAGGAGGCGCGAGTCGACTGTCGAAGGCATCGATGAGGAGTCCGAGACCGAAGTCGAACTCCTGCTCGTGGTCGCAGACGGCGAGGTGCGACGCCGCGGCACGCACGCTCGGCAGTTCGACCTCCTCGAGTGCTTGCTGTCGCTCCGTAGCCCTACCCGGATCGCCCAGCGCGAGAGTGAACGCCGCTTCCGCCTCGCGCAGCAGCGTGCCCGTGATGAACGCGAGCACGGTACGAAGGCAGTGCACGGCAACCTCGGGCGATGCCCCTGCCCGCAGAAACGCGGCGAGCGCCACCTCCAACGGGTTGAGCGTGATGAGTGATTCCACCGGACGCGTCAGCACGAGCCTCGCCGCGCGCGGGTGCTCGGCGAGAGCAGCGCTGCGGAACGCACGGGCCATGGCGGTGACGTCTTTGCGCAGATCTCCGCTCGCATCCGGAATCACCATGCGGGACAGAACCAACTCGGCCAGGCCGTCGAGCAGCGCATCCTTGTTCTCGACGTGGTTGTAGAGACTCTTGGGATCGACCCCGAGCACCCGCGCCACCGTGCGCATGCTGACCGCCTCGACGCCCTGGTCGTCGACGACCGCCATCGCGGCCTCGAGGATCGCCTGCCGAGACAGGGTCGATTGACCGGCCGGCGGCCGGCCGCGGCGAGTCTCCGGTCGTATCGCTGGGCTCATGAACTCCATCCTCGCATCCCTTGACTTTTAAATCCACGTCGTGGGTAAATGGATGAAACCCACAGCATGGGTTTTTGGAGCGAGAGGAACCATCATGGTGTTGCAATGGAGTACCGACGACCTCGTCGACCTGACCGGTGTCGGAGATGCTGTCGAGGTGCTCGATCGCACGATCGAGGGCGGACCCGGAGCCCGGCTACGCGACCTACGGACGCGCGGCGCGGACTTCCGCCGCGAGTTCGCCGGCACGGGAGTGCCGCGGCGCGTCGACACCTGCGACCTGGTCACCCTGCCCTACCCGACGCGATTCGGACTGTTCCGGGCATCGCGGGCGATCGCACCGTTCCTTTCCATCACCAACCGGATGCTGGTGATCCGGTGGAACGAAAGCGACGGCCGCCCGCGGGTGCTGCTCTTCGAACCGAGCGACGTGGGACTCGGCCGCAATACGCCGTACTTCGCCGAACTCACCCGGCGCACGCCGGCGCCCATCGCCAAGCGAATGGTGATCGAGCACGGCACGGTGCTCGACCACCTCGCACGACTGCGGATCACGCCGGACGAGGTCGACTACATCGTCTTCGATCATCTGCACACCCAGGATCTGCGACGCTGGGTGGGGACGACGACGTACCAGCCCGATCTCGGCGAGCAGCCGGCCCCGACCTTCCCGAACGCGAAGGTGATCGTGCAGCGGGACGAGCTGTCCGCAATGTCGGACCTGCACCCCCTGCAGACTCCCTGGTACCAGGCCGAGACCTACCGCGACGTGCCCCCGGAGGCGTTCCTGCCGATCGACGGCTCGGTGGTGCTGGGCCCCGGGGTCGCGATGATCAAGACACCCGGGCACGTCTTCGGGAACCAGAGCCTGGCGCTCAACACCTCGACCGGGATCTGGGTGAGCAGTGAAAACGTCATTGCGGCCGAGTGCCTCACGCCCGAGCACTCCGCGCTGCCGGGTCTGGCCCGGTGGTCGTCCTCGTGGCAGCAGGAAGTCGTGCTGAACGCCAACACGATCGAGACCACGGCCGACCAGTACAACTCCATCGTCCTGGAGAAGTCGATCGTCGACCGCAGCCAGACCGATTCCCGCTTCCTGCAGTTCTTCCCGTCCAGCGAGCTGACCCCGATGTGGACCAACCCCGGCACCAAGCCCACCTTCAGCCACCACGCCATCACCCATCAGTCCTGAGCGCCACACCCCGAGGAGGCCGCGATGTCGCGCCACACCATCCCCACCGAAGACGTCCTTCGTGCACGGGAGAAGCTCGTGCTCGACCACTTTCACGACGAAGTCCGCCAGGACTGGGACGACGTACTCGACACCTTCCCGCACCCGCATTACGAACTCATCGCGAGCATGACCGTCCACGACGGCGACGGCCCCGTACGCGGGTACTACAGCGACACCCGGGTCGCATTCCCCGACCAGGACCACGAGATCATCGCCCTGCGCCACAGCGCGGATGCGGTGATCGTCGAATTCTGGCTCATGGGAACTCATCTCGGCCCGCTCGGCAAGATCCCGCCGACCGGCGGCCGGCATCGCACCCGGATGACCGCCTACTTCGTCTTCGACGAGAACGAGAACCTCGTCACCGAACGAATCTACTTCGACCAACTCACGATCCTCTCGCAATTGCTCGGCAGCCTCGACAAGAAGAATCCGCGCGACCTGCTCACGCTCGGCCGCGCCGTCGTCGGGTTGCTGGCCATGGCGGGCGACGAACCCGACCCACGCCTGCTCGACACCACCGCCCCCGACCTGTCCCACTGACCCTCGTCCGACAAGGAGATTCATCATGCGCGCACTCATCGGCGGCCTCGGACCGGACTGGGTTGCCAAGGACGACACCGAAATACCTGCCATGAAACTCGGCGCCCTGCGCGTACGGGTCATGGCCGCGGCCCTCAACCGTGCCGACCTCTACATGCTCGAGGGCACCTACAGCCCGAACCTGAAGACCGGCGACGTCTACCCGGCCGGCATGGAGTTCGCCGGTGTCGTCGAGACCTCGAGCCCACTGGCGCCGCACTTCCCGGTCGGCACCCGGGTCATGGGCGTGACCATGGGCGCGTTCGCCGACTACGCGCTGTGCGACCCACGCATGGTCCTGCCGATGCCCGACGGCCTGTCCTTCGAGGAAGCCGCCACCCTGCCCGTGGCGTTGGCCACCGAGAACGATGCGCTCGCCCAAGCCGGATTCACCTCCGGCGACAGCGTCCTGATCGTCGGTGGCACGACGTCCATCGGACTGGTCGCGATCGCGCTGGCCAAAGCACTCGGCGCGGCTACCGTCGTCGCGACCACCACCAGCGCGGACAAGCGGCCGGCCATGATCGAGGCCGGCGCCGACGTCACGGTCGACACCTCCACCGAGGACCTGGCCACCGCCGTACTCGCGGCGACAGACGGCCGCGGTGCCGACGTCACCCTCGACCACATCGGCGGTGACCTCTTCTCCCACCTACCCGCCGCTACCCGGGTCGGCGGTGCCATCGTCAACATCGGCCGCCTCGCCGGACCCGGAACCAGCCTCGACCTCGACCAATTGGCGTTCCGGCGACAGCGGCTGATCGGCACCACGTTCAGCGTGCGCACCCCCGACGAACTCGGCGACGTCTGCGGAGCACTGCACGCGGCCGTCCTCCCCGCACTCGCCGACGGCAAGATCCGCCCCCGCATCGACAAGATCTTCCCGTTCGACCGGGCGATCGACGCCGCCGACCGACTGCGCTCCAACGAGGCGCTCGGCAAGATCCTGCTCTCCTTCGCAGACGGACCCGCCGACGAGCCCGCCCACCGGGCACCGATCGCCAACTTCTTCGGCAGCATCACCCAGCTCGGATACGTCGTCCGCGACATCGACGCCTCCATCGACGGTTTCGTCAAGTGCGGCATCGGGCCCTGGTTCCTGCTGCGCAACGTGCAACCCGAGAACTTCACGTACAACGGCAAGCCCTCCGGGATGGCGATGGACGTCGCGGTCGCCAACAGCGGCACCATGCAGATCGAGATCATCACCCCCGTCAACGACGAACCGTCGATGTACCGGGACTTCCTCGACGCCGGCCACG
This sequence comes from Rhodococcus sp. NPDC056960, assembly GCF_042674125.1. Classification (NCBI taxonomy): domain Bacteria; kingdom Bacillati; phylum Actinomycetota; class Actinomycetes; order Mycobacteriales; family Nocardiaceae; genus Rhodococcus; species Rhodococcus sp. NPDC056960. The sequence goes on along the minus strand of NZ_JBHURF010000003.1, from coordinate 149,700 downwards.
AAGGCCTGCAGCATTTCGCCTACTGGTCCACCGACTACCAGGACCTGTACGACCGGGCGCTCGCCGCCGGATTCACAGTCGGCCAGGAAGGACAACTCGGCGGCCCCACCGGGCGGTTCGCCTACCTGAAGACCGAGCACCACCCCGGCACCTGCATCGAGATCTCGGACCTCGGCGGCGCCAAGGCGCAGCTCTTCGACTACGTCGAGCTCGCCGCGAGGAACTGGGACGGCACCCACCCGGTGCAGGTCATCGACCCCGCAATGCTCGCGGCCCGCTGATGCGGATTCACCACCTCAACTGCGGCACCATGAGACCGCCCGCAACGCCGGACGGCCTGGTGTGTCATGTGCTGCTTCTGGAAACCGACGCCGGGCTCGTGCTGGTCGACTCCGGCCTCGGTCTGCGCGATCTTCACGACCGGGCGAAGCGGTTCGGCCCCGCACGGTTCTACGTCCGGCCCGCCTACGATCCCGACGAGACCGCCATCCGCCAGATCCTGCGCCTCGGATTCGAACCCGAGGACGTGCGGCATGTGGTGCTCACCCACTTCGACGCCGATCACGTCGGTGGCCTGGCCGACTTCCCCTGGGCACGTATTCATTTGACCGCCGCCGAAGCGTTCGCCGCGCTGCACCCCCGCGGCCTGACGGAGCAGCAGCGGTACCTACCCGGCGAGCGAGACCACAACCCCCTACTCGTCGAGCACACCCCGTCCGAGTCGGAAACGTGGCGCGGTTTCCCCGGCGCCAGGGAACTCGCCGAGATCGCCCCCGGCATCGTCCTGATCAACCTGCCCGGACACAGCCGCGGCCACGCAGCGGTCGCCGTCGACACGGGCGACAGGTGGATCCTCCACGTCGGCGACTCCTTCTACCACCACGGGCAGATCGACGGCACCACCACAGCACCCAGGGCGCTGCTCGCGATGGAACGCGTCATCGCCCACGACTGGGCCACCGTGCAAGCCAACCATCAACGACTCACCGAACTGTGGACCGCGGCCGAACCGGACCTGGTGCTCGTCAACTCCCACGACCCGTTCTTGCTGCGCGAAGCCCAGCGACGCAACCGAGAGGAACACTCCTGATGAAACTGGTACTGATCGGTGCCACCGGTGGCACCGGACTCCATATCATCGACCAGGCGATCGACCGCGGTCACCACGCCGTGGCCTACTGCCGCTGATCAGCACCGCCATGCGCGACGCCGGCGCAAGCCGGCTGGTTCTGCTGTCGGCTTACTGTGTCGGCGCCGGGTGAAGACCGACGCGATCGACCTCGACGCCCTCACCGAACTGCTGCTGGCAGGACAGGGCATCCCGGTGATCAGTCGCAGCGCCGTGTGCGCCGAGCTCAGTGCCTGGTCCGCCCACCGGTCCCGCCGCGTCCTGACGCACACCGCCACGATGATCCAGCTGACCACCCAACTCGACCGCGCATTCCCCGGAGTCGGCACCGTCATCTCGGACCTGTTCGGCACCGGGATCGGCCCTCTGGTCATCGCCGAATTCACCGATCCGACGCATCTGACAAAACTCGGGACCAAAGGGTTGATCGCTTTCGCCGCCGACCACGGATTGCGGCTCGAACACCCACGCGCGGAGCGTCTGGTCGCAGCCGCCGCCGATGCCTTACCGACTCCCCATGCAGCGCTGGCGCGACAGGTGATCGCCAGGGATCGGATCCTGTTGACCGACTTGGAAACACAGATTACCGGAGCGACAGCACGAATCGCGGAACTGATCCCGGCCAGCCCATTCGCGACGCTGATGTCGGTGCCCGGATGGGGACCGGCACGTATCGGTAATTATGCAGGGGCTCTGGGTGATCCGGAACGATGGGCGGGCCCGGCCCAGATCCACCGAGCCTCTACCCGAGATCCGATGGGTCATCTGTTCGACCGATGTAATCGTCAAGTCTCCACCTCATTCAGCAGGACAGTTCATTACGCCTTATCCGCAGTCAGTTCGGAGCAGCGGCGTGGCGGCCCGGAGCCGCGGTCAGGGCTGACCGTCCTCGCCGTGCTTTGATGCGCTTGGAGAACGCCCGCAACGGTCCCGGGGCGCGGGAGGCAACCCACGCCGCGTCGACCAGCATGCCGCGGGTCTGCGCACGACCGGACTTGGTGATGTGACCGTGACTGGCGGGCTGATTTCCGGACTGCCGGATCTTCGGATGCAGACCGAGGTAGGCCACCAATTTCTCGGCCGAGGCGAACCGCACGAAATCACCGACAGCGGCAACCACCGACAGGCCGACCACCGCATCGACTCCGGGGACGGTCATCAAGCGGCGCACCACCGGATCGGCGAGCGCCTCGATCACCAACTCGCGGTCTGCGGTGGTGAGTTCGTCGCCGAGAGTTCCAGCTGCCGTAACAGCGCTCCGATACGCGCTTGTTCCACGCTGGGATTCAGTCGAGGAAGCGCACTGTCTCAGCCAGCGGTGCGCGGTCGATGATCAGACCCGAGTCGGCCGCATCAGTATCGGCGTAGCCGATGGCCATGCCGCAGAACAACATCAACCCATCGGACGGCTGAACGGTCTCGTCGACGGTCTCGTGGTACACCGACCATGCCTCCTGAGCGCAGGATGCCAACCCCTCGGCACGCAGCAGCAGCATGATCGTCTGCAGGTACATCCCGAGGTCGGCCCACTGCGCCGAGCCCATGTCGCGGTCGACGTAGCAGAACAGCCCCACGGGTGCTCCGAAGAACTCCCAATTGCGGGAGAACCGGTTTCGGCGCGCCCCGCGGTCTTCGCGCGCAATCCCGAGTGCCGCATAGAGTTGCTCACCGGCCGCGAAGCGCCGTTCGCGATACGGCGACTTCAGGCCCTCGGGATAGATCGGGTACTGCGGGACGTCGCCGGCATCGCCGGCGGCGAGGCGCGCAGCCACCTTCTCGACGAGCCGATCCCGCGAGGCGCCCGAGACGACGTAGGTGTGCCACGGCTGCACGTTGCCGCCGGAAGGTGCACGGGTCGCGGCGTCGAGGACGCGTTCGAGGACGGCGCGGTCCACTGGTCGATGGGTGAACTGGCGAACAGAGCGCCGTGACCGCACCGCGTCGTACACGTTCACGAGGACGCTCCTTCGATGTGGGGACGATTGGCCTGCAGAAACTTCGCGACCTCGCGTTGCAGTTCCGGGGTGCGGACGCCGACGTTGTTGATGGTGTAGCGGGTCGCGACGTCACCGGAGCGGTCGTAGAGCGCCTTCGCCGCCTCGGCGGGGGCGCCCTCGACCGCGAAGAGCCCGAGAATCTCGTCGTCGATGAGAGTGCCCATGGTGGCCCACTTGTTGTCGTCCGACGTCTTCGACAGCCGGTTGAGTTCGTCGCCGAGATCGCCCAGGCCGTGCAGATCGAGGACCGGCCGGTAAGCGGGTGTCGAACCGTAGAACGCGATCTGCCGTCGTACCGCTGTCTTCGAAGTAGCCAGTTCCTCGTCCGTGTGCCCGGTGACGAGGAATCCGGACGCGATGATCTCGGGGTCGCCCTCCGGCGCCCCCGGTGCACGACGCCCGCGCGCCAGGGCGGGGAGCGTCACCTCGCGCACATAGCGGTCGGTGGTGAAGGGATGCAACAGGATTCCGTCGGCGACGCGGCCCGCGGTCTCGGTCATCTTCTCGCCGACGGCGGCGAGAAGCACTTCCGGCGCCGGCTGTTCGGTCGGCGGCGTGAACATGGGGGTCATCAGAGTGTGCGTGTAGAAGTCGCCACGGAAGTCCAGCTTCTCACCGGTGGCCCACGACTCCCAGATGGCTCGCATCGCGGAGACGAACTCGGCCATCCGCGGGGCGGGTGCGCTCCACGGCATCGAGAACCGCTTCTCGATGTGCGGCTTGATCTGGCTGCCGAGGCCGAGCGACAGCCGGCCGCCGCTGTAGTCCTGCAGGGCGCGGCCCTGCACCGCGAGGGTCATCGGCGTCCGGGCGAAGGCCACGACGATGTTGGTCAGCAGGTCGACGCGCGTAGTCACCCCTGCCGCAATCGTCAGATGCAGGATGGGATCCGAGACGACCTCACTGAACGAGACGCCGTCGAATCCGCTCGCCTCGGCCTCTCGTGCCATGTCCGCGACGTCGGCGAGCGCACCCGTCGGCGAAGACAGCGGTAGAACTACTTTCATGCGCACTCCTGCGGGTCACGACCTCCCGGCCGTCTCGATAGTCGGAGTATAGCGATCGCTAAGTAGAATTCAAGGGCACCGTTTCGGGCGGAGCGCCTACCACGGCACGATCTGCATCGGCAGTTCGTCCTCGTCGAACACGCGGCCCATGCGTTTGCGGACGCCGAGGACGAGGCACCGGTCGAGGATGCTGACCGCGGGCAGCTTCTGCTCGACGACGGCCTCGAGGCCCTCGACGTCGGACAGCTCGCGGAGCCATACGGAGACGAGCAGGTTGGCGGGCCCGGCCACCGACAACACCGTCCGGACTGCGGGCAGCCCGCTGAGGTTGGCGCCGACCCGGACCATCTGGGCGGCGGGCACGCGCAGGAAGTACCACGCGCAGACCGGATATCCCGAGGCCCAGCGCGGCATGTCCGTGCGGAGTTCCAGCGCTCCGGAAGCGAGTGTCGCGCCGAGACGTTCGCGCGCACGCCGGGTGGACGTACCCAGCGCCTCCGCGACCGTCCGCGTGGTCGAGCGACCGTCGTGGGACAGGATGGAGACGATGTCGCGCTCGGCGACGGGCGGACGAGCGAACATCGCGGAGAGCCGGGCGGCGTCGCGGTGCCGGGCCGCGTCGATCGCGTTCGCCTCCTCGGCGTCGAGGGCACGCAGACGCCACTGGGAGGCCCCGGAGATCGCGGTGACGATCGGGTGCGTGCGGACGGTGCGGACGTCGGGGATGCCCGGAATCCGGGACACGACATACCGGTTGAACGCGGTCGGGTTCTGACAGCCGACGGTGAGGATCAGGTCGCGCCCGCCCGAGGCGACGTCGATGGACATGCACTCACTGTCCTGGGACATCTCGGCGATCACGGCGTCGATCGACCCCGCGACGCACTCGACCTCGACGATCGCGCCGCGAGCCGTCTCGAACATCGGCGGCTGCGCCGTCACCCAGGCCATCCCTCGCTCGGTCAGTCCGGACCATCGCCGCGCGAGGGTGACCGGGTCGGCGTCGAGGATCGGGCCGAGTTGCGACCACGGGGCCCGCGGCCACACCTGCAGAGCGTGAATAAGCCGAAGTTCGTCCTCTGTGGGCGTCTTTTCCTGCATAACAGTGGCTCCTCAGGTACAGAATCTGCGCATTTACAGCGCAGAAACTCACTCACCCAACACTCGGACGCATCGATTCGGTCGTTTCGCTCATATTGTCATGTCGCCCCTTCCGGCGACCCGCCACCTTGGAGGTCATACATGGGAGCACTCCGATCCCCCATTCCCACCGGGTCCGGTCCCGACCGGCGCCTCGGCGCCGCGGCCGGTTTCGTCGGATTCCTCTTCGCCATGGAACTGTCCAGCGGTTTCCTTCAGGCCTGGTTCAACCCGGTACTCTCCGCGATCGGCGAGAAGTACTCCGTCGGCCCCGCCGACCTGAACTGGGTGCAGACGAGTTACCTGCTCGCGACCGCGGTCCTGGTGCCGGTGCTCGCCAAGATGGGCGACCGGTACGGGCACAAGAGGATGCTCGTCGTCGCGACGGCGATGGTCACGGTCGGCAGCGTCGTGTCGGCGCTGGCCCCCACGTTCGGCGTCTTCATCCTGGGCCGGGCGATCACCGGCGCACTCGCGGCGTTTCTCCCGCTCGAATTCGCGATCGTGCGTGAACGCGCCGGGGAGCAGTCGGGGAAGGCGATCGGATTGCTCGTCGGCGGGCTCACCCTCGGCGCGAGCGTTGGCGTCGTCCTGTCCGGGATCCTCGCGTCGTTCCTGACTCTGACTGTGCTACTTCTCGTTCCGGCGGCGCTCATGGCGCTCGCGCTGGTAGTGGTGATCTTCTTCGTGCCGGAGACGACGGCCCGGACCACCGGACGCCTCGACTGGGCCGGCGCGATCCTCCTCGGTGCGGGTTTGGCGTTCGCGTTGTTCGCGATCAGCACGGGCAACCGGTTCGGGTGGTCGTCGGGGCCGGTGCTGGGCGGGCTCCTGCTCGGCGCTGCGCTGCTCGCCCTCTGGGTGGTGGTCGAGCGGCGGGTGGCCTCGCCGCTGGTCGATTTCGCGATGCTCTCCGGCCGCGCGGGTGTCGGCCTGCCGATCCTGCTCGCGGCCCTGTTCGGCGCCCAGCTGTTCGGCAGCCAGACCCCGATCGCCCTCTTCGTCGGCACCGACCCGGCGGCGGCCGGATTCGGGCTCGGCCTGACGTCTTCGATGATCGGGCTGGTCCTCGTGTTCGCGTCGATCGCGGCCTTCGCAGGCACGTTCGTCGGACCGCGGCTCGGCGCGCGGGTCGGCGACGTCACGGCCGTCATCGTCGGCGCCCTCACCGCGGCACTGGGTTACGCCCTGCTGACCGTGCTGCACTCGGACACCGTCAGCGTGCTCGCGTGGCTCGTGGTGTCGGGCCTCGGCAACGGCATCATCATCGCCGCCCTGCCCAACGTGGTGGTGGCGCGGGCGCCGCGGGACTCGGTCGGCATCGCGTCGGGCCTCTACAACAGTGCCCGCACGGTGGCCGGCGCCATCGCCGGGGCCAGCTTCTCCGCCGTGATGTCCGGATTCACGGCGACGCTCGACGGCGGGTCGGTGATCACGAGTGAGGCGGGATACCAAGCGGTGTGGGTGATCTGCGGGATCCTCTCGCTCGCCGTCGCCGGCCTCGCGGTGGTGACCCGCGGCCCGGCCGCCGACCGTGAGACACCCACCGTCCCGGCTGTGGCCGCCGAAGCCTAGTTCACAACCCCTGGAGAAAAGGAAAGTTCATGACCGACATTGCATCGACCGGCGACATCGACGTCCCCGGCGGCCCGCTCTGGGCAGCGGAGGAGCTGAAGCGACGCGTCGAGGACACCGTCCTCGAGTGGCGTGACCGGCTCGTCGCCACGAGCCACGATCTGCACGCCCACCCGGAACTCGCGTTCGAGGAACACCGCTCGGCGGCGCTCGTCGCCGACCTGCTCCGCGACGCCGGGTTCGCGGTGACGGTGGGCGTCTGGGGCCAGGACACCGCCCTCGAGGCGGTGTACGGCAGCGGTGAGCTGACGGTCGTGGTGTGCGCCGAGTACGACGCACTCCCCGGCATCGGACACGCGTGCGGTCACAACATCATCGCGACCGCCGGCGCCGGGGCGGCGATCGCGCTGTCCCGAGTGGCGGACGAACTCGGCATCCGGGTCAAGCTGCTCGGAACCCCCGCCGAGGAGAAGGGCGCGGGCAAGGCCCACATGCTCGAGGCGGGCGCCTGGGAGGACGCGACGGTGTCGTTGATGGTCCACCCCGGCCCCGGCGTGGTCGTGCCCACCGCGGGCAGCACGTCGCAGTCCCGCGACCGGTTCCGGGTCGAGTTCACCGGACGGGCATCGCACGCGGCGGCCGCACCGACCGTCGGAATCAATGCGGGCGACGCGGCGACGGTGATGCAAGTGTCGGTGGGACTGCTGCGGCAGCATCTGCCCGACACCGTGCGCGTCAGCGCCGTCACCCTGTCCGGCGGCGACGTCTCGAACATCATCCCGGCGTCGGCGGTCGTGGAGGCGGAGGTGCGATCGTTCGACCTCGCGGAGACCGCCGACCTGAAGAAGAAGGTGCTCGCCTGCGTCGACGGCGCCGCCACGGCCACCGGCTGCACGTACGCGGTCACCCCGGTGGACCCGATCTACGAACCCCTCGTCCAGCACCCGTTCCTCGCCGACCGCTTCGACGCCGCGCTCGAGCATCGGGGCCGGGTGATGCCACCCCGGGGCGGCACCGCACTCGGCGGCGGATCGACCGACATGGGCAACGTGTCCCAGGCGGTCCCGTCGATCCACCCGATGATCGGGGTGATGGGGTCCACGGCCGCGCCGCACACGGCGGCATTCGCGGCGGACGCCGCCTCGCCGGCCGCCGACGACGCCCTCGTCGACGGGGCTTACGCCCTGGCCGCGGCGATCGTCGACCTCGCCACCGACGACGAGGCGCGAGCCGCCGTCCTCGAACAGCAGCGCACACGAGCGCCCGGCGCCACCCGCCGGCGGGCGTACGCGTAGGCCGATCCTGCTTCTACTCGACCGTGAGGGTCCGGGACTCGAGTCCCGGACCCTCACGTCGGCAGGTTCGCCGCGAGGAGCGGGCGGTCGTCGCCGGGAGCGCTGACACCGAGCATCGTCGCGTCCGACATCGGGAGCCCCACCGCGAGTTGCATCGACATCTTCCGGTCTCCACCTGCGATGAAACTTCCCGCGTTCATGCGACTGCCGTCGGGTCGCTGCAACCAGACGTTGTACCGCTCCCCCTGCGGGAGCCCGGTGACGTCGAGGCTGATTCCCGTTCCCCACGCGCGGTTCTCGACCTCGGCGGAGGCCACCACCCCGGCGGAATTGACGGTGAACGACACCTGCTGCCCGGGATTGCCGGCCGGGACGAGGCCCCGGAGGAAGAACCCTCCGGTGAGTAGCCCGAGGGCGACCACTGCGGCCCCGGCCAGGGCTGCGACCCGGCGGTAGCGCCGCCGGCCGCGCTCGCGGTCGATGCCCGCGAAGATCGTGTCGGGCAACGTCGGCGGCGGTGTGGGCGCCGGTTCGCCGAGACGATCCGGGTCGGCCTGGCCCAGCGCCGCGGCCACCGGGGTCAGCTCCCTCAGCTCGGCGCGGCAGGCGCGGCACCCGTCCAGGTGGGCGAGCAGCGCCGCGGTCTCCGTGTCGCCGAGCCGCCCGAGCACATACATCCCCAGCAAGGTGCGCATCCGCTGGCAGCGATCACTGGTCATGGTGCCACCCCATTTCTTCCAGTACGAGACCGAGTGCCTTGAGCCCGTAGTACACGCGGCTGCGCACCGTGCCCACCGGGACCCCGAGTTGCGCCGCCACCTCGGCGGTGGACCGGTCGCGAAGGTGAACCTCGACGAGTACCACGCGGTGCTGCTCGGACAGCCGCTGGAGCGCCTCCTCCACCTGCAACCCCACCAGGAGTTGTTCGAGGGGCCGTTCGTCGACGGGGAGGTCCGGTAGCTCGGAGCCGACCACCTGCGGCCGGGACGCCCGGGCCCGGGACGCGTCGATCACCACATTGCGGCAGATCGCGTACAACCAGGTGCGCAGTGTGGATCGCTCCGGGTCGTACCGGTCGGCGCCTCGCCAGGCACGGAGAAACGTCTCCTGCACCGCTTCTTCGGCGCGGCCCCGGTCACCGAGTGAGCGGTAGGCGAGGGCGAACAGTTCCCCGCCGTGGTCGTCGTACGCGGCCCGCAGCACCGAGTCGTCGTCCAAGTCGCCCGCGGACTTCTCCGCACCTCTGCGCGCCATGCGTAGCCGCACGACCTCACCTCCTCACACGCCGGTCACAGCGTCGACCGCCCGACGCTACCGGGGAATACGGACGGGAGCGCCGCCGCGTTCACCGCCGATTCTGTCACCGGCCCCGATGCGGGAACCGCTGCCGCGGGTGAACGCGAAGCACCGACGCCTCGTACTTCCCTGTGCCGACCGGTCACGGCCGGCACGCACAAACGAACAACGGACGGAGATCTCCGAAGATGACGACGAAAGCGATCCTTGCGGTGGCGGGCGCCGGTACCGCGATCATGCTGATGACGGGGTGCGGAACCCATTCGGGAGCACCGACGGAAGCACCCCAGCCCACCGGGGAGGCATCCGCGGCCGACTACGAGCTGGCCGTCCGCGAGACCCCGATCGGCACGGTGCTCACCGACGGAGACGGTTTCACCCTGTATCTCTTCGACGAAGACACCCCCACCACCATCGGATGCACCGGGCCGTGCGCCGACATCTGGCCTCCGGCGCTGGGGACGCCCTCCGCAGGCGTCCCGCTCCCCGGCAGTGTGGGCACCACGACGCGGCCGGACGGCGCCGAGCAGGCGACCTATGCCGGTCACCCCCTGTACCGGTTCGCGAAGGACACCGCGCCCGGTCAGACCAGCGGCGACGGCGTCAAGGGCACCTGGCACGTGGTGAAGGTCGACACCGCCCATGGGTGACGACGCACAGCGGTCGGCACTCGGTCGCCGCAGCGTCCTGCTCGGTCTCGCCGCGGTCGGCGCGATCGCCGCGGTGGACGTCGCCGGGTTCCTCGGCGCCGGCGGCGCGCTGACCTCCGACACCCTGACACCCTCCCGCTTCACGGACGGTTTCGAGGACGTGTACGGCCGTCACGACGGGTTCCGGCGCAACCACGCGAAGGGAATTGCCGCCACCGGATACTTCACGGCGAACGGGGCAGGGTCGGCGATCTCCACGGCGAGTGTCTTCCGGCCCGGCCGGGTTCCCGTCACCGGCCGGTTCTCCCTGTCCGGCGGACTGCCACACGGCGCCGACGCGAGCGACACCGTCCGCGGCCTGGGATTGCTGTTCGACCTGCCGAAGGGCGAACAGTGGCGCACCGCCATGGTCGACATCCCGGTGTTCCCCGACCGGACACCCGACGGCTTCTACGAACGACTGCTCGCCTCGAACAAGGACCCCGCCACCGGCAAACCCGACCCGGACAGGATGAGCGCGTTCCTCGCCCGCCACCCGGAGACCGCCGCGGCGATGGAGGTCATTCGCCGGCACCCCCACACCGCGGGGTTCGAGGACAGTACGTTTCACGGCCTCAACGCTTTCCACTGCACCGACGCCGCCGGAGCGGTGGTCGCGGTGCGATGGAAACTACTGCCCCTGCAGACCATCCGGCGCTCCGAACCCGCGGCGGCTCCGAACTATCTCTTCGACGCGCTCGCCGACACGATCGCGTCGGGCCCGCTGCACTGGCGGATGCTGCTCACGATCGGGCAGCCGGAAGACCCCACCGACGACGCCACCACCCCGTGGCCGGAGAGCCGGGACACTCTCGACGTCGGCACCCTGACCCTCGACGCACTCCAGACGGAAGGCCCGGGCACCGCCCGAGACATCACGTTCGACCCACTCGTCCTCCCCGAAGGCATTGCGCCATGCGATGACCCACTGCTCAGCGCGCGGTCGGCGGTATACACCGAATCCTTCACCCGCCGATCCGGCGAAGCAAAACAGCCCAGTGCCGTCGACGCGGCGGAGGTGCCCGATGAACGCTGACCCGACCACCCCTGCGCGGTTCGCGCTCACCTCACGGTTGCTGCACTGGGGCATGGCGGTGATGGTCATCGCCCAACTGTTCCTCGGCGTCGCCATGGTGGCCTCACTCGACGCCTACCATCTGTTGCGGACCGTGCACATGCCGCTCGGCTTCGCGGTCCTCGTCCTCGTCGTCATCCGGATCGGGAACCGGCTCCGCCACACGCCGCCGCCGTTCCCCGTCACCATGCGACCGCTCGAACGTCGCGTGGCGACGGCGTCGGAATACCTGCTCTACGCACTGCTGCTGATCCAGCCGCTCACCGGATGGGCCATGCTGTCGGCAGGCGGATATCCGATCGCCCCCTACGGGTGGCTACACCTCCCCGGGATCGCCCCCCACGATCCCGTCCTGTACGCCCTGCTCCGACAGTCCCACACCGCTCTCGCCTACCTGCTGTTCGCCGCCTTCACCGCCCACATGTGCGCGGTCGTCTTCCACACCCTGGCCCTGCGCGACCGAACACTCGACCGGATGGCATTGTGGCGCAGACGAAGCGAGAGTGACAACAGGATCAGAGTGGAGTGAGGTCGCGGATGACGTGCAATGCCGGTCGATGCGCGGGCCTGCGCACACCTCCGGACCGGCGATAGTCTGGGAAGGCGTCGTCGAGAGGTAGGCGGATGACACCAGGGGTTCCCGGGCGGCACAGGGACGGATAGCGCGTTGGCGACCGACGGCGATCCGAACCGCACACAACGAGGTACCGACACCGCGACGACGGACGAACTGCGCGCGGCCGGGTTCGATGACGCCCGGGAGATCGGGCGCGGAGGCTTCGGGGTGGTGTACCGCTGCACCCAGTCCGCTCTGGACCGTACGGTGGCCGTGAAGGTTCTCCTCGGCGACCTCGACGAGGAGAACCGGGCCCGATTCCTTCGGGAGCAGCGGGCGATGGGCCGGCTGACCGGGCACCCGAACGTCGTGAGTGTGCTCGCGGTCGGCCTCACCGAGAGCGAGCGTCCCTTCCTGGTCATGCCGTATCACCCTCGGGATTCCCTGGATGCGCGGATTCGACGGCACGGTCCGCTCACGGCGACGGAGGCGCTGCGGCTGGGGGTGAAGATGGCCGGCGCACTCGAGACGGCGCACCGGTTCGGGATCGTGCACCGCGATGTCACACCCGGCAACATCCTGCTCACCGACTACGGCGAACCGGCGCTGACGGACTTCGGCATCGCACACATCACGGGCGGTTTCCAGACCGCCGCCGGAACGTTCACCGGATCGCCCGCGTTCATCGCCCCGGAGGTCCTCGGTGGAGACCCGCCCAGTCCGGCCTCGGACGTGTACGGACTCGGGGCGACGCTGTTCGCCGCGCTGACCGGACATGCGGCATTCGAACGCCACAGCGGTGAACAGGTGGTGGCCCAATTCGTGCGGATCACCACGCAACCGGTCCCGGACCTGCGTGAATCCGGAATCGAAGCCGACATCGCAGCCGTGGTGGAGCAGGCGATGTCGCGAGACTCGCGGGGACGCCCGTCCGCGGCAATGCTGGGCGAGGCCCTGCGGGAGATCCAGCTTCGCCGCGGTGTCCCGGTCGACGAGATGGCGCTGCGCTCGGACTCCGACGCGGAGCGCGAACCACGGCACCCGACAGAGCGATCACCCACCGATGAGTCCGGGCCCTCGTCGCCCCCGGGGTCCCGTACCGACGGGGCCCTCCCCCTGGACCTGACGAGCTTCGTCGGCAGGCGGAAAGAGCTCGCCGAGACCAAGAAGATGCTCTCGGCGTCACGGCTGGTCACCTTGACCGGAATCGGCGGTGTCGGCAAGACCCGGTTGGCGCTCCGGGTGGCGATCAGCATCCGTCGTGTCTTCGCCGACGGAGTTCGGCTGGTCGAACTGGGTGAGCTGCGCGACGGATCCTTGCTGGGCGAAGTCGTGGCGGCCGGGCTGGGGCTGCGGCAGCGCTCACCGAGATCTCTGCAGACCCTGGTGGAGTTTCTGCAGACGCGGGACATGCTGTTGGTGCTCGACAACTGTGAACAGGTGGTGGATGCGGCGGCAGACCTGACGGAGGCACTCCTGCGTGCCTGTCCCGGCCTGCGGATTCTGGCAACGAGTCGCGAAACCCTGGACGTCGCAGGGGAAGCCGCCCTCCGAGTGCGCCCCCTGACAGTTCCGGAATCCGACGAGGAACCGACGCTGAAAGGCCTCCCCAGTTACGACGCGGTGACGTTGTTCACCGAACGGGCCGCCACGACGGTGCCCGGCTTCGAGGTCACCGAGGGCAACGCCGCCACCGTGGCCCGGATCTGCATCCGGTTGGACGGTCTGCCCCTGGCCATCGAATTGGCGGCGGCGAGACTGCGCGCGATGTCGCCGGAACAGATCCTGCAGCGGTTGACCGATCGGTACGAGCTGCTGACCCGTGGGAACCGCCGTGCGCCGACCCGTCAGCAGACGTTGCGGTGGAGCATCGACTGGAGTTACGAGCTGTGCCTTCCGGCCGAGCAGCAACTGTGGGCCCGGCTGTCCGTCTTCGCCGGCAGCTTCGAACTCGACGCAGCCGAGAACGTGTGCCTGTACGACGCCGAACCAGCCGGTCGCCTCGACCTCATCTCGTCGCTGGTGGACAAGTCGATCCTCATTCGCGAGGAATCGGGGGCGATGGTGCGTTTCCGAATGCTCGAAACGCTGCGCGACTACGGCCGGGACAAGCTCGAACAGGCCGGTACCGCCTTGGACCTCCGGCGGCGACATCACAACTGGTACCGGCAACTGGCCCTCGCGGCCGAGTCCGAATGGATCGGTTACCGGCAGGTCACCTGGCTCACCCGACTCGAGCGTGAGCAACCCAATCTGCGCGAAGCGATGGATTTCGGCCTGTCTGCGGCCGCCGACTCGGCCGAGGCGGGTCTGGAGACCGCCACCGCTCTGTTTCCGTTCTGGCTCTCCCGCGGGCTGCTCCGCGAGGGACGCCGCCGGCTCGACCGGGCGCTGGAGTCCGACGACCGACAGGACACCGCACTCCGGGTCAAGGGACTGTATTCGGCCAGTCTCCTCGCCAGCCGAAACGAAGACCTGGACCGGGCTGCTGCACTGAACGATGAAGGGCGAGTGCTCGCCGAGAACCGGGGAAATGCACTCGATCGCGCACTCATGCGTCACGCGGACGCAGCGCACGCCCTGCACAGCGGCAACCCGCAGCGCGCCGTAGGCCTGTTTACCGAGGCCCTCGAGGTATTGCGCGGCTCGGGCAACCTCCTTGCCTACGTCACGGCCTTGCATGCGCTCGGATTGGCGCACGAGATACTCGGGCACACCGAGGACGCCACCGCCTGTCTCGAAGAGGCGATCCGGACGACCGAATCACGTGGTGAATCCGTGTATCTGGGGCGCTCGTCCCTGACCCTCGGGCTGGTGATGTGGCGAGAGGGTGACCGTGACCGCGCAGTGCAACTGCTGCGAAAGGGTCTCGAGCTGGCCCGTGCGGTCGACGACCCGTTCGGAGCGACCTGGTGCCTCGAAATCCTCGCCTGGATCTCGGCCCGCGAGAACCATTTTCACCGCGCCGCCGTCCTGATGGCAGCCGCCGAGGTGCTCCGGCGAAAAGTGGGTACCTCCGTCGTGCAGATCCCGGACCTGACCGACTCTCACAAGGACTGCGAGCGCGTCACGCGCCGCTCACTCGGTCCCCGGGCATTCGCCGCGGCCTCCCGCGAAGGCGAGGCACTGGGTTTCGGCGCCGCCGCCGCGTTTGCACTCGGCGAACATCCACCCGCGGGGCCCTCGCGTACCGATCCCTCGACGGCGCTGACCAAGCGGGAACGCCAGGTCGCCGGCCTCGTCGCGCAGGGTCTCACCAACAAGGCGATCGCCGCCCGACTCGTGATCTCCCAGCGCACCGCGCAGGGCCACGTCGAGCACGTTCTCGCGAAACTCGGATTCTCGTCTCGGGCCCAGATCGCGGCATGGGTCGCACGGAAGCCCGAGGACTGAGACCACCCACAACCCTGACATCACCGATTCGGGGCGGATAACGAAATGCGGCCGGGCACCGAAAGCCCCGCCGCCGCCCCGCCGCGGTTCTACGCTGAATGTGTGGTGGCTCTCGTGCGGGCGGTCCGGCGGCTGGCTCTGGGGCGCCCGCTGCGCAGTGACGACCTCGGAGAGCAGTTGCTGACCAAGCGCCTGGCGCTGCCGATCTTCGCGTCCGACCCGCTGTCGTCCGTGGCGTATGCGACGCAGGAGATCCTGCTGATCCTGTCCCTGGGCGGTTTCGCGTATCTCTACCTCACGCCGTATCTGGCGGTCGGGGTGGTCGTGCTTCTCGCCGTGGTCGCCCTCTCGTACCGGCAAGTGGTGTACGCCTACCCCAGCGGGGGCGGCTCGTACGAGGTGGCGTCCAAGAATCTCGGTCCGTCCGCCGGCCTGACGGTGGCGTCGGCGCTGCTCATCGATTACGTGATGACGGTGGCCGTGTCGGTGTCGGCCGGCGTCGACAATCTCATCTCCGCGGTGCCCGCACTGAACACGCACCGGGTAGCGCTGGCCGTGGCGTTCGTGGTGCTGCTGACGGTGATGAACCTGCGCGGGATCCGTGAATCGGGGACGGCGTTCGCGTTCCCGACGTACGGGTTCATCGCCGGTGTGATGATCCTGATAGTGACGGGGTTCGTGCGCGTCGCGGCCGGATCGACCCCCGTCGCCGAAAGTGCCGGGTACACCATCGAACCGGAACTGTCCGGGCTGACCGGGCTGGCTCTCGTGTTCTTCGCACTGCGTGCGTTCTCGTCCGGATGTACGGCGCTGACGGGGGTCGAGGCGATCTCCAACGGGGTGCCGGCGTTCCGTAAACCCAAGAGCGCCAATGCCGCGCGGACGCTCATGGCGATGGCGGTGACGGCGATCGTGATGTTCGCGGGCATCACGGCCCTCGCGATCCTCACCAAGGTGCACGTCGCGGTACAGACGTGCGATCTGATCGGATTCGCCGGGGACTGCCGGACCGACCCGCAGCGCACCGTGATCGCCCAGATCGCGGCGGCCGTATTCGGCGGCACCACCAACATCGGCTTCTTCTACGTCCAGGCCGCGACCGTGCTGATCCTCGTGCTCGCCGCGAACACCGCCTACAACGGTTTTCCGCTGCTCGCCTCGGTGCTCGGCCGCGACCGTTACCTCCCCGTGCAGCTCAACACGCGCGGCGACCGGCTGGCGTTCAGCAACGGCATCGTGCTCCTCGCCGTGACAGCCGGCGGGTTGATCGTGCTGTTCCACGCGTCCGTCACCCATCTGATCCAGCTGTACATCCTCGGAGTGTTCACGTCGTTCACCCTCAGCCAGGCGGGGATGGTCCGGCACTGGAACCGGGTGCTGGCAACCGAATCCGACGGCGGGGAACGCCGCAGGATCCGGGCACGGCGGGCGCTGAACGGCACCGGCGCCGTCCTCACCGGAACCGTCCTGATCATCGTCACGATCACGAAGTTCACCGAGGGCGCCTACCTGGTGGTCATCGCGATGCCGATCCTGTTCTTCCTGATGCGCGGGGTGCGGCGGCACTACGACCGGATCGCGGCGCTCCTCGTCGTCGACGAGGACAGCTTCACCCTCCCCTCCCAGGTGCACACCGTCGTGCTGGTGTCGGTGCTCAACAAGCCCACCGCCCGGGCCCTGGCCTATGCCCGCGCCACCAATCCGACCACACTCGAGGCCGTCACCGTGCTGGGCGCCGATACCGCACAGCTGCAGCGGGAGTGGGAGAAGTATGAGGTTCCGGTGCCGCTGAAGGTCCTCGAATCACCGTACCGCGAAGTCACCCGGCCCATCCTCGGGTACGTGAAGTCGGTCCGGAAGCGGAGCCCGGACGGCGTCGTCACCATCTTCATTCCCGAGTACGTGGTGGGTCGCTGGTGGGAACACCTGCTGCACAACCAGAATGCGCTGCGCCTCAAAGGACGGTTGCTGTTCACCTCCGGCGTGATGGTCACGAGCGTGCCCTGGCTGCTGGATTCGGCCACCCGTGCCGGGGCACCGATCGGCAAGCCCGCACCGGGTGACATCCGGCGCGGGCTCCCACCGGCCGCCGAGATCAGCGGAACGTCGACTTCAGGTACTCCCTGAGCCCGTCGACGGCGACCGGGTTCTGACGGAACCCCAGGTAACCGTCGGGGCGGACGACGAACGCACCGGTGCCTTCGGCGCCGTACGCGTCTGCGAACTCGCCGTCGCGGTCCCGGACGAGGGGAAGCACCGTTTCCCCGACCTCGGCGGCGCGCGAGGCGACGAGGTACGTGTCGACGCGTCCACCGGTAGCCTCGTCCACCGACGTCGCCGCGGCCTCGAGCAGTTCCAGCCCCAGCGCATCGACGGAGTCGTCGGCGTACAGCAGCAGCGTGTGGTTCCGTCCCGCGAGGAGCGTGAACAGCCGGACCGGGAACGCGACCGCCGCCCGGGTCAGCCCGCGGGCGTCCGGTGCCCGGCTGCCGGGCGCGAGTGCCGCAGTCGACTCCGGTTCGGCGACGATCGGACTGTCCGCGTAGCTGATGAGGAGTTGCGCCTCGCGTCGGATCACGTGATCGGGGTCCGACGATCCCGCCCCGATCCCGTCCCGGGCGCTCCGCACGGTGCGTCCCACCACCTCCTCCCCGACGGGCCGCCGTTCGGCGTCGTAGCTGTCCAGCAGATCGGGGGCCGCGGCACCGGACACTGCGAGCGCGACCTTCCACGCCAGGTTGTGGGCGTCCTGGATTCCGGTGTTCATTCCCTGCGCGCCGGTCGGCGGATGGATGTGCGCGGCGTCGCCCGCGACGAACACCCGACCGCGCCCGTACGAATCGACGATGCGGTGGCTGATCCGGAAGACGGACGACCAGCGGAGACTCGACGCCCGCGTGGGCTGGGGCGACAGTCGGTCGATCACGGCCTGGATGTGGCTGAGCTCGGGCTTCGGCCCCGCCTCGAACCCGTGCGCGATCTTGTCGCCCGCCGGGGTGCCGGTCCCGGCGAGGTCGTCGGGCACCAGCATCGACATCCGGTACCGGCGGTGCCCGGGCAGCGGAATGCACACGAGCAGATCGTCGGTCTCGCCGTCCGTCTGATGCATCGACCGGATTCCCCAGCCGCGGGGCACCGACCAGTCGACCTCGACGTCGCCGAGCATGTACTGCTCGGTGAACGCACCACCCTCGAACGTCAGGCCGAGGCCCTTCCGGACCACGCTGTGCGCGCCGTCGCAGCCGAAAAGATACTGGGTTCGGACGGTTTCGTCGCCGTCGGCACCGGTGACCGTGGCGACGACGCCGTCGTCGTCCTGGTCGAACGCCGTCAGCCTCGTTCCGCGTTCGATCGTGGTGCCGAACGTGGCCAGATACTCCGTGAGGATGCGTTCGGTCTCGTACTGGGGCAGCCCGAGGAACTCGAACGGGACGTCCGCCGGTAGCGACAATTCCAGTCGGGCCACCTCGTCGCCGTTGATGTAGACGATCTGACCGAGCATCTCGATCGACGCGTCCAGGATGTTCCGCAGCACACCCATGCTCTCGAACACCTCGAGGGTGCGGGGCTGGATCCCCACCGCCTTCGCGTACTGCGGTGGCTCGAGCAGTGGATCGATGATGCGGCACGCGACACCCCGTCTGCGTAGTTCGATCGCCGCCGTCAGACCGACGGGACCCGCTCCGACCACTAATACCTCGGGATGCACCACTCGACACCGCCTCGTCAGGGGACCGATCACCGCCCAGTATGCGCGATCGACCACGGGACCGACCGGCGTTCGGACCAGACCGGGCGCCCGGCGGATCGGGTGACCCGGTCCGTCATGTGCGCGCGGCGTGGTGCCGCGGACGGTGGACGGCTTCCCGTGCCACCAGTTCGACGGTCACCGCCACCGCGCACGTCTGCGCCAGCAGCAGCCCGACGAGGACGAGGATCTGGACGGCGCCGGCCTGGACCGCGGACCCGCTCGCGAGCAGCACCCCGACGAACGCACCCGGCAAGGTGACCAGCCCGACGGTCCGGGTCTGATCGAGCCCGGGCAGCAACGCATCCGAGGAAGCGGACCGCACCACCTCCATGCGGGCGTCGCGCACGGAGAGTCCGAGGCTCAACCCCGCCTCCACCTCACCCCACCGCTGTTCGACCGCATCGAGTCCGCGTTTCGCGGCGAGCGATGTCGCGGTCATCGCGCCTCCGAGCACGATGCCGCCGATCGGAACGAGGGCCACCCCTTCGAGCGGAACCACTCCGCTGAGCAGCATCATCGGCAGCACGATCCCCACTCCCGCCGCGAGCGACAGGGCCAGCCACCCGGCGGACCACCCGGCCCGCGCACGCAGGGCCGACGTCGCCACTGCCGCCGCGAACATGACGACCAGCACGAGGATCGACGACCACGGGTGTGCGAGCGCGGCGGCCAGGATCAGCGACACCGCCGCGAGTTGGACGGCACCCCGAATCGCGGCACTCGGCACCACGAGCGGGCTGCCGAGATGGGTGACCCCGTAGATCACCGCTGCGCACACGACCATGACCGTGCACAGCACAGCCAGCCCGACACCGGGATTCGCCAACGACGTACTCACCCGGCTCAGTGTTCCATTACCCGCCGTTCGCTCCCCGCCGTTCTCGCGAGGCGGTGCGCCCTCAGCTCACCGCGCCGGCGTCGAGGGCGGCGATCGCCTCGGTCACCTCGGTCACGGACGTGGCGGTGACGTCGTCGAGCCCCGGCACGGACCGGTAGAACGCCCGGACCCGGTTGTCCTCGCAGTGGTACTCGACGATCCCGAGTTGCGGCAGCGTCCCCGGCACGGTGTCGTCGACGTCCCCGACGAACCCGGTGGCCGGCGCCCAGACCTCGACGGCCTCACCCCGCAGCGTCTGGCGGTAGCAGTGCAGGTGCCCGCTGCCCACGGCCGCGAGGGACACCTGATCGAGCAGAGCGAGTAGTCGCGTCCGGGACTCGCCGATGTCGACGGCGTGACCGACCGGCTCGTCCAGCGCGCTCCAGATCGGCTTGTGGAGGAACACGATCACCGGACGGCCGCTCGAGTCGGCCACGGACCGTTCGATCCACCGCCACTGCGCGGCCTCCCGGTCGAGTCCCGACCCGAACAGTTCGCTGTTCAGGCCGAGCACGGTCCACCCGTCGACGTCGCGCCGCCAGTGATCGGGTCCCCACACCGCTTCGAATGCCGCGACCCGCTCCTCGCTGACGCCGATTCCCTTCCACGGCGCCGCCCCCGGTTCCCCGACATCGTGGTTGCCGGGCACGACGAGCACGGGGGCGTCGAATCGCCGCATCAGTTCGCGGGCGTGTGCACGGTCGTCGGCGTCGTCGGGATGGATGATGACGATGTCGCCGGAATGCACGATCAGATCGGGACGGACGTGACCGTTCACGTAGTCGACGATGTGCGCGAAATTGTCCTGGGTGCGCCCCCCGCGTGCGGAGAGGTGTGTGTCGCTGATTTGCACGATCTTCATCGGAACTCCTTCGAATGTGGCATGGGCGGAATCTATTTGAGACCCGACCGGACGAATGCATCGCGCACGTAGCGCTGGAGGAACAGGTAGATCAGGAAGATGGGCAGGCAGGCGAGGCCGGACGCCGCCATCACGGCGCCCCAGTTGTTGCCCTCCGCACCGAGGAATCCGCGGATTCCGATCTGGACGACCGCGTTCGACTGCCGCATGATCAGCGACGGCCACAGGTACTCGTTCCACGCCGAGATGAACAGCATGATTCCCAGTGCCGCGAGGGCAGGCCGCATGTTGGGCAGCACCACCTTCCACAACGTCGACCACGAGTTCTGGCCGTCGATCTGCGACGCGTCCAACAACTCTCGCGGAAACGCCTCCATGTGCTGGCGCATGAGCAGGACGCCGAACGCCGAACACAGGTTCGGGATCACGATCCCGGCAACGGTATTGAGCAGTCCCAACTGTGAGATGAGGAGGTAGTTCGGAATCATCGTGACCTGGAACGGCACCAGCCACGATCCGACGAACAGCAGGAACAGCACCTGCTTCCCGAAGAAGGTCCACCGCGCGAACGCGTAGGCGGCGAGGATCGCGACGAGAAGCTGGCTGACCGACATCGCCGCCGCCATGACGAACGTGTTCACCAGCATCGACGCCATCGGGATGGTCTCCCACACGTAGCGGAAGTTGTCGAGGCTGAACGGGGACGGAACCGGGCTGACGGACAGCGAATCCTCGGGACGGCGGAACGCGGTCGCGAACATCCAATACACCGGGAAGATGCTGAACACGGTGACCGCGGCGAGTACCACGTGTCCGGTCGCCACCCGGCCGGCGGACCGGGTGGCGACCGGGGCGTCGCCGGGATCGCGGTCCGGGACTGCGGCGGCCGCGCGGGCCGGCGCCTCGACGAGTGCAAATGCCATGGGGTGTCCTAGTTGTCGTAGAAGCTCAGTCGGTCCGACACGCGGACGAACACGACGGCGATCAGCCCGAAGCCCAGGAAGAACAGGGTCCCGGCCGCAGCCGACAGTCCGGCATCGAAGTTCTGGAATCCGAACTCGTACAGCAGGTAGTAGATGTTGGTGGAGGCGCCGCTCGGGCCGCCCTGGGTGACGATGTCGATGATCGGGTACGCCCATTGCGCGCCCAGCAGGATCGTCATGAGCCCGAGGAACACCAGTGTCGGTGACAGCAGCGGCAGCGTGATCCTGCGGGTGATGGTCGACTGCGAAGCGCCGTCGAGTGCCGCAGCCGACGCGTAATCGGGGTTGATCCCGGCCAGTCCGGCGGAGACGACGAGCACGCCGAACCCGAGCATCTGCCATCCGACGATCAGCACGACCCCGAGCATCGCCAGGCCGGGTTCCCGGAACACGTTGCCCAGTTCGAACCCGAGGGTCGCGGCCGCCCGGGGAATCGTGCCGCCCTCGGGATTGAACAACCAGCGCCAGATCGCACTGCCCGCCACCGGGGTGATGAGAAACGGAACGAAGATCAACGCCTGGTAGAGGGTCTTCCAGCGACCGGCGACCCGATTCGACAGCAACGCGACGACCATCGGCAGCAGCAGCGAGAACACCATGAACGCGAGGACGTACAGGATCGTGTTCCGCAGCGCCTGGTGGAGTTCGGGCAGCGCCAGCACCCGGACGTAGTTGTCCATTCCCACCGGCACTTTCGGGCTGGTGGGCACCATGTTCCACCGGTAGAACGACAGCCCGACGGTCTCCCCCAGCGGTTTGTAGATCCACACGACGAGCAGGACGACCGCAGGCAGGAGATAGAGGTACGGCGCGATGCTGCGCTTCATCTGCACGACCCGTGCGCGTTTGATCTGCACGACCCGTGCCGGACGCTTCGCCGTGTCGGCACTTCCGGTGGACGTCGTGGGCGGAACTTCGACGAACATCAGACGCCGGGCGCCGTGAGCTGTTCGATCGACTGCCGGAGCTCGTCCGCCGTCATCTCGTACACCACCGGGGACACGTCGAGCGGGACCACCGTGTGCAGCACGCGGTCGCGGTAGACGTGCACCATGTTGAAACCCTGGGCGCCGTCCTGGCCACGGATGCTGCCCGCGTCGACGAGCAGATCCTGCGTGTAGCAGGTGGCCGACGCGACCGACACCGGGATGCCCGCGAACGTGCACGTCGTGGAGAAGTGCAGATGGCCCGCGAGGATTCCGCGAACATCGGTGCCCGCCAGCACCTCCTCGAGCCGATGCTGCTCCTTCAGTTCCACCGAATCCATGGCGTCGAGCAGACCCGGCACCGGCGGGTGGTGCAGGGCGAGCAGGGTGCCGTGCGGTGCGGGTTCGGCCAGGACGCCGGTCAGCCAGTCGAGTTGCTCGTCGCTGATCAGACCGTGATGGAATCCCGGAACCGTGCTGTCCAGCACGATGATCCGCAAACCGTTGACGTCGACGACCGCGTCGACCGAGTCCTGGGTGGGCTCGCCGTCGAGCAGACCGCTCCGGAAGGCCGGCCGGGCGTCGTGGTTGCCCATCACCCAGATCACCTTCGCGCCGAGGCGCTCGGCGGCCGGTTCGACGATCCGGCGCAGACGGACGTAGGCCTCGGGCTCGCCCTTGTCGGCGAGGTCTCCGGTGAACACGATGGCCTCGGGCCGCCGGCCCGCCTTCGCGAGCCGGTCGAACAGCCGCGTGAGGTTGGCGTCACTGTCGACGGCGTCGTACAGCAGGTCGCCGTCGGTGACGAAGTGGGTGTCGCTGACGTGCAGAATGTAGTGATCCGGTTCGCCGTATGGGGACATGTCGGTTTCTCCTGTGTAAGTGGATGTCACGCGACGAGTGCGCTACGCAGGTCGTCGAATTCGCCGTCGGTCATGCCGTGAGCGTGCAGGTACCCGCGCACGCTGTGGTGTGCGGTGGTGATCGAGTCGAGGGTCGCGCGCATCAGGACGGCCGGGCTGGCGCCGACCAGATGGTCGACGTCGACGCCGTCGGGAAGGCCACGGGCGCGCATCTTCTCGGCCATGGCGCGCGCCCAGTCCCCGGCGAGCAGAACCTCGGACATCGCGTAGTCGGCGACGATGTCGCGCTGATCGACACCGACGGCCGCGAGCGTCAGCGCGACGACCAGGCCGGTGCGATCCTTGCCTGCGGTGCAGTGCACCACGGTAGGGTCGTCGCCCGAGCGGGCGATGGCACGGACCGCGCGGGTCAGGCGATGCCCGTAGCTCTGAACCATCTCGCGGTAGACGACCGCGAGGTCGAAGTTCGCACCGTCGAGGTCGATCTCCCCCTCGTACACCGGCAGGTGCTCCACCCGATGGCCGACGCCGTCGAGGGCGGTCGGGTTGTCGTCGAGTTCCTGCTGTTCACGGAGGTCGATGACGAGGGCGAGTTTCCGCTCGCGCAGGAGGTCCCGGGCCGGCTGGTCGAGCCGGTGCAGGGCGTCCGACCTGAACAGCTTGTTCCACTTGGTGGTCCCCGCGTCCGTGGAGAATCCACCGAGATCGCGGAAATTGTAGGTACCGGCGAGATTCAGGCGTCGATGATGTGTCGGCGCCGGCAGAGTGCTGGTCATGTGTCGGTGTCTCGTTCTGTTCGAATAACGGTTACTGGATGAGTTCCTGCACGCGCTGCTGCGCCGCCTGCATGGTTGCCGCAGGTTCCTTGCCGTAGTAGACCGAGTCCTCCACGGCCTGCTCGAGGATGTCGTCGGCCTGCACGTAGCTGTTGCCGGGGTACGACTTCCAGGGTTCGAGCTTGTCGAGCTGACCGAGGTTGGGCGCCAGGAGCGGGTTGTTGTCGGCCCAGTCCTTCAGCGCCGCCGGGTCCTGGGTGAGCGACGGACGCAGCGGCAGGTAGCCGATCTTGCTGGAGATCTCGGTATACGCGTGATCGCTCGTCATGAACTTGATGAACTCCCACGACGCGCGTTGCTTCGCCGGATCCTGCGAGAACGTGAACAGCGCCGAACCGGAGTTGGTGGGCACGGCGTCGTGACCCTCGAAGGCGGGCATCGGTGCGGCACGCAGGTCCCAGCCGCCGGTCGCGGCCGACTTCATGAACATTCCCTGCAGGGCCGAGGTCTGCAACTGGATCGCCACGTCACCCTTCGCGAAACTCTCGTACTGGGTGGTCGAGTCGAGATTGGCGAGCACGCCGTCGTCGTACATCTGCCGCAACGTGGTCACGGCCGACACCGCTTCGGGCTCACCGAACTCGATGGTCTTGCGGTCCTGCGACAGCACGTCGCCGCCTGCCGACCGGAACAGCGCCTGCATGCACCAGTTTCCGCCCTTCACCGAGCACGACACCGACAGCGCCGGTTTGCCCGTCGCCGCGGTCACCGCCTTGGCGGCGGCCGCCACCTTCGGCCAGGACGACAGGTCCGCGTCGGCCGGGAGCCCGGCCTTCGCGAGTGCGGTCGCGTTGTAGAACAGGGTGGGGGTGGAGAACACGTACGGAATGCCGTACGTTTCACCGTTCCAGTCGCCGAGCGTCGCGGCCCGCGGATGGAACGGATGCTCGCCGCCGAACGTCGCGTCCACGGCCTCGGCGCCGACGAGCTTGTCGAGCGACTGGGCGCCGAGCTCGTTGACGGCGAAATCGAGTGTGTCGAAAGTTAATTGGGCCACATCGGGGGGCGATCCGGCGAGCATCTGCGTCTGCACGCTGCTCGCGGTTCCGGAGCCGGTCGTCGTGCTCCCCTGCGGGGGTTGCGCCTTCACGTGGATGTTCGGGTGCTCGGCCTCGAAATCGGCGACGAGCCCGTTGACCGTATCCGACCACAGTCCCGCCTGCTGGAGGTTGTACGACTCGAAGACGATGTCGACCTGCTGGTTCGGGTCGAGTTCGGGCACCGGTTGGCCGCTGCCCGCGGCCCCGGGGGCGGCGCCGCCCGTGGCGCAGCCTGCTAGCGTCGCGGCGGCGACGACCGCGGTCAGCACGGCACGGATTGTGGTGGTTCTACGCATCACGCTGCTCCTGTTGCGGAAAGTGTTTCGGAATGAATCGAGGGGTCGAGGTCGGCGAGTGCGGGAACGTCCACCCATTCCAGGCGGCGCCCGGTCGCGCGGTCGAAGAGATGCAGATGGGCGGGATCCGCGGTGAGCACGGCGGATCGGTGGGCGTGCAACGCGATCGGACGGGGCGCTCGGACGCACAGCGTGGCGCCGCCGACATCGCAGTAGGCGACCTGCTCGCTGCCGAGGTTCTCGACGGACGTCACGTCCACCGACAGCCGGACTCCCGCCTGCTCGTCCGGGTCGGCGACCTTCAGGTGTTCCGGCCGGATGCCCAGGACGATGTCGCGGCCGTCGGTCTGTCCCGGCCACAGCGGCGCGGTCACGCCCTCCGCTGTCGCGACGACCGTGCCCTTCACGGTGCGGACCCGCGCGTCGAGCAGATTCATGGCGGGACTGCCGAGGAAACCGGCGACGAACACCGACGCGGGCCGGTCGTAGACGTCCTCGGGTGTGCCGACCTGTTCGACGGCGCCGTTGTTCAGCAGCGCGATCCGGGTCGCCATCGTCATCGCCTCGACCTGGTCGTGGGTGACGTACACGAACGTGGCGCCAAGTCGGCGATGGAGTTCGGTGAGTTCACGGCGCGTCGCGGTCCGGAGCTTGGCGTCGAGGTTGGAGAGCGGCTCGTCCATCAGGAAGGCCTTCGGATTGCGCACGATCGCGCGCCCGACCGCGACGCGTTGCCGCTGGCCACCGGACAGTTCCTTCGGCTTCCGGCCGAGGAGGTGCGCGATGTCGAGTTGCTGCGCGACGGCCTGGACACGCTCGGCTGCCTCCGATTTGCGCATCTTCTTCACGCGCAACGGAAATCCGAGGTTCTTCGCGACGCTGAGGTGCGGGTACAGCGCG
This sequence comes from Rhodococcus sp. NPDC056960, assembly GCF_042674125.1. Taxonomy (NCBI): domain Bacteria; kingdom Bacillati; phylum Actinomycetota; class Actinomycetes; order Mycobacteriales; family Nocardiaceae; genus Rhodococcus; species Rhodococcus sp. NPDC056960. Next base: position 123,214 of record NZ_JBHURF010000003.1, on the reverse strand, counting down.
TAACTCTGGAAGACCATCGCGACGTCCCGGCGCCGCGCGGGCGCGGTGGTGATGTCGGCGTCGTCGAGCAGGATTCGTCCGCTGGTCGGCTCGAGGAGTCCCGCGAGCATCCTCAGCAGCGTGGTCTTTCCGCAGCCGCTGGGCCCGAGGAGGACCAGGAAGTCGCCGTCCTGGATATCGAGGTCGATGTTGTCGACTGCGGTGAAATCTGCGAACTTTCGACTCAGATTCTCGATCCGAATCCTGCCCATTGGCCTCTCCCGATGAAATGACGTTACCCAGTCTCGACGAGATGGGAAATTTCGTTACATCGGTAGTTAGCCAGGCTCAGGTTAATGGTGAGCGAATGGAGATCCAATCATCGGTGATGCTTCGCGCAACTGCTGTTGCCCGACGTGCTCACGGATGGATCGGCGTCATGGATGAATCAGGGGCACAATCTGTTTGAACGTCTCCGCCGCAGCCTCGGCCGCGCCACCCCGCGCTCGGCTGACGGCGATCTGCAGGCCGATGAGGAACGCGATCTGCACCACCGTCGCCGAGGCGCCCAGGCCGCCCCACGGACCGGTACCCCCACCGATGACCAGTCCGATATCGGATTTCTCCACGAGAGTCGACCGGGCGTAACTGGTGACGCCGATAACCGTGGCTCCCGCCGCCCGCGCGGCCTCGACCGGCCGCAGCGTGATCGAGTTCAACCCACTGTCGCTCACGGCGAGGCACACGTCACGGGAGGTCAGGCGGCCCGCTGTCAACTGCTGAATGACGGCATCGGTCGGTGCCTCGGCGTGCCGGCCGTTGAGAATGAACCGCACCGCAAGGGCGGCCGCCGACGGACCCGATGCTCCGTTACCGACCACCAGCACCCGTTCCGCCTCCGCCAGCGCCGTCACCGCCCGCTCGAACGAGTCTTCGTCGAGGGGAGCCAGGGCGCCGGCGAGATCCGTCGCCAGTTCGGAGAAGACCGCCCGGACCAGTCCGGCGCCATTGTCTTCGGCGGCCGGTGTCCCCACCGACGCGGTGTCGGCGGCGCCGAGATCCCTCAGCAGCAGCATCCGCAGGTGCTGGAATCCCTTGAATCCGAGATTCTGGCAGGCCCGGATCACGGTGGCTGTCGACGTCCCGGCGTGCTCGGCCACGTCGGCGGCCGACCACCACGCGACGTCGCCGGGACGCGCGACGCACACCTCGGCGACGCGGCGTTCACTCGGTGCGAGTGACTGCGAAAGGGCACGGATCGCGGACAGGGTCGCTCCCACGGGCGGGTCGCTCGGTGACGCACTCATTCGAACTGGATAACACATCGCCGTGAACGATCGACGTCACCGCGGCCGTAGCGACTACGTCAGTTCGACGACGGTCCCCAGGTCGTGCACATGCTCCGCGTCCGACGGTCCGGGGGCGGGGGCGATGTCGCCACGCGCCGTGTGTGCCATCGATCGCGCCTCGCCCGCGGCGAAGGCGATCGGCACCGCCACGGCAACGGACAGGAGGGCTGCTCCCGCATCGAACGCCAGACGTGCGACTCCGAATGCGCAGTTGACCGTTTGTCGGATTCTCATCGTCCGCCTTCCTTCACCCCAGCCCACAGGACGTAGCGGACCACTCCCCTTTGCAGAATCATTACCCGTGCGACGTTACGAGGAGCGCGCGGTACTCGCGAGTACCAAACCGACCAGATCGAATGATTCCCTGGTCAGTCGTCGAATCCGGTGTCGGAAGAACGGAAGACAGGCACGTATCCGGGTCATTCGGCCGGTGTGCCCGGGCCGCGCACGGACCACGCTGTATCCAGACCGCGCCGACGACGCGACCCCCACCGAGCGCACTGGAGTACCGACGGCATGAACCCCCACACCGGAAGCCACGGATATCAGCTGGTCCAGACGTTCCGCGCCGACCCGGTGCGGCCGGGACGCGATGCGCTCCACGCCGCCGTCACCAGAATCGGGATCCCCTGCACACTCGGGGCCGGCGACCACTACGCCTTCGACAGCTCCGGCCTCGTCCAGTGGGCGTACCGGCAGGCGGGAGTATCCGTTCCGCGTACCACCTACGAGCAACTCGAACACGGAACGGCCGTGGACGTGCGCAACCTGCAACCCGGGGACGTCGTCCTGTTCTACGGGGGCGGCCACGCAGGAATCTACGCGGGCGACGACACCGTAATCCACGCGCCCGCCCCGGGCAGGCCGGTCGCGCGCGTACCCATGAATTCGATGTCGTTTCACGCAGCACGACGATATTGACCGGAGTCGACTCACCGCGAACTCGGCTACCGGCGACGCAGTTACCCAACCCGGCGACTCAGTGCGCCGCGTTGTACGCCTCCTCGATCTGGGCAGGGATACGACCCCGCGCCGACAACTCGTAGCCCTCCGCAGTGGCCCATTCCCGGATTTCCTTCGCCTTCTGACGTCCCTGCGACGGAACCACCGCGGGAGTCGATCGGCGCTTCCGTCCCCCGACTCGCGTTGCGTGCTCGATGTAGTAGTCGAGAGTCTTGTGGAATTCCTTGGCGTTCTTGAGCTTCAGATCGATCTCGTAGTCGACGCCGTCGACCGAGAACGGAATGGTCTCCCCCTTACCGTTCTTGATCGGAGTCCCGTCGATGTCGTCGATGCGTTCGACAACAACTTTGCGCGCCACAGTTCCACTCCTTCATCGTCGATAACCCGGGGAACACTACGTCGAAGTATCGTTCACCTGCCAATCCCTGACCGGGTTTCGGATTGGAACGCCCCACATTCCGGGTACTCGCGGGAGATGACACCGAAGGACGCTTCCGGACCGAAGACCACGAGCACCGACAGCGGGGCCTCGGGCGCCGACAAGGACGTGATGTCCGATCCCGCCGAGGACGACAAGGGTTCGGGCGCCGACTGGAGCGACGAAGGTGGCGCGACCCCGGAGGGACCCGCCACCGACACCGACACGAACACAGACGACTAGGTCACCAGGGGATCTGCCCCAGGACCACACCGATCACCAGCATCGACAGCGACACCACCGCCGCGCGCCACAGCACCTTCTTGTGATGGTCCGCCAGCGGAACACCCGCGAGGGTCACGAGCAGGAGGATGGCCGGAACGAGGGGGCTCTGCATGTGAAACGTCTGGCCGGTGATGGAGGCGCGGGCCATCTCGACCGGCTCGATGCCGTACGTGGACGCCGTCTCGGCGAGCACGGGCATCACGCCGAAGTAGAAGGCGTCGTTGCTCATGAAGAACGTGAACGGCAGGCTCAGGATGCCGGTGATGACGGCCAGGTGCGGTCCGAGTGCGGACGGAATGATCTCCAGCAGCCATTGCGCCATGGCCTCGACCATTCCGGTGCCCTGGAACACGCCGGTGAGAACGGCTGCGGCGAACACCATCGCGACCACCGAGACGATGCTCGACGAGTGCCGGGTGATCGCTTCCTGCTGTTCCTTGACCCGCGGGAAGTTCACCGTCAGCGCGATGGCGGCGGCCACCATGAACAGCACCGGAATCGGCAGGACGTCCATCACGAGCACGACGAGCAGCGACACCGTCACGAGCGCGTTGAACCACAACAGCTTCGGTCGCAGCGTGGGCCGCTCGGGGTCGAGACCGTCGACGAATCCTTCGCCGCCGTCCGAGCCGGCGTCGCCGGAACCGCTACCGGTGCGGGGTGCGTCGCCGTTGCCGCCGGAGCCGGTCGCGGCCCGGCGGAGGCTGGAGCCGGCGGAGACGAGGAGGCGCTCGTCGGTGAGTTCGAGCGTGCCGATGCGACGGCGTTCGCTGTAACCGAGCTGGATGGCGAACAGCAGCACGACGACCAGTCCGACCACCAGTGAGGGGATCATCGGGACGAACACGTCGGACGGCGAGATGCCCAGCGCCGAGGCGGCCCGGACCGTCGGTCCGCCCCAGGGAACGATGTTCATCGCGCCGTTCGCCAGGCCGGCGACCACCGTGAGCACCACGGGGCTGACCTTCAGCTTCATGTACAGCGGCAGCAGCGCAGACGTCACGATGATGAACGTCGTCGACCCGTCACCGTCCAGCGACACCACCATCGCGAGCACCGCGGTGCCGACGACGAGTCGCATCGGGTCGTTGCGGACGAGCCGGAGGATCAGTTTCACCAGCGGATCGAACAGGCCGACGTCGATCATGATCCCGAAGAAGATGATCGCGAAGAACAGCAGCGCGGCGGTCGGCGCCAGCGACTTGATCCCGTCGGTGATCATGTCGCCGATGCCGAGACCCGCCCCGGCCGCGATACCGAATGCGACCGGGACGGCGATCAACCCGACCACGGGAGTGGCCCGTTTGGACATGATCAAGAACATGAACACGGCCACCATCAGAAAGCCGAGTGCTACCAGCATTGCCACTCCTCGTCCGAACTCGAGTCGCGATGTGATCGCGATTACAGCAAGTGTCGGGGAGAAGGGCGCTCACAGTCACTGTTGCGTACGTAGAGAAGGTTGTGTTCTTTGTGGTGGCAACTATCGCTGACCCCGGAGATGGTCACGCAGGGTCGCTGTCTCATACTGCGCGCGGAACAGCCCCCGCTTCTGCAGGACCGGGATCACCTCGTCGACGAACTCGTCGAGGCTGCTGGGGTAGAGCGGCGGCATCAGATTGAACCCGTCGGCCCCGTCGTGGCGGAACCACATCTCGATCTCGTCGGCGATCGACTCCGGGGTGCCGATCATGGTGCAGTGCCCGCCGCCTGCCGCCAACGTGCCGAGCAGCGACTGGACGGTGGGACGGTCCTTCTCGATGATTCGCAGGATCGTGTCGTATCGACCCTGCGGTCCGGTGAACTCCGACAGCGGCGCCAGCGCGGGAACGGGTGCGTCCAATTCCCAGGCGCTGCAGTCCTGCTGGACGAACATCGACAGCTGCGCCAGCGACTGCTCGACCGGGAGGAGCGCGTCGAGTTCCGCCTTCTTGCGGTGCGCTTCCTCGGTGGTCGAGCCCACGTAGGTCACGAGGCCGGGCATCACCGTCACCGCATCCGCGTCACGGCCCGCCACGCGGATGCGGCGTTTCACGTCGGCGTAGTAGTTCTGAGCGGCCGGGAGGTCGTAGGCGACGGCGTAGATGCCCTCGGCGCACCGGGCGGCCAGGTCGCGACCCTGATCGGATGCGCCCGCCTGGAACAGCACCGGACGTCCCTGCGGAGAGTGCGGCACGGTCAGCGGGCCGTCCACCAGGAAATGCTTGCCCCGATGTTCGACCGGACGCACCTTCGCCGGATCCGCGAAGGCGCCCTCCCGGTCGAGCACCAGCGCGTCGGGCTCCCACGAATCCCACAGCGCGAGTGCCACATCGACGAATTCCGCGGCACGCGAATAGCGCTCGTCGTGTGGCGGCATCTCCTCGAGTCCGTGATTGCGCGCCTCGGCGTCGAACATCGACGTCACCACGTTCCAGCCGGCGCGGCCGCCGCTGATGTGGTCGAGCGACGCCAGCATCCTGGCGGCGTGGAACGGGGTGTAGAACGTCGTGGACACCGTCGTCACCAGCCCGACCCGCTCGGTGGCCCGCGCCATCGCGGACAGCGCGGTGAGCGGTTCGAGGAACCACATGCCCCCGGTCGCGGGGTCGCGCACCGAATGTCCGTCGGCGAAGAACACCGCGTCGAGGCAGCCCCGCTCCGCGGTCTGCGCCAGTTCCTCGTAGTAGGTGATGTCGCAGAGACGCTCCACCTGCGAGGCGGGATGCCGCCACGCGGCGCCGTGGTGGCCGCAGCTGTAGAGGAAGGCGTTGAAGTGCAGTTGCCTCGTGTCGCTCATGTCAGTCCTTGACCAGTCCGCCGTCGACGACGAGGTTCTGGCCGGTCACCGCGCGCGACCACGGGGACGCGAAGAACAGCACCGCGTCGGCGAACTCTTCCGGGGTGGTGACCCGCTGCAGCGGCGTGCTCGAAGCGATGAGGTCGAACACCTCGTCGGGAGTGGCGGCACTCGCGTCGGTGGTGCGGAGCAGCCCGCCCGAGACCATGTTGACGGTGATGCCGTCGGGACCGAGGTCGGCGGCGAGGGTACGGGTCAGCGACAGCGCCGCGGCCTTGGCGGCCGTGTAGTCGTGGTACGGGACGACGGGGTTCTGGAACAGGTTGGTCCCGATGTTCACGATCCGGCCGAACCCGAGCGAACGCATGCCCGGCAGTGCGGCCTGCGTGGTGTGCAGGGTCGCCTTCACGCTGCCGCGCAACTGCGCGTCGAACGCATCCCACGTGATGACGTCCGCCCTGTCGCGTGCGTCGCCGTTGAAGGAGAAGTCGGCGAGCGCGTTGTTGATCACCGTGGTCACCGGTGAGCCGAAGTGCGCCTCGGCCGCGGCGAACAGCGCGGCGACCTGTCCGGCATCCGTGACGTCGGCCCGGAGCGCGACCGTACGGTCCGCGCCAAGGGAAGCGGCGAGCTCCTCGGCCGCCTCCCGGCTGTTGCGGTAGTTCACGATCACCCGCGCGTTCTGCTCCGCGAACGACCGCACGAGGGCGGCGCCGAGGCCCCGTCCACCACCGGTCACCAGGACGATCTGCTTGTCGAGCTGCATGCTGTCACCTTCCGTTCGGTCGGCGACGAGATATTCGGAGCGGCGCGTACGGCCGTCTCCGCGACATCCCTTCGCCGGCATTACCCAGTTCAGGTTCGACGGGTGTGTTCTCAGCCGCCCGGCTCTCGCCGGGCAGCACCCCGTGTCACTGGCGAACAGTGTATGCCCAGTCACCACTCCGGCCATTATGGTTGTGCACAACCTAGTTGTGTGCAACTATTTGGTGGTGACCGACAACCTCGCCCTCGACCGCCAGGTGTGCTTTGCCTTGTACTCGGCATCGCGGGCCATGACGGCGAGATACCGGTCGATGCTCGACTCGCTGGGAGTGACCTACCCGCAGTACCTCGTGCTGCTGGTGCTCTGGGAACAGGACGGCCGCGGAGTGCGTGAGATCTGCGATGCCCTGGACCTCGACACCGGCACGCTGTCGCCACTGCTCAAGCGCCTCGACGCCCTGGGCCTGGTCGAACGCCGCCGCTCGTCGGCCGACGAGCGCCGTGTCGGGATCCACCTCACCGAGAAGGGTGCCGGTCTCCGCGCCGCAGCGGAGGACATTCCCGCGCAGCTCGCCCACTCGACGGGAATGGACGTCGACGAACTCGTCGCCCTCCGCGACACCCTGTCGAGGCTCACCGAATCGCTCCACAGTTTCCCCACCCGTACAGGAGAGAAGTAACCATGAAGATCGTGTACACCGCCGAAGCCCTCGCCACCGGAGAAGGCCGCAACGGCCACGCGCGCACGTCGGACGGCCGGCTCGACGTGAACCTGGCCATCCCCACCGAGATGGGTGGGTCCGGCGACGGCACCAACCCCGAGCAGCTGTTCGCCGCCGGATACGCCGCCTGCTTCCACTCCGCACTCCAGTTGGTCGGCCGTCAGGCGAAGGCGAACGTCGCCGACTCGGCCGTCGGTGCCCGCGTCGGCATCGGCTCCACGGACGGCGGCGGATTCGGGCTCGCCGTCACCCTCGAGGTCTCCCTGCCCCACCTGCCCCGCGCGGAAGCGCTCGAGCTGACCGAGAAGGCGCACCAGGTGTGCCCGTATTCCAACGCCACCCGCGGCAACATCGACGTCACCCTCGAGGTCACCGAAGACTGACACCTGCGCGGGCGTCGGGTCACCCGAACTTGTACTCGACGCCCGTCAGGTTCTCCGACAGGGACCACAGCGCACCGGCGGTCTGCTCGTCCCGCGACTTCTTGTTGGAGCCCACCACTTTCGGATGGCCGCGCTGCTCGAACAGTCCGTCCGGCCCGATGTAACTTCCGCCGATCACGTCGGGAGCGGTCGCGGCGTACAGCATCGGCAGCGCCCCCATCTCCGCGGACTGCGCGAAGATCCGGTTACCGACCGCCAACAGTTTGTCCTGCACGGACTCGGTGTGCGCCTGCAGATTGGTCGAGGCGTACCCCGGATGCGCGGCGACCGCCTTGACGGGTGATTTCGCTGCGGCGAGCCTGCGCTGCAATTCGTACGTGAACAGCAGATTCGCGAGCTTCGACTGCCCGTATGCGCTCCAGCGGTTGTATTTGCGGTGTTCCCAGTTGAGGTCGTCGAGGTGGATCGTTCCCGCCTGATGCACCGCACTCGACATCGTGGCGACCCGATCGGTGATCTTGCCGAGCAGCAGCCCGGTCAACGCGAAGTGCCCGAGATGGTTCGTGCCGATCTGCATTTCGAAGCCGTCGGCGGTCGTGCGCTGCGGCACGGCCATCACGCCGGCGTTGTTCACCAGCACGTCGACGGCATCGATGCCCGCCGCGAACTCCCGCACGGAGGCGAGATCGGAGAGATCGAGACGGCGCACCTCGGCGTTGTCACCGATCGACCGCGCGACCACCTCTCCCTTGTGGGTATTGCGACAGGCCAGGACGACGTGCGCCCCCGCCTGCCCGAGTGCCCGCGCCGCCACCTCCCCCAGACCGCTGTTGGCGCCCGTGACGACGAACGTGCGGCCACTCTGATCGACGATGTCCGAAGCTGTCCACTTGGTCATGATTTCAACCCTACGGATGCCGGGGCGCGGCGTGAACCCGTCACCACGCCCGCCTTCCGACCAGCGGCAGATTGAGGAAACTCGGCCGGTCCGGCGACAACGCGACGTGCTGCGGTTTCAGCCCGCTGTCGGCCAGCATCGGTCCGAGCGGCAGATACCGGGGAATGCTCCCCGCGTACACGTCGACGCGCAGTCGGTGGCCCGGTTGGAGCATCGCGTCGGTCGGCACGAAGTTGATGTCCACCGGCGTCACCTCGCCCGGCACCAACGGCTGCCGCGACTCCACCGTCAGGTAGTGGTGGGGTTCGGAGTAGTCGCCGTTCGCCGACTTCGTGCTCTTCGAATCGTCCACGGCCCGCATGGAAGCGGTGAGGGCGCCGTTGGTGAGCGGCGTCGACGTGCCGTCGGGCGCGACGTCGTTCAGCGTCACCGCCCAGAACCCGTCGGGGGCGTCGAGCACGGTCTCGAGATGCAGATTGACCGGACCCGACAACTCCGTCGGCTGCGCGACGGGTGCGCTGGTAAACGTGAGCCCCTCGGCCTCGTCGAACCGGGAATCCTTGCTGCACACCGATCCGAGGACGACGGCCGCGCCCGCGGTGCCCTGCACACCGTCGCGGGAGCAGAGCCCGCGAAGCCCGGGTGCGACCGTGAGTTGCGTTGCATCACCGGGTTTCGCCGACACCAGGCTGCCGTCGTGCACGGCGTGCCCCGCGGTGCCGCTGGGAGCGCCCGACAGGTACATCCGCTGGTAGTCGACCCCGGCGCGCGGGAACTGATCGGTGGTGGTCCAGCCGTTGCCCTGCTGATACAGCGTCACCGGGCCGTACCCGTCGATGCCGTTGTCGATTCCCTTCAGCCACTTGTCGAACCACGCGCGTTCGAGGACGTCGAGCCGCGGCGGCGCGTCCTGCTCACCGAAACCGCCCCCGAACGAGATGTGGTAGGCGTCGCTCATGATCAGTTGCTTCTCGCCCGCGGGCAGCGGGATGTCGTTGTAGACGCGCGGCTCACTGTTCGCGAAGATGTCGTGCCAGGCGCCGTAGAGCATGGTCGGCACCCGGATGTTCCCCGCCTGCGCCTTGCGCTCCTCGTAGAACTGGCCGTCCTGCGCCACCCGCAGCGTGCCGGGGTCGAGATCGCCGATCTTCGTCGCCGTCATGGCCTCGATCAGTGCGGGGAACAGTGTCAGCGGATCCCGCAACCGATCCTGGAGCCATTGCTGATCGAAGCGGCCCTGCGCGAGGGCCTGGACGTCGGGGACGAACTTGAGACCGTTGACCAGCGTCAACCACAGCGGCATGAAGCCCACCCCGAGGCCGCCGCCGGTTCCGACGATGTCGCGGAGCAGGTCGTTGCCCGGTTCGGTCGGGAAGATCGCCTTCAGCGCAGGCGGCTGGTGTCCCGCGGCCTGCAGCGAGTTGATGCCCGAATACGACACCCCCGCCATCCCGACCGTGCCGTCGGACCATCCCTGCTTGCTCATCCAGTCGATGACCTCGACGGAATCCTGCTGCTCGAGCGGACCGAGCGCCTGCCACTCCCCCTGCGAGAAGCCGGTGCCGCGCGCATCGACCACCACCTGGGTGTATCCGTTCCGGACGAGGTCGCGGTTGACGCCGAAGACGCGCATGCCGCCACCGGTGAGCACCTTCGCCGCCTCGCCGACGCCGTCGAACGGTGTTCCGGCGAGATCGAGGGAGTTCACCAGGTCGACGACCGTGTGCTCGAGTCCCGGCACCGCGAGCACGGAATCGACGAGGTTACCGACCAATTTCGTGTACGGCGTGACATTGAGGACGGACGGCATCCTGGTGTCGATCGGCGTGCCCGAGGCGTCCGCGGGGCGATACACGTTGGCCTTCAACACCGTTCCGTCGCTCATCCTGATCGGAACGTCCCAGTCGATCGCGATCACCGGGTATTCGGGCGGGGCGTCGACCGCGGCGTTCCACTGCGCGGCCGCCGCTCCCCCCGTCGGATCGGCCGACGCCGTCAGCGCCGGAGCGACGGCGAGACCCACCGCCATCGCAAGAACAACTGCCACCGCACCCGGACGAAACGCCCATCGACGCACGATCACCACGAACCCCGTGAAAATCCTCCGATGACGCGCCTCAGCGGCCATCAGGGTGGCCCGCGTCACAAACTTACCGGATAGTAACCATGAGTCCTCCCGCGGTCAACGACGGGTTTCGGCACCCTCTCGACTACCGTGGCGAAGGTGCCCGACGCCCCACTTCCCGTCCGCGACGGCCTCAACCCGACGCGCCTGAGGATGCCGGACGTCGGCTCGTGGCCCACCGTGCTCGAGTACCTGGTCGCCCGATTTCCGCACGACGAGACCCGCCTCCGCGAGAAGGTCGGCGCATCGGAAGTGGTCGACGAGCGCGGGCAGCCGATCACCGCGGCCACGCTGTTCGCACCCCGCAGGTTCGTGTACCTGTACCGGGACCCGCCGGTCGAGAAGCGGGTGCCGTTCGAGATCGAGATCCTCCACCGCGACGAGAACCTCCTCGTCGTCGACAAACCCCACTTCCTGGCCAGCACCCCGCGCGGCGCCTACGTGGCCGAGTCGGCGCTGGTCCGGTTGCGCCGAGACCTCGACCTCCCCGAGCTGACGCCCGCGCACCGGCTCGACCGGTTGACCGCCGGGGTGCTGATCTTCACGGTGCGGCGCGAGGTCCGGCGCGACTACCAGTCGCTGTTCGATCAGCGGCGGGTGGTCAAGGAGTACGAGGCGGTCGCCCGTCACGACCCCGATCTCGTACTGCCCGCCACCGTCCGCAGTCGAATCGTCAAGGAGCGGGGGGTGTTGAAGGCGTACGAGGTGGACGGTCCCGCGAACAGCGAGAGCCGGATCGAACTTCTCGAGGTGTGCGGCGACGCGGCCCGGTACCGGTTGCTGCCGCACACCGGGAAGACACACCAGTTACGGGTTCACATGAGCGCACTCGGTATCCCGATCCACGGCGACAACTTCTACCCCGACTTCTACGACGTTGCCGCCGACGACTACTCGACACCGCTGCGCCTGCTGGCCCGATCCGTCGAGTTCGTCGACCCGATCTCGGGGGACGGTCGCCGCTTCGCGAGCCGGCGCACTCTCGACTGGCCGACCTGACCTCGCGTTCTTTCCCTCACCCCGGTCAGGCGGAAAGATGGTGACATGAGTACCGCGACGTCCGTGTCCGAAGTGGAACGCAAGTACGAAGCCACGTCCGAGCAGCAACTCCCGGCCCTCTCGGGGCTGCCGGGCGTCGACGGCGAACCCCGACGTGACACCGTTCAGCTGTCCGCCCTGTATTACGACACGGGCGAACTCCTGCTGCTCCGTGCCGGAATCACCCTCCGCCGCCGAGAAGGCGGCGACGACGCCGGCTGGCACCTGAAGATTCCGGCGGGCGCGGACGAGCGGACCGAGTTGCAGCTGGCACCCGACGCCGAGCTCCCCGAGACGGAGGTGCCCGGAGAATTCGCGGAGCTGCTCACGGCCGTCACGCGTGGCGCCGCCCTGAACCCGGTCGCGCTCATCAGCACCGACCGCGAGCGGCAGCGACTCGTGGACGCGGCGGGAACGACGCTCGCCGAGGTCGTCTCGGATGTCGTGATCGCCGCCGTGCCCGAGGCGGGAACCGGATCCGACGAGCGGGTGTGGCGCGAGATCGAGGTCGAACTCGCGGCCGGCGACCGAAAGCTGTTCGACGCCATCGACTCCCGACTGACCGATGCCGGCATCACGCGGTCGGACGCGCCGTCGAAGTTGCGGCGGGCGCTCGGCGACGCGGTCACCGACACCACGCGTCCTGTACGCGGGAAGAAGGGGTCGGCTCCGCGGAAGCTACTGCTCGACTATCTGGCGGCGCAGAAGGATTCTCTCGTGACGGCCGACCTCGGCGTGCGGCGCGACCTCGAGGAGTCCGTCCACGACCTCCGGGTCGCGGCCCGGCGCATGCGGAGCATCCTGCAGGTGTACGGGCCGAGCCTGCGCGACCAGGAGACCGTCGACGAGTTGATCGTCGAACTCCGCTGGATCGGCCAGGCCCTCGGGCCGGCCCGGGACACCGAGGTGCAGTGGAGCCGGCTCGTGGATCGGCTGGACGACGCGGAGGAGATACCCGGCCGTGAGGTCGTGCGGGCGCGCCTCGACGAATACTTCTCGGGACTCGCCGCGACCGCCCGCCCCGCGGCTCTGGCGGCGCTGAACTCGCGGCGTTACCTCGACCTGCTCGCCGGACTCGACACGTTCCTCGCCGCCGTCGAGTCGTCCACGGGCTCGGGCCCGTCGAAGAAGGCCGTCCGGAAATCCCTGCGCTCCTTGTCGAAGTCCGTTCGCAAGCGCGTCCGGAAGGCCGCGGACGCGACCACCCGGGGCGAGCGCGACGAGCTGACACACCGAGCGCGCAAGCGCGCCAAGCGAATGCGCTACGCACTCGAGTCGACGCGACCGCTGGCACCGAAGGCATCCGACCGCGCACACAAGAAGCTCAAGGGCTTCCAGGACGTCCTCGGCGAGTACCAGGACGCCGTCGTCGCGCGGGAGCACATCCTCGCGACGGTCGCGGAGGATCAGCATTCGGCCGAGTCGAGTCTGGGCCTCGGCATGCTGCTCCAGCGCGAACTCGATCGCGGCGATACCCTGGCGCCGCAACTGAAGCCCGAGTGGAAGTCCGCGAAGAAGGCGGCCCGAAAAGTCTGGAAGTAGGGCACAGTCGGGAGTACGCACCCGCGTGACCGAAGGGAGCCAGACGTGAGCACACCCGCCAGTCATTCCGTCGTCGTCGGCCTGGACGGATCCGACGCCTCCACCGCCGCCGCGCTGTGGGGCGCCGCAGTCGCGTCGAAGTGGGGTGCCACGCTGTCTCTCGTCCACGCGTTGCCGCAGGACGGCCCGCTGTACAGCCCCGCCTCGATCATGCTGGAATCGCAATTCCTCAGCCAGCTCCGGGAGGACGGCGAGGCCATCATCGAGACGGCGAAGCGACTGCTGGGACCGAAGTTCCCCGGCCTGGACATCGAGACGACCATCAGTCCGGGTCCGGCTGGCACCGCGCTGCTCGAATCGGCCGACTGGGCCCGGCTGATCGTGCTCGGATCGACGGGAACGGGAGCGTTCCGTTCGGCCCTGCTCGGATCGACCGCGCTGCACGTGGCGAACCGCGCGGGCTGCCCGGTGACGGTGCTGCGGGGCGACGTCTCCATCCCGGATCAGCGCCCGGTGGTGGTCGGTGTCGACGGCAGCGACCTCAGCCGCGATGCGGTGGCGCACGCCTTCGAGGTCGCGTCGTTCTTCGAGGCCCCGCTGGTCGCCGTCCACACGTGGCAGGGCTCCCCGACGGTCGGCGCGGGCGGCACCGGCATGCTCGTCGACTGGGACGCGGTGAAGCAGGAGGAGGAGGCGTTGCTCTCCGAGAGCCTTGCCGGCGAATCGGAACGGTATCCGGACGTGTCCGTGACGAAGGTGGCCGAGCAGGGCGCCGCGGCCGATGTCCTCCTCCGGCACGCGAGCGACGCCCAGCTGATCGTCGTCGGCAGCCACGGCCGGGGACCGCTGCTCGGCGCGCTGATGGGCTCGACCAGTCAGAACCTGCTCCACCACGCCATCTGCCCGGTCATGATCTGCCGGAACGAGTGACGGGCGGGCGGGCTGCTTCAGGAGATGCCCGTCCCCACCAGCTGTCCGACTCCGTACGTGACGATCATCGCGAGCGCCCCGCCCAGCACGACCCGGAGCACCGCCCGGGTGCGCTTGGCGCCGCCGAGAGCGGCGCTGACGGTGCCCGTCAGCGCCAATGCCACCAGCACCGCGACGAACGCCACCGGAATACGCAGATCCACAGGCGGTAAGAGGATGGCGAGCAGCGGGACCAGGGCGCCGAGCGTGAACGACAGCGCCGACGACGCCGCGGCCTGCCACGGGTTGGTCAGGTCGTCCGGGTCGATACCCAGTTCGACGTCCACGTGCGCGGCGAACGCGTCGTGATCGGTGAGTTCCCGCGCCACCGTCCGGGCGGTCTCGTCCCGCAGACCCTTCTCCTCGTACATTCCGACGAGTTCCTCGAACTCGGCGTCGGGGGTCTCGGCGAGTTCGCGTCGTTCCTTCGACAGCAGGGCGCGTTCGGTGTCGCGCTGGGTGCTCACCGACACGTATTCACCCAGGGCCATCGACACCGCCCCGGCCGCGAGACCCGCGAAGCCGGCGGTGAAGATCGCCGATCGCGCGGTGGTGGCCGCGGCCACCCCGACGACCAGACCGGCGGTCGAGACGATGCCGTCGTTGGCCCCGAGGACACCGGCCCGCAGCCAGTTGAGGCGGCTCGCCAGGCTGGGTGCGTGCGGTTCGTCGGGATGTCGTGCGGGCTCGGCACGCTCGGCGTTCTCAGCTGACATGTGTTCAGGTTAAGACGAAAAGGCCTGGTCGGATAGCCAGGCTAGGCTGCGCTCGGCCGCTGGGGGCCGTTCGCCCCACACCGAAACCAAGCAGTTGCTAGGTTAGGGGCGCCGTCCCCCCACGCTTGGAGTCCCCCATGGCGACACCCGCCACCAGCACCCCCGGACGTCGCTGCGCCGCACTGGTCACGGGCGGCACCGGCGGCATCGGATCCGCCATTGCCCGGCAACTCGCCACCCTCGGCCACGACGTCGCCATCACCTACCGGTCCAACGCCGACGTCGCCGCGGACCTCGTCGGCGAACTGGAAGGCCGGGGCGGCGCCGCACACGCCTTCTCCGCCGACCTCACCGACGAGCCCCGCGTCGCGAGCGTCGTGAAGCAGACCGTCGAGCACTTCGGCGGCCTCGGCATCCTCGTGCACGCCGCCGGTCCGCACATTCCGATGATCCACCTGTCCGACATCGCTCCCCGCGACTACGCCGAGCACCTCGAACAGGAGGCGGTCGCGTTCTTCACCGTCGTCAAGGCCGCGCTGCCCGCGCTGCGGGAGTCGTCCGGTTCCGTCGTCGCCGTCACGACGGCGGCCACCAGCCGCTTCCCGGTGCGCGACGGACTCTCCCCCGGCACCAAGGGGGCCATCGAACAACTCGTCAAAGGCTTCGCCGCCGAGGAGGGCCGCTACGGCGTCCGCTTCAACTCGGTGGGGCCCGGCATGCTCACCGACGGCATGGCCGAGCGGCTGATCAGCTCCGAGGAACTCGACCAGCGCGCGCTCGACGCCGCCATGAGCCGGATACCGCTGCGACGGTTCGGCACCGCAGCCGACGTCGCGGAGGCGGTCTGCTTCCTCGCGGGCGACCGGGCCGGTTTCGTCACCGGACAGAAGCTCGACGTCGACGGCGGATACACGGTCTGATCACCGGCCATGTGTAATGGACGCGTATGACTGACGCCGAAGACACTCGCCCGACGCCCCGCAGGCGTCGCGTCGCTTGGGTGATCGGCGGCCTGCTCGTCGCGGTACTCACGGTGGAGATCGTCCTCATCTGGCCCGACCTGTCCGAGAGCGTCCGCAACCTCGGCGACCTCCAATGGGGATGGGTGGCCGCGGCGGTCGTGGCGTCGCTGGCATCGATGTCGAGCTTCGCCCGGGTCCAGCGGTGCCTGCTGGGCGTCGCGGACGTGCACATCCGGCAGCGGCAGTCCCTCGCCGTGACGTTCGCCTCCAACTCGATGAGCGTGACGCTGCCGGGCGGACCGGTTCTCGCGACCACGTTCACGTACCGGCAGACGCGACTGTGGGGTGCCTCCCCCGTCGTCGCGACCTGGCAACTGGTGATGGCCGGGGTCCTCCAGGCGATCGGCCTGGCGCTCGTCGGCCTGACGGGCGCGCTCCTCGTCGGGGCCAAGACCAACCCGTTCTCCCTGATCTTCACGTTCGGCGGCCTGTGCGCGTTCCTCGTCGTGGCCCAGTACGCGGCATCGCGCCCGGACGCGCTCGAAGGGGTCGGCATCACCGCGCTGCGCGGGGTCAACTCCCTCCGAAAGAAGCCCGCGCTCACCGGTGTCCGACAGTGGAAGCACATCGTGAACCAGATGAGCGCCGTGCGGATGGACCGCCGCGACACGGCCCGCGCGTTCGGCTGGTCGCTGTTCAACTGGGTCGCCGACGCGTCGTGTCTCGCGTTCGCGTGCTACGCGGTCGGCGCCCATCCCGGGTTCGCCGGGCTCGCGGTGGCGTACGCGGCCGGCAACGCCGCCGGTTCGGCGATACCGCTCCTGCCCGCGGGGCTCGGTGTCATGGACGCCGTGCTCGTCCCCGCGCTGACGGCCAGTGGCATGGCCGGTTCCGAGGCGGTGTCCGCGATCGTCGTCTATCGACTGGTCAGCTTCCTGCTCATGGCCGCCATCGGCTGGATCGTCTTCGCGGTGCGCTTCCGAGGTGTGCAGCAGGACGAGGAGGGCCCGGACCTCGAACCGCTGTGGCGTCGCGGCAAATGATTCCCTCCCGTGATTCCCTCCCGCTGAGAGAGAGCATGCGTCCGGACCGCCCGTCGACGGTCCTACGGTCGAGCCGTGACGGAACCGGACACACAGGAGAATCGGGTTGTCGTCGTCACCGGCGCAGCCTCGGGAATCGGGGCGGGAATCGCCCGGCACGCACACGCTCGCGGTATGCGACTGGTGCTCGCCGACATCGACGCGGATGCACTGGAGCGTCTGGCCGTTGACCTCGGCGGGACTGCGATCACCCGCGTCACCGACGTCGCGGACGCCGGATCCGTCGACGCGCTGGCGGATCTCGCGTTCGACTCGTTCCGGCGGGTGGATCTGCTCTTCAACAACGCGGGAATCATGCGGGCCGGATTCCTCTGGCAACTCCGCGAATCCGACTGGGACGCAGCCCTCGGCGTCAACGTGACGGGTGTCGTCAACGGGATCCGCGCGTTCGTTCCGCGGATGATCGAGCAGGGCGGCACCGGTCGCGTCGTCAACACGTCGTCCGTCGGCGGATTCGCCCCCGGTCCGATGATGTCGCCGTACAGCGCATCGAAATTCGCGGTGGTCGCGATCACCGAGTGCCTGCAGATGGAACTGAGCATGGTCGGCGCGCCGGTGTCCGCGAGCGTGCTCGCGCCGGGCCCCGTCGTCACATCGGTCTTCGACAATCCGTTCGGCGGCGTCTCCCATCCGGCCGTCGACCAGATGGTCGCGCAGATGCGCGCACTGCTGACCACCGACGGACTCGACGCGGACACCTTCGCCGAGATGGTCTTCGCGGGCATCGACCGCGGCGACTTCTGGCTCGCACCGCAGGGTGAACACCTCGACAGCATGGTCCGGCAGCACACCGCCACCATCCTCGAACGACGACAACCGGTGATCCGGCCGTCGTTCCGCTGACCCGGCCACCGAGTGCGCCCGCCCAGCGGGACATTCGACGGACACCGACCGTTAGTTCTGCTACCTTTTGCCGCACCAAGCAATTGCTTGCTTTACTCACGTCAAAGGGGCGGTCATGCGAATTCGATCCTCGGCTCTCACTGCGGCGCTCGCCGTGACGGCACTTGCGGTTACCGGATGCGCCGGGTCGGGCGCATCCGAGGCCGACGCCGCCGGGGGCCCGTACCGGGTGTTCGTGACCGGCGGCATCAGCGCGCAGGGCTCGCTCGCCGCGAATGCCCAGACATCCGTGCTCGCAGCGAAAGCGAGCGCGGAGGCGGTCAACCGCGCCGGCGGCGTCGGCGGTCGGCAGGTGGAGATCACCGTGGTCGACGACGCGGGCGACGCCACCAACGCCGTGTCGAAACTGCGGGAGGCGATCGCGTCGGGCAAGAAGCCTGACCTCTTCCTCAACTCCGGCCCGTCGACCATCACCACCGCGACACTGCCCATACTCGCGCAGAACAAGATCCTGTCCTTCAACATCGGGCCGACCGAGGACTCGGCGAATCCGGAGAAATACCCGCTGAATTTCGACCTGGCGTCGGGACCGGCCGAGAACGCCGAGACCATCGCGCGCTACATCAAGGGCAAGGGATACCAGTCCGTCGGTGTCGTCCACAGCAGCAGCGCCTACGGCGAGGTCTTCGGGCAGGCGATGGAGGACGCGTTGAGCGGTGCAGGCGTCACCGGCACCGGTTCCGAGGAGTACGACTCCGCGGCGCTCGACATGACGGCGCAACTGCAGTCGCTGAAGAACCGCGGCACCCAGGCACTGGTCGTCGACGCCTACGGCGCGCCGCTCGGATACCTGCTCACCAGCCTTCAGCGACTCGACTGGAACATCCCGCTCATCGGGAACACGTCGGTCGCGGGAACGTCACTCGTCTCCAAGCCGGCACCGGACGGGGTGCTTGGCACCCCTGCCACGGCGAATCTCGTCATGCACGTCATGTCGAGCACGGTCTACGACGCCCAGGACACCGCGGTCAACACGATGGTCGACAACATGAAGGCGATGGGCGACATTCCGTCGACGTTGATCCTCGCCGACAACTACGACGCGCTGCCCCTCGTCGCCGCCGCCGCGAACAAAGCCGGCTCGTCCGATCCCGAAGCCCTCGCCGACGCCCTCGAGAACCAGGACGTTCTCGACAGCGCGGAGACCGCGTTCTCCCCGTCCTATCACTTCACGGCAGAATCGCACGCGTCGAAGCCGGGCGACGAAGCGTACAAGTTCGTGCCGCCGAGCCCACTCCTCGACGGCCAGTACGGAAATCCGAGCGCCTGACACTTCGACCGCAGGAGATTCCGGTGACCATAGTCTGGTCGGGTCTCGCCCTGGGCGCGGTCTACACGCTCGTGGCGATCGGCTACAACATCGTTTTCATCTCGTCCCACACCTTCAATTTCGCCCAGGCCCAGCTGATGATGGTGGGAACCTTCGTCGCATACACCGGTCTGGTCACCCTCGAGTTGCCGGTGCTCGTCGTCGCGGTGATCGCGACCGTCACCGTCACGATCCTGGCCGGATTCGAGGAGATCATCGCGGTCCGACCGGTGCGCGATCACCAGAATCAGCTCGTCACCACGCTGGGGGCGGCGACGTTGATCAACGGTGCGACACAGCTGATCTGGGGTAGCGAGCCGCTCACCGTTCCGTTCTTCGGATCGAACGATCCGATCACGATTCTCGGGGGACGCGCCTACCCGGTCGAGGTGGCGCTGCTGATCCTGGCCGTCGTTGCGGTGATCGTCCTCGGCTACGTCGGTAAGCGGACCATGACCGGTCTCGCGCTCCTGGGAATCTCCGAGGACCGCGAAGCCGCCATGCTGCGCGGCGTGAACGTGCGGGCGCTCGCGCTCGGCGCCTTCGCGTTCTCGGGTGCGCTCGCCGGGTTCCTCGGGCTCTTCGTCGGTCCCAAGACCTTCGCGGTGGCCACGCTGGGTTCGGCGTTGGCCATCAAGGGCTTCGTGGCCCTGGCGATCGGCGGATTCGGGTCGCTGCCCGGTGCGCTGGTCGGCGGCGTGACCGTCGGGCTCGTCGAATCGTTCGCCGCGCTCGAAGTGGGAAGCCAGTACAGCAACATCGCGGTCTTCGTGGTGCTGATCGCGATACTCATGGTGCGCCCGGCCGGCTTGTTCGGCAGGGTCCGGGAACGGGTGGTGTGAACAATGCTGGTGTGGCGCCTGATTCGCTCGATTCCGGGTTGGCTCTTCCCGCTCGCCATCGGGCTCGTCGTCCTGTTTCTGCCGGAGTTCGGTCTCGACTTCGCGCTGTCCCGCCAGGTGCAACTCGCCTGCATCCTGGCGCTGGTGGTCAGCGGACTCAACCTCAGCCTCGGCTACGCGGGTGAACTCGCACTCGGGCAGGCCGCGATGTATGCGGCGGGTGCGTACACCGCCGGGTTGCTGTCGATCGCGGGGTACACCGACATCGTGGTGCAGTTGATCGCCTCGGGTCTCGTGGCACTGGCGGTCGGCATCGTCACCGGCATACCCGGGCTGCGGCTGGGCAGTTGGTCGCTGGCGATGACGTCGTTCTTCCTCGTCCTCCTCGTCCCGGACATCATCGCCGTCTTCGGGAACGTCACCGGCGGCCGGAACGGTCTGAGCGGGATCCAACCGGCGACGCTGTTCGGTGGCGTGATCGACGCGGACCGCTTCTACGTGGTCGTCGTCCTCGTCGCCATCGTCTGGTTCGCGGCCGTGCGCAACCTCGTCGTCTCCCGCCACGGCATCGCGTTCCGCACACTGAAGCAGAGCCCGGTTCTGGCCTCCTCGGTGGGCATCTCGGTGTTCCGCATGAAGCTCCTCGGCTATGCGATCGGCGCGTTCCCCGCCGGCCTCGCCGGTGCCCTGTTCGCCAACATCGACATGTACGTCTCGCCGGAGGCGTTCGGATTCACCTTCGCCACAGCCGTTCTCGCGGCCTGCATCCTCGGCGGCGCGACGAGCGTCTACGGTGCGGTGATCGGCGCGGCGATCATGCAACTCGGCCCCAACCAGTCTTCCGAGTTCCAGCAGTACGCCCTCGTCTTCTACGGCGGATTCCTCATCGCCGGGGGCGTCCTGCTCAGCGGCGGCCTGGCGAAGGTGGCGAAGCAGGCCACGGCACGGCTGGACCGCGCGGCCGGCCTGACCGGCCGTGGAGCAACCCGCCCCGGACACACGGATCGGCCGGCGATGGAACCGATGTCGGGGCAGGCACTCGTCGTCGACGGCATCTCGAAGGCGTTCGGCGGCAACCAGGCGCTCGACGACACCGTCCTCCGGGCGGAACCCGGGAGCGTCACCGCGCTGATCGGGCCCAACGGCTCCGGCAAGACCACCATGCTGAACATGATCTGCGGCTTCTACCGTCCCGACAGCGGACGAATCCTGATCGGCGACAGAGAAGTCCAGGGCATGGCCCCGGAACAGGTCGCCGGAGTGGGTGTGGCCCGAACGTTCCAGACGCCCGACATCCCGGACGGCGTCACGGTGCTCGAGGCCGTGGCCTCCGGCCGGTACCGCACCGACCGGGTGTCGATGCTGTCGACGGTGTTGCGCCTCCCCCGCTACCGCAGGGTCCGTGCCGCCGACCTCGCCGAGGCGGAACGGGCGCTCGACACGGTCGGGCTCGCGCATCTGCGGGACGAGACGGCTGCCTCTCTGCCGCTGGGAATGAGGCGGCTGCTCGAGGTCGCACGGTCGGTGGTCGCCCGGCCCCGGGTGCTCCTGCTCGACGAAGTGGCGTCCGGCCTCGACGAGGACGAGGTGGAGCGCCTCGCCGACCTGATCCGGCAGCTCGGCCGCGCCGGCTGCACGATCGTGCTGGTCGAGCACAACTTCCGGCTGGTCCTTGCACTGGCCGACACCATCGTCGTGCTGGCCCAGGGCCGCGTGATCGCCGCCGGACCGCCGTCCGAGATCGAACACGACCCGCGCGTACTCAGCGAATACCTCGGCGTCGTCGCCGAAGACACCGAACTGGCCGGAGAGGCGACCTGATGAGCGAGCACACTTCGACGCCCCTCCTGAGCCTGCGGCATCTGCAGTCGGGCTACGGCGACCTCCGGGTGGTGTGGGACGTCTCCCTGGACGTGTGGCCCGGGAAGGTCACCGCGCTGCTCGGTCGGAACGGTGCCGGGAAGACCAGCACGTTGAGAGCCATTTCGGGGCTGAACAAGATCACCGCCGGCACCCTGGAGTTCGACGGCCGCGACATCTCCAAGGTCGCGCCACACCGGCGCGTTCGACAGGGAATGGCCTACGTGCAGGAGGGGAAGCGTGTGTTCCACCGGCAGACCGTGGAACAGAATCTGATCCTCGGCGGGTATGTGCGCACGATGCGGCGGTCGGCGCTGCGCGACGAGGTGGACAGAATCTACGAGTTGTTCCCCGTCCTCGGCCGGAAGCGCGGCCTCCTCGCGGGCGCCATGTCCGGCGGGCAGCAGCAGATGCTGGCGATCGGGCAGGCGTTGATGGCGAAACCCACCCTGCTGCTGCTCGACGAGCCGTCCGGCGGCCTCGCACCGGTGATCGTCAACGAGGTCATGGAACGCGTGACGGCACTCAAGGAGACCGGGTTGGCGGTGCTCCTCGTCGAGCAGGCGGTCGACGCGGCGATGAGCGTGGCCGATCACGTCACGGTTCTCGACGTCGGACGCGTCGTCATGGACGCGGATGCCGGCGAGATCGACGACCGGGCCGTGCTGCGCGACGCGTATTTCGGGCGCGTCGGCGGCTGACGAGCTACCCGCCGAGGCGCCGGAAGACGAGCCGGACCGCCAGCCCGAGGTGGGCCATCACCTCGTCCACCGAGATGCGGCCGGCCACCCAGGACACCAGGCTCGACATCCAGACGTCGCCGATCACGCGGATGGCATTCAACTGGTCGTCGGAGATCCGCTCCACCCCGATGGTCTTGGCGAACATCTCGGTCATCAGGGCACCGAACGCATCCAGTTCGGCCGATGCCGACGCGTCCGCGAACATGAACGCCCGGACCAGGGCCTCGTACCGCGGCCGGTCCTTCTCGAGTACTTCCGTGTTCTTCCGCAGGACGAAGAGGATCCGCTCGGACGGCGTGTCACCGGGGATCGTGACATTCTCGAACCTCGACCGCATTCCCTCGAACACCATCAGCAGACCCATCACCAGCATGTGGTTCTTCGACGGGAAGTAGCGGTACACGGTGCCCAGCGCGACCCCCGCCCGGTCGGCGATGGCCCGCATCTGCACGGCGTCGTACCCGCCCTCGGAGGCAAGTTCCATCGCCGCGGCGACGATCCGCTGGTAACGCTCCCGCTGCGGGGCCTTCGCCCCACGCGAGGGCAGCTGCCCGTTGCGAAGCAACGACAACAATCCGTCGCGGCCCGCGGTCAGCGGCTCTTCAGCACTGCTCATGGACGTCAGCCTAGCGACAGCCGGCGCCGCGTCGTCGCGCGACGGCACCCCTACCCCACGTGAGTGCGAATGTGTGTTCCGGCACACTTTCGCACTCACGTGGGGGAACGACGAAAAAACTCCGCTGTCGACGTTCTCGACAACGGAGTTTCCTGAATCGTGGTGGCCAGGGCCGGGATCGAACCGGCGACCTTCCGCTTTTCAGGCGGACGCTCGTACCAACTGAGCTACCTGGCCGGACGGCACCCGAACCGAATGCCTATCGCACGGTGTTGCCAATACCGAGTATTGGCAACACACTTGCGACCCTGACGGGACTCGAACCCGCGACCTCCGCCGTGACAGGGCGGCGCGCTAACCAACTGCGCCACAGGGCCTTGCTTGTCCTGCTGTGCTTTACAAGTGTAAAGCGATACTGCGTGTCACTGTTTACTGCCGTCGAACCATACCGCATGCTCGACACTGGTCAAACGTACCCCCTACGGGATTCGAACCCGCGCTACCGCCTTGAAAGGGCGGCGTCCTAGGCCGCTAGACGAAGGGGGCCCGCCGGATTTCTCCGAACCAGTACCTCCAACGGCGTTCCGTTGGGAGCTTGGATAGCTTAGGACACGGATCGAGAATTTCCCAAATCGCCAGGTCAGGCTACGAATCGGGCAGTTCTGAGCCGGAATCGGGCCACCCGTCCCTCGCAAAGTTCTCCAGCCATTCGGGCGAAGCCATGGCGGTGAGGACCACTTCGAGCGATTCCGTGAACCGCTCGCCGAGGTCGCCCTCGAGGGCAGTCATGTCGGACATGTACCGCTGGCCGGCGAGCGACGCCGCCAGGACCCGGGTGAACTTCTCGGGATCCGCGCCGGCGCGCAGCAGTCCCTCCCGTTGAGCGCGGACACCGAACTCGTGCGCGGCCCTCCCCCAGACCTGCGAACCGCCGGACTGCACGTCCGGATAGAACTCGGGTTCGACGATCAGCCGGAACTCCGCACGGACGATGACGCTGGAATGGAACAGCTTCGCCAGGTCGAGCACGAAGCCGTGCAGGGCCTCGTAGGGCCCGATATCCGTGCGACGCGTCCACCGGTCGGTCAGGGCAGTGAACTGCTCGACTCCGGACTCGAGGACGGCCCGGGCGAGCTCTTCCTTCGACTGGAAATGGAAGTACATCGCCCCCTTGGTGGCGTTCGAGCCTTCGAGGATCGTGTTGACCGACGCTGCTGCATAGCCGCGCTTGGCGAACTCGATCGCGGCCGACTCCACCAGCGCAGCGCGAGTGCGTCGCGCACGCTCCTGTTGACGTGGCATTGCGGTGGACCCTCTCCGAGATGTCGTAACCCCACCCCCTCGCCTTGCAAGGACGAGCATGGAGCCATACATAACAGTATCCCTGTTTTGAAAAAACCAACACAGCAGTCTTGAAGTAATTAAAAGTCATCTAAACCATACTTTGGGTATGTTACGACGCCAGAAGCAGGCCGATACCAAAACACACCGAGTGGTATAATTCGGGTCGGCTCGGGTGCGCTGCAGGGGGTGCGCACCCGAGTCGACCCTTCTCACCCCCACGCGCCACGCCGTGCCGGGGGTGCTGTTTTCCCGAGCACCGTCTGCGCATTAGACTCTGGCCCCGCGCCCCTATAGCTCAGTTGGTAGAGCTACGGACTTTTAATCCGCAGGTCGTAGGTTCGAGCCCTACTGGGGGCACTTCTCCCCTTACCCGGCACCACGCCGGGTAAGGGCATGAACGTCCGCTACCGGCCCGGCGCATCCGCCCCTGCCGGCACCCGGACCAGCCGACGAACCGCCTCGACAGCCGTCTGCCGTCGCTGTTCCACCGACCTTCCGCCTTCCGACTTCGGGCCGCCGCGGGCAGTGGCGAGCGTGCGGGCGATGTCGGTGATCACCAGCAGGAGTTCGCCGGGGTTCCACGACGGATCGATGAAGCCCTCCTGCTGCCCGCGGCGGATTTCGTCCGCCTTCGGCCGCAGCGTGCGAATCCGCGCGTCACTGTCGGCGATCTGCTCGCGCATCTCGAGGTCGGCCCACTCCTGCAGCCTCGCGTTCTCCGGGTGCGCGACGTAGTCGTCGAACAGCCGGCCCGCATATCCCGGCAGGTCGTCGCCCCGCAACGCCGTCTGTTCCGTCGTCTCCGCGATCCACTGCTCGATGACGGCGGCGAACAGCGCCTCCTTGCTCTCGAAATACGCGTAGAGGCGGTCCTTGCTCGCGCGCGCGGCCTCCGCGATGCGGTTGATCCGGGCCCCCGCCACTCCGTAACGGGCGAATTCTTCCTTCGCGGCGGCGAGGATCCGGTCTCGCGTGGCTTCTCCCGCTGATCGCATGCCGTCATCCTAAATTGCCCGTTGCCGAACCAACTGGTTCGGCGTAGCCTCCGAAGTTGCCGAACAGTTTGGTTCGGAATCCGGGTGACCCCGCCCGTCAGCACCGACCCGAGGACTGCCCATGGACAACGATCAGGCCCGCAGCACGTTCCGCCAGCTTCGCTGGCGGGACAGCGGAGTCTCCCCCGACGAACTCGACGCCGTGTGGGCAGCGCTCGACACCGTCCGCGCCGAAGACATCCTCGGGGCATGGAAGGGCGACGACTTCGCCACCGGGCACCGCCTGCACGACCAGCTGGTCGCGAGCCGCTGGCACGGGAAGACGTTCATCTCGCTCGACGACGCCAAGCCGCTGATCTGCCGCGACGCCGACGGCACCCTGTTCTCCGATGTCGAGAGCGGCAACGGCGAGGCCAGCCTGTGGAACATCGAATTCCGGGGCGAGGTCACCGCGACCATGGTCTACGACGGCGCACCCATCTTCGACCACTTCAAGCGGGTCGACGACTCCACCCTCATGGGCATCATGAACGGCAAGTCCGCACTGGTCCTCGACGCGGGCAGGCACTACTACTTCCTCCTCGAACGGGACTGAGATCCGTACCGTGCCGGAGCCCGGTCGTCACGCCACCCGAGGAACAGCAATGCAGATCACGGCCGCGGTCTCACGAGGCCCCGAGTCTCCGTTCACGCTGGAAACGGTCCGAATCGACGCACCGCGCGAAGACGAGGTACTGGTGCGCATCGTCGCCACCGGCCTGTGCCACACCGATCTGTTCACCAAGGCGGCGCTCCCCGAAGCCGTCGGCCCCGTCGTTCTCGGACACGAGGGGGCGGGAGTCGTGGTGGACGTCGGATCCCGCGTGACCGGGGTGTCGCCCGGCGACCACGTGATCCTCAGCTACCGCCACTGCGGCGACTGCCGTCAGTGCCGCACCGGCGGTCCGGCGTACTGCGAGAACGCGCACCGGTTGAACAGCTCGGGCCGCCGCGCGGACGGGTCGGCCACCCTCACCCAGCACGGCGAACCCGTGCGCTCCGCGTTCTTCGGCCAGTCCAGCTTCGCCGAGCACGTCCTCGCGACGGCCGACAACATCGTGGTCGTCGACCGGTCCGTCGACCTGGTCGCCGCGGCCCCGCTCGGCTGCGGGTTCCAGACCGGAGCGGGGGCGGTGTTGAACGTGCTTCGCCCGGAAAGCGATTCGGCCGTGGTGGTCTTCGGCGCAGGCAGCGTCGGATTCGCCGCACTGCTCGCGGCCCGGTCGGCCGGTGTCGCAACGCTTCTCGCGGTCGACCCGGTTCCCGCACGCCGCGCACTCGCGGAGGAGTTCGGCGCGCGGGCGATCGATCCGGGGACGCACGACGTGGTCGGCGACATCCGTGCCGCGACAGGCGGCGGGGCCACCCACACCCTCGACACGACGGGAAACGCGAGCGTCATCGGGCAGGCGCTGTCGTCGCTGCGCGCGCGGGGCAGCGCGGTGGTCGTCGGACTGGGCGAGCCCGAAGTGGCCGTCAACGTTCAGGACCTGATGCTGAGCGGCAAGACCCTGCGCGGCTGCGTCGAAGGCGATTCGACCGTACAGCAATTCATTCCGCAGTTGCTGGCGCTGCACGCGGAAGGAAAGTTTCCGTTCGACCGTCTCGTCACCGAGTATCGTTTCGACGACATCAACGGTGCCGTCGCCGACCAGAAAGCGGGCACCGTCATCAAACCGGTGCTGGTGTGGTGAGTCCGCCTGCGGCGGTGCGGGATCACTGGACGACATCGAGGTAGTGGACGGATCTCGGAGAAATCCGTCCACTACCTCGGTTTCAGCCCTACTGGGCAAGCATGCCGGCGTCGACCAGATGCTCCGATCCTGTGATGTACGAGGATTCGTCCGAGGCGAGGAAGAGCACGAGGTTCGAGACCTCCTGCGGGTCGGCGATCCGGCCCAGCGGGATCTGAGCGAGTGCGTCACCACCCTCCTCGTTGGTCGCCTCCACCATCATCGGCGTCTGGATGAACCCGGGGTGGACGGAATTGACGCGAATATTATTCGGACCGTATTCGATTGCCGTTGCCTTCGTCATGCCACGGACCGCGAACTTGCTGGCAACGTACGCCAGACTGGGAAAGCCGTAGTTCGCCGCCATCCCGGCGATCGACGAGATGTTGACGATCGAGCCGATTCCGGCCTTCATCATCGACGGCAGGACCGCCTTCATCCCGAAATACACTCCGTCCTGATTGATGCTGCAGACCTTTCGGTAGTCGTCCTCGGTAAGCTCCGCGGTCGTCGCCAGCGGACCGAGCACCCCTGCGTTGTTCACCAGAACGTTGATCTCACCGAACTCTGCCACGCCCCGTTCGACGGTGCTCGTCCACGAATCGAGTTGGGTAACGTCGTGATGCACGAACAGCGCGTTCGCACCCAGCTCCGCGGCAAGCCGCTCGCCGGCGTCGGCGGACACGTCAGCCAGCACGACCTTCGCGCCGTGCTCGACGAATGTCTTCGCATGCGATTCGCCCATTCCACGCGCGGCACCGGTGACGAGGGCAACCTTGCCCTCCAAACGTTTCGTCATGTCTACCTTTCAGTTGGATTCGGAGGGCTAGATCGACACCGGAGCGGGAAGCGAGATGCGCGGGGCAACCTCTGTCGCAATCATGTCGAGAGACTGGAACCAGGGGGCGGGGTCGTCGTAGTAGTCGTGCGATTCGACTTGGAGGGTGCCCCATCCGCCGGTCGCCTCGAACAGATGATTGATCTTGTCCACCACGGTGTCCGGTGACCCCACGCAGAACACGTTGTCGACGACCCACTCGAGATCCACGTCCGCCCTGTCGGCACCGGCATCCTTGATGAAACCGTCCATCATGCCGAATCGCCACCAGATGGGAATGAGGTAACGCTCGAAGCAGTACCCGATCGGCCCCTCCATGACGAGCCGCTTCGCTTCCTTGTCCGTGTCGGCGACGAACACCGTCTGCGAGACGTGGTAACGAGAACGATCGGCGACGTGCCCGTTCGCTTCCGCAGCCTCGGAGTAGGTCTCCCAGTGCGTTTTGAGAGCTTCGAGACCGGAGAAGATGGACACCGGCCGGAATCCACGCTCACCCGCGAACCGCATCGACGGCGAATTGGCGCTGAACCCGGTCACCGCGATCTCCGGCGCTCCGCCCCAGGGACTGAAGTCCGCGAGCATGTGCTGGTCGTCGCCGTCGGCGCCATGCAGTTCTTCAGGGTACCCCGCATTCCAGAAGCGTCCCTCGTAGAAGAACGGATCTCGCTTCCAGATCTTCTCCATGATCTCGAGTGACTCACGGACCATCTCATTGGTGAACTTCGTGTCCTCACCGTTCTTGATGCCGTGGATGTACGACGACTGCGGGTAGGCGCCCGCACCGATGCCGAGGAAATAGCGGCCCTCGAGAATCTGGGACAGCCAGCCGACCTGGATGGCGAGCTTCGCCGGATGCTGATGAGGGAGCAGATGCGCCATCGGAGCGAATTTGATTTTCTCGGTCTGCCGCGCCGCCGCCGCGATGACGAGTTCCGGGTTCGGAATGTTCTCCCAGCGCTGCGAGGCGTGCTCGGACAGCATGATCGAGTCGAACCCGATCCGGTCGGCCTCGACGGCCTGCTGGACGCACCAGTCGAACGTCTGACGTGCCGTCCGCTCGGGGCGCATGTAGGGGTGGACGATCAGTCCGGTTTCCATTGCCATCGTGAATTGCCTTTCGTGGAAATACGTTTGACGCACGCACTGCGAATGTGGAGAGCAACGCGTCATGCGTAGAAGATGTCGAACGCGTGCTTGGTATCCATGTACTCCTTGACGGACAGGATCCGACCGTCGCGAAACTCGAACAGGAAGTGGTATCGATTCTGATACACCTTGCCGTTCTTCAACTTCGCGTACGACGTTGCCTCGACAGCCACCTTCTCGCCCTGGGCGATCGCCGACGTCGGGGTGACCTCCAGTGCGCCGTTCTCATACACGGAGGTGACCCCACACAGAAGCGCACCCAGGCCTTCCTTGTCATAGGTCCCCGACATCCCGTCGATCCCTCCCGACACCCAGTAGGTCGCGTCGGGATGAAGGGTGTCGAGAATCTGGTCCACGTCACCCGTGGAGAAGACCTTTGCGAAATTCTTCGCCAAGTCGATGTTCTGTTCCGGCGTACTCATGGATGCTCCGTCTGTGCAGCGATGCGATCGGTTATGGCCTACATCACTGTCCAGGGTGCGCCACTCCCACGAAACCGTAGAAGTACGCGGTTTCGGACACCACGTGAACGGTCGGCAAAACCCCAGTTCGGAGCACTGATTGTGCGCAGTAGCAGTGTCGCGAATCCGTCAATATCAGCGATGTCAGATCTTGACCACCGAGCGCACACCATGCACTATCGGTCCGTGACACCAGTCACATGCAGTGCACCGAACGGAACGAGAAACTTCTGTGAACTCGGACGAGTGGCACCAGATCACCGACCTCCGTCTGGCCGGCGAGTCGATCTCGGCGATAGCGGCAACACTGCGGATTTCCCGCAACACCGTGCGCCGTGCGTTGACCTTCGACGCACCTCCCCCCGATCATCGGCCGCGCCGCGGGTCGTCGGCAGATGCACTCGCCCCGGCGATTGCCACCCTCCTCGAGGTCCACCCCGCGATGACCGTGGCTCAAATTCATCGAGACCTGCAGTGGGAGGGGTCGCGCAACACTCTTGCGGGAGTCGTGCGACGCGTCCGGGACGGCAGTGCGCAGGTCCCCCACTCGCCGGCGTCGGCGATCCAGACGGGCCCTCCGTCCGGCATCCCGCGTTTCTCGACGAGTTTCGTCGGACGCAAAGGCGAATTACGCACCCTCCGCACCTTTCTCGGCGAGAGCCGTTTGGTGACGATCGCCGGCCCCGGCGGTATCGGCAAAACTCGATTGGCCGCCGAGGCCGCACACGACTATCGGCGGGCGTTCGTCGATGGAGTCCGCTTCATCGAACTCGCGTCGCTGCGTAGCGACTCACTACTTCCTCAGACGATTCTCGATGCGCTGGGATCGGACGGTCCCGACGTTCCTGCGCACAGCGCAATCGAATCGCTCGTAGAGTCGCTCCGCGACAAGCATCTACTGATCGTTCTCGACAATTGCGAACACTTGATCTCCACGTGCGCGGAGTTGATTTCGCTCGTCCTGCGAAGTACCGGCGCCGTCAAGTTCCTCGTCACCAGTCGTGAAGTGCTGTCCGTACCCGACGAGTACGTCCATGTTCTGGAACCGCTGCCCACCAGCGACATCACCGACCCCGGCAAGATCGGTCCCGCGATCGAACTGTTCGAGAATCGGGCGTCGGCTGCACTTGCCGGGTTCACGGTGACCGAAGACTGCCGCGATGCCGTCAGCCGCGTATGTGTGCAACTCGACGGGATGCCCCTCGCGATCGAACTCGCCTGCGCCCGGTTGACCGCGTTGTCGGTCGACGACCTCGCTACCCGGTTGGACGACAGGCTGGCGCTGCTCACGGTAGGGAATCGCGGTGGCCCGGAACGACATCGGAGTCTTCATGCCACGGTGGAGTGGAGCTACGACCTGTGCAACATCCGGGAACGAGCGCTGTGGGCCAGGCTCTCCGTGTTCGCCGAAGGCTTCGATCTCGCAATGGCCGAAGAGGTGTGCTCGGACGCTACGGTGGAAACCCAGTACGTACTCGATGGGCTCGCGAGCCTGGTGAGCAAATCGGTTCTCCGGCGCGACAACTCCAACGGTTCCGTCCGCTTTCGGATGCTGGAGACGATACGGCATTTCGGTGCAAGCAAACTCTCGGCCGGTGAAGCGTCCACACTGCGCGGCGCCCACCTTCGATGGTGCGCAGCACTCGTGGACTCAGCGCGTCGCCTATGGACCGGTGACCAGCAGGAACGAGTGAGCGGCCAACTCCGAGAGAACCGAGCCAATCTCCGGCTGGCGCTGCAGACTGCGCTTGCAGAGCCGACCGAGGAACATCTTTCCCTCGCGGCCGGTCTGGTTGCCACGTGGTTCCTGTGGTCGTCTGCCTTCTCTGTGCGGGAACACCGAGTGTGGGTGACCGGTCTGCTGAACGTCGAAGGTCTCGCCGACAGCGATGTCGCGAAACTCCACGCCACACTCGGTGTCCTCCAGACCATGCAGGGGGATCGCTCCGAAGCCGATCGCACACTCGACGCGGCTGCACGGCTCGCGCGATCGCTGCAGGACGATGCGACCCTTGCGTTCACACTGCAGACACAGGGGCTCAATACCTACCTCGGCGGCGACTTCGACGCCGGCGAACACCACTTGACGGGTGCCCTCGCACTGTACGAACAGCTCCCCTCGGGCACCGACCTCATGTGGACGGCACACATCGAGATGGGAATGCTGCTCAGCTCCAACGGAGCAGTGGTACCGGCTGCCGAGCATTTCGAGCTCGTACGAATGCAGGCGTCGGCGACGGGCGAGAGGTGGATGCTCTCGTACGCCGTCTATGG
Source organism: Rhodococcus sp. NPDC056960 (assembly GCF_042674125.1). Classification (NCBI taxonomy): domain Bacteria; kingdom Bacillati; phylum Actinomycetota; class Actinomycetes; order Mycobacteriales; family Nocardiaceae; genus Rhodococcus; species Rhodococcus sp. NPDC056960. The sequence goes on along the minus strand of NZ_JBHURF010000003.1, from coordinate 91,115 downwards.
CCTCGGTCTCGTCGCGCTCGTCCGATGCCGGTACGACGAGGCCATTCGGCTCGCGAGAACGAGCCTGGGGCTCAAGCGTGCGTTCGACGACACCGTAGGAACAACCCTCGTGACTGATCTTCTCGCCTGGGCCGAAGCTGCAAGCGGTTCCCGCGAACGGGCCGCAGTGCTACTCGGCGCGGCATCGTCGATGTGGGACTCGTTCGGCATGCAGTTGTACGGGTCCCGACACTGGGTCCAGCGCCGGGAAGAGTACGAGTCCCGTGCGCGCCTCGCACTCGGCGATGCCGCCTACTCGAGGTCACATCACCGGGGTGCCACGATGTCGAAGTCACAGATCATCGCCTACGCCCTGAACGAGGACGGCATCGAGCGTGCAACAGTCCGTTCGGCACCCGGCGCGGATCTCTCACCCCGCGAACGCGACATCGCCACCTTTGTGGCAGAAGGATTGTCCAACAAGGAGATCGCCGATCGGATGGTCCTCTCGGTACGCACCGTCGAGGGGCATGTTGCACACATGCTCGGAAAGCTCGGAATACGGCGCAGACAACAGGTTCTCAACGCACTGTCCGACGCCGGCGCCCGGTAACCCGGAACGCGCGGAACGTGACCGACTTCGCGGTGGGCGATCGCGTCGGGATCCCGGCGACGACGACGGGTCCGGGACGCCTGCAGAGCACTGCACGGTGCCGAACACCGAGCAAATCTCCTTCGGCGACATTCCGGCGGGCTTGGATCGTCTCGCGCGAGGGGCTGCATCGGATGGGCGCCTCGTCGCGGTCCTCTGAGCTCCACACCGGAAACGACGCCCGGCGCGTGGACCCGAGAGGCACTCGGGTCCACGCGCCGCATTCCTCCGGACAGCGTGTCAGTGGAAGGCGAGTTCGGCCTGGAGTTTCTCCTCGTCGCTGGGATCGACAGTGTCCGAACCGACGTCGATGGTGACGTCGTCCAGCCTGCCGGTGAACCGCGTATCCGTGGCGTGCGTGTAGGTGGTGACCGGGCTTCCCCAGTCGACTCCCACACTGAGCGGTTGATCGACCGAGAACACGAAGGGGATCGTCCGTTCGATACGGCCACTCCCGCAGTTGTTCCCGTCGATCATCAGGGTGAGTTCTCCGCCCTTGCCGAGGCCGCCTCCGTCATAGGAGAAGACCGCCTCCACGACGTGGTCGCCTGGGTCGAGCGCGCGATCGGCACAGATGTGGGTGATCTCGATTTCCGCAAGGTTGTAGGTGAACACCGGGACACCGGAGTCGACGTGCAGTGACCAGCCGGCGAACCGGCAGCCCTGCGCGATGAGAACGCCGCGGCATGCCTCCGCGCCGGCGTGCAGACGTGCCGTGATACGGAACGACGCGTTCTTGATGTTGGGAACGGTGTCTTCGGCCAGCCTGGGGGTGCTCGGATCGAGCGTCATCCGCTTCGGTGCGGCAGGGCGGCCGGCCGCTTCCGGATTGAGCCGTTCGGAGAACCGATCATCCAGGGGGAGAACCTTGTACTTGTCGGCCTCGGCCAGGAACAGCTGCTGGAGTTCGGCGAGCTTGCCGCGATGAGTTGCCGCCAGATCGCGCGCCTGCGTCCAGTCGCTGGTCGTGTCGTAGAGCTCCCAGGCATCGTCCTCGAAGTCGACGAGGTCCACGACGCCGACCGACCAGGGAGTGCGATGCTTGGTGACCGCGGTCCACCCCTCGTGGTAGATGCCCCGATTGCCGTGCATCTCGAAGTACTGGGTGGTGTGGGTTTCAGGCGCCTGCGAGGCGGTGAACGTGGCCAGCATCGAGGTGCCCTCGATCGGGTCTTGCGCCACGCCGTCGATCGACGTGGGGTGCGGGATGCCGGCGGCCTCGAGCACGGTTGGAGCTACATCGATGACGTGGTGCCACTGGTTCCGGACCAGGCCGGTCTCGGCGGTTCCGGCCGGCCAGTGGACGACGAGACCGTTGCGCGTACCGCCGTAATGAGACGCGACCTGCTTCGTCCACTGGTAGGGGGTGTCCATGGCCAACGCCCAGCCGACGTTGTAGTGCGGCGCGGTGATGGACGAACCGACGTCGTCGAGACGTTCGACCATCCGGTCGACGTCTTCGGGCAGACCGTTTATCCGCAGGATGTCGTTCAACGTGCCCTCGATGCCACCTTCGGCCGATGCGCCGTTGTCGCCGAGAATGTAGAAGATCAGCGTGTCATCGAGCTGGCCGAGGCGCTGGAGCTCGGCAACCAGCCGTCCCACTTGCAGGTCGGTGTGCTCGGCGAACGCGGCGTACACCTCCATCAATCGCTGTGCAACCGTCTGCTCCGCCTCGCTCATCTCGTCCCACGACGGAGCGCCGGGCGCCCACGGCGCCAATTCGGCATCCTCCGGTACCACGCCCAACTGCTTCTGCCGCGCAAGGGTCCGCTCCCTCTGGGCGTCCCAGCCGTGGGTGAACTCCCCCCGGTACCGATCACGCCACGCTTCGGGTACCTGGAAGGGCGCATGTGTGGCACCGAACGAGAGATAGGTGAACCACGGCTTGTCGGGCGCAAATGCGGAAAGCTGCCGGATCCATGCAGCACTCTGGTCGACGAGGTCTTCGGAGAGGTGGTAGCCCTCTGCTTCGGTGGCAGGCGGCTCGATGAACGTGGTGCCCTCGACCAGGTTCGGCGCGAACTGGTCGGTGTCACCCGCCAGGAACCCGTAGAACTTGTCGAACCCTTCATGAGTCGGCCACCGCGTGAACGGCCCGGCCGGGCTCAGTTCCCAACCGGGCGTCTGATGCATCTTTCCGAACGCACCGGTCGCATATCCGTTGAGCCGCAGCGTCTGAGCGAGGGTTGCCTTCGATGCGGGGCGGATACCGTTGTATCCCTCCGTCGCCATCGACATGTTCGTGACGGTCCCCATCCCGACGCTGTGATGGTTGCGGCCGGTCATCAACGCACTGCGTGTCGGCGAGCACAATGCCGTGGTGTGGAACCGCGAGAACTTCAAGCCGTTCTCGGCGAGGCTCTCCGCGACAGGCATCCGACATGGTCCCCCGAACGCCGACGAGGCACCGAAACCCATGTCGTCGAGCAGGATTACCAGAACGTTCGGCTTCTTTCCGGGCACTGCCCGCGGCTCCCCCGGCTGCGCTTCTCGAGTCGTGTCTTCGGTCATGAGTACTCCCTCTCACATTCAACTGTCACCGTACGGTGGTCCGCTAAATTAATTACTAGCACAATTAATTTATTTTGCGAAGGGGAACAACATATTTCACTCTCGATCGAAGCGATGCACCGATCATCGCGGCCGACGGCCAGGACTGAGGGAAGGGGGCGCTTCTCCGAAAATCAGGGATACGCGACGAGAATGGCGGCGCTGATCGCCATCACCGTCACCACCGCGGTGAGCACGAGGTTGCCCAGGAGGGCAGGACGGGTGCCGCCGGCGGAGAAGTCGACGGACCGGCGGTCGTGCACGCGGCGCCCCGACAGAATCACCCCGGCCGACAGGGCTGTCGCGACACTCGCGATCGTTCCCGTGACGATCAAGGGTCCTGGCACCGCTCGCACATAGAGAACGGCCACCGCGGCGACAGTCGATGCAGTCCGGACCCACGCCAGAGAAGTCCGCTCGGGCTGCAACCCAGGGTCGGCGACGGAGTCTTCGCCGCGCGTCACCGCGTCACCGCGTTGCTGCAACCACGAGCAGGGTCAGCGACGTGCCGACGACCAACCCGGTCGCCAGAACCGCGACCGTGGGCACGGGTAGGCCCTTGCCCAGCCGCAACGCACCTTCCACTGTGCACCAGCGCCGAAAAGCGCCGACAGCCAGAAAGATCGCACCGACCAACAGGAAGACGACGACAGTCGAGCGGACTCCGGCACCGACCACATCGGCACCGAACGCTTCGAATCCGACCGCCGCTGCAACCGTGCCCAACGCGGTCCGAATCCACGCCAGAAACGTGCGTTCGTTCGCCAGGGTGAATCGAGGATCCGGATCGGCGCCTAGCCGAAACGACTTGGGTCGCCAGGTCACAGCGATACCTTTCCCTCGGCGCGCGCTCTACCTCCCGGCCCTGCGGACACGCACGTTCACGATGTTCGTCGATACTTCCAACCAAGGTTAGGAAAGTCAACATCAACGTATGTGTTGATCTCGGACGTCTTCAACTCGACCGTTGACAACCTCGCTCCCATGTCGTTGACTTGCAGAAGTCGGCACGGAACGTCCGGCGACATACACCGCCAGAAGTCGTGTATCACAACTGACGGCGGCATCGCGGATCACCCGCGCAGCGGCGACTCGACGCTTCGGGGCGCCTCCATCTTCACGGGACAGGCCCCACGCCCTCTCCTCACCGGAATCCGCAGCCCCGACTCCGCTGCGATCGAATTGCCGGCATCACATCGAACACATTGCTTCCCAGCACAATTGACGGCCAATTCCACCATTTCGCTTCACTCGCTCCAGCGCCAACACCGATCCGACCCCGAGGAAGACGATGTCCATAGAAGATTCCACTGTCACGCAGCCGCCGACGAGAACAGTGCGACTGGATTCCCACACACGTCGACGCGCATGGGCCGTCACCGCCATGCTCATCCTGTTCATCCTGATCAACTTTGCCGACAAGGCAGTGCTGGGATTGGCCGCAAAGCCCATCATGGAGGACCTCGGCCTGACCGCGTCTCAGTACGGCGTGATCTCCAGCGCGTTCTTCCTGCCGTTCACGATCTCCGCCGTCGTCGGCGGCTTTCTCTCCGACCGATTCCCCACCAAATGGGTGATCTTAGGGATGGTCATGATCTGGACGGTCATGATGCTGCCGATGATCGGCACAGTGGGATTCGTTGTGCTGCTGATCAGCCGCCTCGTCCTCGGAGCCGCCGAGGGCCCTGCGGCTCCCGTCGCAATTCACGCGATCCACAAGTGGTTCACCGACTCCGAACGATCCTTGCCTACGTCACTTTTCGCATTGGGAGCTCCGCTCGGAGTCATTGTCGCGGCGCCCGTGATCGGCTGGGTGATCGAGGCCTTCAGCTGGCATGCCGCTTTCGGACTCCTCGCCGCGGTCGGATTCGTCTGGGCTCTCGCGTGGATCGTCATCGGCCGCGAAGGCACCGTAGATCACCGTCCCTCCGACGACCGGTCCGCCACCGACCTGCAGGTGAAACCGACCGTTCGAATTCCCTTACGTCGAATCATCAGCACCCCCACTTGGCTTGCCGCCACGGCCGCCACCTTTGCCGGCTACTGGAGCATGTCGCTGCTCATCGCCTGGGTACCTCCGTATCTCGGAACCGTCGGTGGTTACGGATCCGGAACGGTTGGCCTGCTGGTCACGCTGCCGTGGCTCGCAGGAGGCGTCGGTGTCCTTCTCCAGGGGATGGTCACCACCGCGATGATGCGCCGAGGCGTGTCCAGCCGAAAGGCCCGCGGCGTTCTCGGATCGGGATGCCTCCTCGTCTCGGGGATCGCGATGGCCGGCGTGGTGTACGCCGCAGTGGGGTGGCCGCAGATTGCCTTCATGACCTTCGCCTTCTATTTCGGCAGCGTCATCATCTCGGCCGTGACGCTGACCGTGAACGCCGAGCTCAGCCCCGCCTCCCAGCGCGGCAGCGTTCAGGGCACGACCATTGCGGTGTCCTCCCTGGCAGGCGTCATCGCACCGTTCGTCGCCGGGAGGATCATCCAGGCACACGACGGCGCAACGGGTTACCAGATCGTCTTTCTCCTCACCGCGGGGATTCTCGTCACAGGGGGGATCATCGCCATGCTGTGGATCCGTCCGGAACGCGACATCCGCGCACTGAGCGCATACGCGGCCTGATCCTGCTTCGTTCGGCGTCGCCCTGACCGTGCGCGACTATTCCACGGTCAGGGTTCGGAGAATGCGCATAGCCGATTCGTGGTGCTCGTCGCGGCGAGAGGGTTGAAAGTAGCCCTCGAAGGTCCATCCCGTGAAAATGACCTCGAGGAGCGCGATGGCCTCCGCATTCGTCGAACACCCCCGCACTCGACCTCGATCACCCAGGTCGCCGAGCAGCGCTGCGAATGCACGCTGCCGAACCATGTCTCGTTCGTCGAGCAGGTGTCGTAGCTCGGGGATGCGACGTCCGGCGACCTGCGCACCCGCGAAGAAGTCGGTGTGTTCGTCGTCCGGCCGGTCACCAGGGGTCATGACTGCTTCGCACCGTGCAGCCAGATCGAGACTCGGATCCAGCGACGCCAGCCCGTCGATCCACGGCTCCCAGAGGGCGTGGAGTGTGAGCCGGTACACCATCTCGAACAACTGAATCTTGTCGTCGAAGTAGTGGTACAGGGCAGCAAGCGTCAAGTCCGCGTCGGCGGCGATCTTCGACAGGGATGCACCGTCGAATCCGTCGCCGGCGAAGCGTGCGCGGGCCGCCTCGATGATGTCGGCAGCTCGGTCGCGGCCCTCGCTCGCAGGCGGCCGGCCGGGTTTCCGGGCTATCGCCTTCCTCGCCACATGATTCTCCTTCCGACTTCCTGCCTGCGTTGCAATGTCCCCAATGCGCTCAGGACGGCGGTCAGCCTACGCTCGCCCGCGCGTCGCTCGCACTCGGCACGCGCGCCGGCCCGAGACACAATCAATATCTACGTTGATGTTGACACACGTCTAGGTTTTTGCGACGCTCGTCACAGTGCCAATGGCAGTCGTCCATATCGAAGCGAGGTTCCCCACCATGGATGGTCCAACAACCCGCGTGCAACGAGCACTTTCGGACCTGAGCGCCGGTCGTCCGGTCGTACTGACGGGCAACTCCCCCACGAGCGACGCCCACATCCTGGTCCCGGCCGAGAAGGCCACCGTGGAATCGATCGCATTTCTGGTTCGCCACGGTTCGGGACTGGTCTGCGCCGCCATGGCCGGCTCGGACTGCGACCGTCTCGGGCTCCCGAGCATGGTCGGTGCGGACCGGGAACATACCGGAACCGAGTTCACTGTCAGCGTCGACGCGAGAGGACCGGGCACCGGCATTTCGGCGTCCGACAGGGCGGGCACGCTACGCATCCTCGCCGATTCTGCGAGCACCCCCGACGCGTTCACCCGGCCCGGGCACGTGCTCCCGGCACGATCCGCCACCGGCGGGGTGTTCGCGTTCCGGGGGCCCGCGGAAGCTGCCGTGGATCTCCTGACCATCGCGGGTGTGCATCGGACTTGCGCCTACAGCGCCCTCGTGTCCGAGCTCGATCCGACAGCGATCGCCGACTCCGCCGAGGCCGAGACCTTCGCTCGTGCACACGGGCTCGGATGCCTGTCGATCGACGATGTGGCAACGTACCGGCGGATGACGGAGCTGCACTTGCTGACGCAGTTCACCGTCGAGCGTGACACTGCTCGCGGCCCCTTTCGTTGCGTCGGATACCGCAGCGATGTCACGGGAGCGGAATACGTCGCGTACTCCACTGGATCGCCTGCCGCCGGCACCACCCCTCTCGTCTGCTTCGAGTACGAGAGCGATCCGGCACCGCATCTGTTCCAGGACTGCCCGATCGGCGCTGCGCTGGACAAGGTCTCCGACCGCGGTTACGGAACCGTCGTGGTGGCGAGACACTCCCCGAACAGCCCTCTCTCGGCCGACACTCACGGCGACCTCGCCGAGGTGGTGCGCGAGTGCGGCTACCCATCCCCCGCCCTGCACAACGTCCCGCCGGAGTCGCGGACGATGATGTGGCACCTCGGCCTGAGCATCAGCTCGGGAGACTCGGCCGCCCCTGCCCGCGGTAACACACCGGCGCCGTTCGGATTCGAGAGTCCGTCCGTCGTCGGACCGGTCGTTCACGGCGACCGCCGCGGACGCGAACTCGGCTTCCGCACTGCGAACCTGGAACTGGAGGAGTCGAATTCGGTCGCCGACGGTGTGTGGGCAGGCCGGTGCACACTCCCCGACGGCTCGACCGCGATCGCTGCGATATCGATAGGCCGACGCCCGACGTTCTACGGCAGATCCGGAATTCGACTGTTGGAGGCACACCTGCTGGACTTCGACGGCGATCTGTACGACACCACTCTCGAGGTGCATCTGCACCACTGGATGCGCGGGCAGGTGACGTTTGCATCGAAGGAGGAGCTGGTTGCCGCTCTCGCCGCAGACGTCGTGCGGACACGGTCGCTGATCGCCGGCTAAACACTGCGAATCGGCCCCGGTACGACGTTCGTACCGGGGCCGAATTCTGTGCGGACGAGGAGGGTCAGCCGACGCCGCGGTGGCCGGGCGCGGACGCCGAGATATCGAGCACCTCGCGAATGCTGCGAGCACCTGCGCCGAGGTCGAGGGCGTTCTTCAGATGCAGCACGAATCCAGGCTTGTATCGGTGCGTGGGAGTGGAATCGGCAGCGAGAGAGATCAGTTCCTTGGTCACTGCCCGTAGCGCCCGACTTTTCCACGGCACCGCGCAGTAGTCGAAGAACGCCACGAATGTTGCCGGTGACATTCTCAGCAGCGCATCGAAGAAGCCCGGAAGCTCGTCCTCCATGCGCTGCCAATACGGATCCGCGCCCAGGTAACGATCTCGCAAGTTCTGCTGCGCTGCATCGAGTGGTTCGACGACGCCGTCTCTGCGCCGAACGGCATTCGACAACTGTCTGGTCGATTCGAACAGTGTGTGCACACCGAGGCCCGAGACCACCGTCAACGCCTCTTGGATCTGTTCTGCGCCCAGGCCCAGATCGAGCGCTTCCTCGATGTAGTGGTCGGAACCGGACACGTCCATGGTCGTGACCACCGACCGCACCGCGATGTGCGTGAGCACGCGGGTCTGCTCGTCGAGGGCAGGACCCTCGTCCACGTCTGCCAATACGAGTTCGGCTATCGCACGAAGATCTCGGGTGTCGCATCCGAAGGTCACAGACGTCATCCCGCCACACTCAGCGACGAGGCGAGTGTCGCCAACTGCGCTCTGAGTCCGCGCTTGTTGATCTTCGTCGCCGACATGGGCCACGCCCCCGCCTCGACGAAGTACACGGCGCGCGGAACCTTGTACCGGCCGATTCTGCCGTCACAGAATTCGATCAACTCCGCTTCGGTGAGCTGGTGTCCTTCTCGGACCTCGACGAATGCCACCGGCACTTCGTCGAGCCTGTCGTCCGGTCGGCCGATGACGGCGGCGGTCAACACGGCAGGATGCTCGCAGAGGAACGACTCGACCTCGATGGCCGCGACGTTCTCGCCACCGACCTTGAGCATGTCCTTGAGCCGTCCGTGGAACACCAGGCACCCGGACTCGGTGCGACTGTAGAGATCCCCGGTGCGCAACCAGCCGTGGGAATCGATCGTCTCGGCGGTCTTTTCGGGATCCTTGTAGTAGCCCTCGGTCACGCAGTAGCCGCGAATCAGGATCTCACCGGGAACTCCCACCGGCTGTTCGGCACCGCTCAACGGATCGACAATACGAATCTCGATGCCCGGCACGGCTTTTCCTTGTGCGCCACTGCGATCCTCGAACGACTCGTCCGGTTCACTGAGAGCATAGATCCCGGTCGTTTCCGTCATTCCGCATGCGGCCATCAGTTCGGCCGCAGGGAACAGATTCTGAACGGCCTCGATGAGGACACGCGGACCGATCAGGAACAGGTAGCGAATCGAGTCGAACTCCGCTGCGTCGAAGTTCGGGTGCGCCATCATCATCTGCATCGGCGCGGGGAACCAGGGCCAGACACAGGTCGGCCGCTCGGCCCTGATCAGCTCGATGGCGCGGCCCGGCTCGAAGAACGTATCGGTCAGGAACGTTCCTCCGGCACCGATCGCGCCGATCAGCGGGGCCAGCGCAGCGATGTGGAACAGCGGACCGCCGGCCCAACTGATGTGACGCCCGCCGGCCGACAGGCGATCGGTCGCCCGCTCCACCGGACCGCGCGTCATCGATTCGTGGGTGAGCAAGCATCCACGCGGGTTGGCCGTCGTCCCCGATGTGTACAGGATCGCGGCGATGTCTCTCGTCCGCACCCGGCGGCGGCGACGATGCACGAGCGTCGCGTCGACGGTCTCTGCCGCAGCGTCCAAGTCCGCCCTGGACGTGAACCCGGGCCGGCCGGTTCCTCGCAGCAGTACGGCTCGCCGCAGCCTCGGCGCCTCGGGAATGTCGAGATCGCCGGCTCCAGCCGTGGCCAGGGAGGGCAGCGCTTCGTGCAGTACCTGCACGAAGTCGACGTAGTCGTCGGGGCCGGACACCGTGAGCAACGCGGTGATGTCTGCGTTCTCGATGATGTAGCCGAGTTCCTTCGCTCTGTGCCGCGCGTTGAGTGGTACGACGACAGCCCCGATCAACGCTGAGCCGAAGAGCCCTTCGACGAACTCGATACCGTTCGGCGCCAGCAGGGCGACGTGATCACCGGACTCGACGCCGAGGGCCAGTAGCCCGCGCGCGACCGCGACTGCGCCTTCGAGTAGCTGCGCATACGTGAACCGCGCCTCAGGAAACACGATCAGATCGCGATCCGGGTGCAGGTGGGCACCTCGCACCAGCAGGTCGCCGAGCGGGGTTACGTTGCACCAGCCGTCGATGTCAGTCATCTCGTCCTCAATCATCGATCGTCGGCAGCGGTTGCGCTACCGAAATTGTCTTGATCAGCGGCGCAGGATCCGCGCGCACCGAGGGATCGTGTCGACGTCGACGCTAAGCGACTCACGTCACACTGTCAACGTTGAAGTTGATTTATATCAACGTTGATTCTATTCATTTTCAACGTCAACGTTGTAGTTGACAAGTGATGGGCATCACCCTAGGTTGGTTCTACGCCGATGCGAGCATTTCGCCTGGCGGACCGCCACGAACCTGTGTCGGATCGATCGGACAGAACAGTCTGCATGCGTGTTCCGCGAAGCCACCCTCGCTTCCCGAGGGCTGTCCCCCACCGCTGTCGGGCTCGTGCCGGACACCGCAGCAGACGCATTCACGACGACCAGAAGCTGGAGATTCACAAATGGAATGCGGCGTTTTCCACACCCCGTACATGCGTCCCGGGCGCAAGGACAAGGACACGTTCGAGTACTCGCTCATGCTGGCAGCAGCATGCGACAAGTTCGGCTATCGCGATTTCATGGTCGGCGAGCACGGCATGCAGGCATGGGAGAACATTCCGAACCCCGAGTTGCTGATCGTCGCGGCAGCACAGATCACCCAGCGCATGCGTTTCGCGCCCATGGCGCACATCGTGCCCCTGCACAACCCGTCGACCCTCGCCATTCAGATCGGCTACACCTCGCAGTTGCTCGAGGACCGGTATTTCCTCGGAGTCGGCGCCGGTTCGTGGGAGAACGAAGCCGTGCTTCGTGGCCAGCCCGGCGATCTGTCGGAAGCTCACCCCCGCCTGATGGAGGGGCTGGAGGTGATGGACAAGGTGTGGCGCCAGGAGCCGTTCGACTTCGAAGGCAAGTACTACAAGGCCGCACGCCTCGACGGACAGATCGATCCCGGTAGCGTCGCGTCCCATGGCGAGTTCAAGGTCAAGGAAGGCGAGGAGTACCACCTGACCGCCGACCACTCACCCCACGGCGGCGCGGACGGCCTCGAAATCGCTGTCACTGGCCTGAGCAAGAACTCGCCGTCTCATCGGCTCGCAGGCGAACGAGGCTGGACCCCGATCTCGTTCTACGGCGGTTCGGCGTTGCTGAGGTCGCAGTGGGACACGTATTCGGAGGCGGTGAGGTCCATCGGCGGAACCCCCCAGGGATCTCGATTCAAGATCGCACGGGATGTGTTCGTGGCGAAGACGGACGAAGAGGCCAAGGAGAAGGCGAAGAACGGCGCACTGGGACTGGCCTGGCAGAAGTACTTGATGCCGGTCTACCAGAAGTACCGGATCCTTCAGGGCTTCATCGACGATGCCGACCACAAGGTCGACATCGACGATGTCGACCTCGACTACCTGGCCGACAACGTGTGGCTATGCGGCAGCCCGGAGACCGTCATCGAGAAGATCGAGAAGACCTTCGACCTGGCCGGCTTCAGGTACGGCCAGCTCGCCGTCAATACGCACGACGCCATGGACGATCCCGAGCCGTGGATCGAATCACTCCGCCTGTTCGCGACCGAGGTCGTGCCGAACGTTCCGGTCGACGGAACACACGAGACCGTCGCAGTGGGCTGATCCCACCGACATCGAGGCCCCGGGAAGTTGTCGAAAGCAACGACTTCCCGGGGCCTTCCCCGTCCACGACGGCGAACTCGTTCGACGCCGACGTTGATCAATGCCCTCGATCCGGAGGTATCATCCGACAATGCCAACTTCGACCGCAGCCAACAGTGGCATGAGCCGACGCCGTCGCAGCGCCCAGAACGACAGCAGCCCCAACTACCAGGCCAAGCGCCAGGAACTGTTGCGGACCGCAGCCGACGTCTTCAAGGAAAAAGGCTTCGAGGGGGCGACGCTCAACGACATCGCCGAGCGGTTCGGGACCGACAGAGCGTCGATCTATTACTATTTCGCGAGCAAGAAGGAACTGTTCCAGGCTCTCTTCCACGACATTCTCGTCGACGTTCTGGATCAGAACATCGCTGTCGCCGAGGAAATCCTCGTCAGCGACGACGACGCGCCGGAGAAGCTTCGCCGCCTCGTCGAGCAACAGATGAACTCGTACGAAAAGAACTACCCCTTCGTCTACCTCTACATCCAGGAAGACATGGCGCAGCTACAACTCGACACCACGTCCTGGGGCAAGGACATGGCGCGTAAGACCAAGCGTTTCGAAACCATCGTCCTCGACGTGCTGAAGCAGGGCGTCGACGACGGCACTCTCCGCAGCGACGTGTCGGTTCAGTTGATGTCCAAAGCCCTGTTCGGCATGGTCAACTGGACGCATCGATGGCTCAAGCCGGGAATGCGTAGCGTCGACGCCAAGCAGACCACCGAAGCGTTCTGCACACTCTTCTTCGAAGGCGCGAAGACCACGAAGTGAACTGTGCGCTGGGTCGCCGTGACGGCGGACCCAGCGCACAGGCGAAGATGCTGTCAGCGACCGCTCCACTGGGCAGCACGCTTCTCGGCGAATGCCGCGCGGCCTTCCAGCCGATCCGAACTGGTCGCGTAGGCCTCGATGGGCTCGTACCGAGTTGCCAGTGCGACGTCGAGCGGCCATCCCGCCCGCGACAGCACGGCATCTTTCGCGGCTTGGACGGCGAGGGGTGACGCCGCCGCGATGCGCTCCGCCCACGACGACGCCGTCTCGACCAGCTTCTCGTACGGCACGACCTCGTTGACCAGCCCATATCGCTCCGCCTGCAGTGCATCGATGCGATCACCGGTGAGTATCAGGGCCATCGCGATGTGATGCGGCAGCTGCCGTATCGCGCGATGCATGATGCCGGCCTCGCCGATGATGCCGACCTTCGTCTCGGGAATACCGAACTGAGCGTTGTCCGCTGCGACGATGATGTCCGCGCACATCGCCAGTTCGAACCCACCGCCGATCGCGTATCCCTGCACCGCCGCGATCAATGGCTTGCGCAGCGTCAGCATGGGGCCGCCGACACCGGTGAGGCCGCCGCCGAGCGCCATCCTGTGGCCGTCGCCTTCGGTCCCTCCGCTCACATTGGCACCGGCGCAGAACGCCTTCTCCCCCGTCGCACCGAGCACCGCGACCCAGATATCCGGATTCGAGTTGATCTCGGTCCACGCCTCGAACAGCGCCGCATCCATCTCGGGATCGATGGAGTTCAACGCCTTCGGCCGGTCGAGTGTCACACGTGCAATGTGGTTGTCGAACTCGAACACAATTCCGCTGCTCACGGTAGGTCCTTCCTCATAGTTGTTCTGCGACCGCATGATCGGTTAACGCAACGGGTTCGCGGTAGGCAGCGATCGCCGCCTTCAGCCCCACCTCGGCAACGAACCTGCGCACCTCTGCCACCGACGGCGACAGGTGGAGCAGGGCGTCCATTTCTGCCCCGCCGTGAGCGGCGGTACGCACGCCCATCGCTTCCATCGCCCTGTTGATGGACAGCTTCTTGATCCGCAGGATGTCCGACGGCGTGCGGGCCATACGAGCCGCAAGCGCCTCGGTCTCGGCGATCAGATCTTCCTCGGCCACAGCGTGATTGGCCCAGCCCCACTCGACCGCCGTCGTGCCGTCGATCGAGTTGCCCGGAACGAACGCCAGTTCCTTGGCGCGCTTGGGACCGACGAGGGGCGCCCACAACGGTGCGATGTAGCCACCGCCGAGCGGGATCGCCGGCTCACCGATCTTCGCGTTGCGTGCCACGAGTGTCACGTCCGCGAAGACACACATCTGGGTGGCGCCCGCGATGCAGTATCCGTGCACGGCAGCAATCACCGGTTTCGGGTGATCCCAGATCGCGAGAAAACGATTCACGTTACGCGCCAGACGCTCCCGATCCGCCACCGGATCGGGCTGGGCGACGACCTTTCCCACCTGGCCGATGTCATATCCTGCCGAGAATCCCCTACCCGCTCCACGAATTCCGATGATCGGCCCGCCGGCCGTCGTCAGAGCGGTCAGAGCAGCGCTGAACTCGTCCAGCATCTCGTTCGAGAGCGAATTGGCCTTGTCCGGCCGGTCGAGCACGATCCAGCTGATCGGCCCCCGGTGCTCGATTCGAAGATTCTCGTATCGCAGGCTTGCAGCCGAGTCCGCGATCGCCGTCATGACCGCCCGATCGGGATCTGCTTCTTGACATGGAAGTCCACGACACCGGACGCACGCAGCTCGCGGCGAGAGAAGCGCCAACCGTGCTCGTCGTCCCGCACGAATTCGTCGTGATACTGGCCGAAGAAGTACCCGTCGGCCTTGCCTTCCTTGGTGTACCGATGCCATGCATACAGGACCGAGCGCACCGTCGCGGACGAAAGATCGTCGGAGAAGTCGACCACGATGTTGGACACATGGTGACTGGTCGCGGTGAAGAACGTCCCGATGCCGTCGAGTGTCTCGCGATAGGCGGCACGGCCCTCGGCACCGAAGTCGGGTCCGTACGCGACGTAACAGTCCTCGGTGAACAACGCCGCGAGGTCGTCGGGACGGTTCATGTCGAGGTTGTAGGCGTAGTCGAACAGGACGCGTTCGATCTTGCCGGTCTCCACGAGCTCGGCGAGCTCCCTGGTGGACACCTCATGGGTGGCAGTCATTGCGATCTCCTCTGGATGTGCCTTGGTTGATGTACGTGCGATCCCCCGACTCGACCACGAGACGCGCAATCAACATGAATGTAGATTTTGGAGACAGAGAGCACCCGCCGGCGGCGGGTGCGATCGGTCAGACGCGGACCGAGTAGTCGGACGGCGCAGGCTCAGCCCCCGGCCACCGAACCGGCAGGTCCGAGGTGAGCGACGTGCCCACTTCCTCCCAGGGACCCAGATGCACGGTGCGCATGTTGCGCGATGCAAACTTCCAGCTTCCGTCCTCGCGGACGTACTCGTCTTCGTACCGCACGGCCCCGAACACCGTCGTCCCGCCGGTGGCGATCTCGAGGTGCGCGCCCACCAGTCCGGTCGCGTGATCGTCGTCGACGAAATCGATGAGGACGTAGTGCGGCGTGTGAATGGTGGTCCCGAACGCGGTACGCGCTTGCCGGATCATGTCCGCGATCCCACTGCCGGTGGACGCGCCGGGAAATCCTCCGGCCGAGAACGTCCCGTTCTCGGCGAAGGCGTCGGCGATGGCATCGAAATCGTCGAAATCCGAAGCGAGGAAATAACGGACCGCGAGGTCGTCCAACTCCGCCCTGTCCTCCAGTCGACGCACCCTGCTCTCGATGTCGGACATGTGCACTCCTTTGCGCGGCGTATGAATATCCAGCGACTCGACCGGAGGGCCGAGCCCTACCTTCCTCGATCAACGTCAGCGTAGATCGCTGCCTCGATCATTGTGCCCTGCGACACAGATGTCAACCTTCGACACCGCGGTCGCGATCGATCAATCCACACAAACGTAGATTCATTCAACAGCGTAGTTGACAGAATTCGGGCTCGAGGAGGAGGCTTCAATCAGTCTCCGGGTCGAGTGTCGTGTGGCCTCGATGCCCGACCCGGCTTCACGGACGAAAGGAATCGCCATGGGCTCCACACTCGAGGGCAAGATCGCATTCATCACCGGAGCTGGGCGCGGGCAGGGACGCAGTCATGCGATTCGCCTCGCCGAGGAAGGTGCCGACATCATCGCAGTCGACATCTGCAACTCGATCGAATCGGTCCCCTATCCCCTCGCCGACGAGGACGACCTCGCCGAGACCGTCGCGCTGGTGGAGAAGCTGGATCGCCGCGTTGTCGCGCGGGTCGCCGACGTCCGCGACAAGGGCGCGCTGCAGGCCGCCTTCGATGCCGGTGTCGCCGAGCTCGGGGGTATCGACATCGTCGTCGCCAACGCGGGAATCGCACCACAACAGTCGAACGAGCCGGATCGAGATCAGGTGTTCGCCGACGTGATCGCCGTGAATCTCGTCGGGGTGTGGAACACGGTCGAGGTCGCTCGCGAAACCATGATCGCCCAGGGCCGTGGTGGCTCCATCGTTCTGATCAGTTCGACCGCAGGCATCAAAGCCGTCGGCGGGAGTTCCGGTGCCGGAATCGGGTACACCGCCAGCAAGCACGGCGTGGTGGGATTGATGCGCCAGTACGCGATTCTGCTCGGCGAACACAGCATCCGAGTCAACTCCGTTCACCCCACCGGGGTGAGCACACCGATGGTGGTCGGAAACGCCCCACTGGCAGAAGCATTGGCCGATCCGTCGAACATGGGCAACTCCATCAGCAACCTGCTCCCGATCGACATGCTGGAACCCGCCGAGATCAGCAACGCCGTCGCCTGGCTGTCCTCCGACGAATCCCGCTACGTCACAGGCGTCATGCTCCCCGTCGATGCAGGGATGACGATCAAATGACCCACGAATCCGACTCGGGCACGACCGTCGCCGGCTCCGTGATAATCGACGAGTTTCATGCGATCGACCCCTCGCGCTTCCGAAACGTTCTCGGCCACTTCCCCACCGGCGTCGTGGCCGTGACCACGATGGACGCCGAGAGCAATCCGACCGGCATGGCGGTCGGATCCTTCACCTCCGTGTCACTCGATCCGCCGCTGGTCGCGTTCCTGCCGGACAAGTCCTCGTCCACCTTTCCCAAGATCCGCTCGGCCGGACGGTTCTGCGCCAACGTGCTCGGCACCGAGCAGCAGCAGGTCTGCCGCAGTCTCGCGCGGAAGGGAACCGACAAGTTCGCGGACGTCGAATGGACCCCCGCCCCGTCCGGCATGCCGCGGATCGCAGGTGCGCTGGCGTGGATCGACTGCGAGATCGATGCCGTGCACGATGCCGGCGACCACCACATCGTCGTCGGCCGGGTGCGGCATCTCGAACTCGACACCCCGGAGTCACCCCTGATCTTCTTCCAGGGCGGTTACGGCGGTTTCGCCGCCGACCGGAAATCCGTATGACGTCCCTTCTGATCGCCAATCGCGGTGAAGTAGCGCTTCGAATCATGCGGACCGCCGCGGCCCGGGGCATCAGGTCGATCGCGGTGTACAGCGAGGACGAGCACGATGCCCCGCACGCCGTCGCCGCCGCCCACGCCCTGCCGCTCCGGGGAACAGGCCCCACCGCGTATCTGGATGTCGCGGGCATTCGCGACGCGGCACTGCGGTCGGGGGCCTCGATGCTTCATCCCGGCTACGGATTCCTCAGCGAGAGCGCCGAATTGGCCGAGGCCTGCGCTCTGGCGGGGCTGACGTTCGTCGGATCCGATGCTCGCACGCTGAGGCTTCTCGGTGACAAGTCCGCCACGCGTGAACTCGCGACCGGCTGCGGAGTACCCGTCCTCGCTGCCACCGCGGGTCCCACGTCGAAAACCGACGCACGTGAGTTCGCGCAGTCACTTCCGGCCGGCGCGGTGATCGTGAAGGCGACGGCGGGGGGCGGCGGCCGTGGGATGCGCATCGTGGAGGATCTCGCCCAACTCGAACGTGCCATCGACCGATGCCGTTCCGAGGCGGAACGCAGTTTCGGCCTGTCCGATGTCTACGTCGAGGCCTTCCTCCCGCGGGCCCGGCACATCGAGGTCCAGGTCGTCGGTGACGGCGTCGGGTCGCCGATGCATCTCTTCGACCGCGACTGTACGGCGCAGCGCCGCCACCAGAAGGTCGTGGAGATCGCACCCGCCCAGAATCTCCCCGATTCCACTCGCAAGGAACTCCACTCGGCAGCACTGACGTTGGCGTCGTCCGTCGCGCTGCGGGGACTCGCCACGTTCGAGTTCCTCGTGGAGGCCGATCACCTCGATCGGTGGTACTTCATCGAGGCCAATCCACGCCTCCAGGTGGAACACGGAATTACCGAGGCCATCACCGGTCTCGACCTGGTCGGCCTCCAACTCGATGTCGCACAGGGACGCACGCTCGAGGACGTACAACTCTCACCGGCCACGCTCGGCGAACCGGACGGTGTCGCGATCGAAGCGCGGGTCACCGGCGGGCCGAAACCCGCCGGCTCCGATCGACTCACCGACGTTCGGTTTCCGTCCGGTGCTTCGATCCGCGTCGACTCTCACGCGCAGGTGGGAATGCAGGTGGGGACCGGGTACGACCCACTGCTGGCGAAGATCATCGTGCACCGCACCGACGGCGACCTCGGTTCAGCCGCAGCAGAACTGGGCCACGCTCTCGGCGATCTGACTCTGAGCGACATGGATACCGACGTCACGACGACGTCGTGGCTGCTGAACAGTCACGAATTCCGGTCCGGCGCGGTGACGACACGAACGATCGACGACCATCTGGCCGCACTCTCGATGTCGGATACTCCCACGGAGCCAGCCGCCGGACTCGAACTGCGGGCCCCGACGTCGGGCACGGTCGTCGCGACGACCGCGGTGCCGGGCCGGCAGGTGCGAGTGGGCGACGCTCTGCTCACGCTCGAGGCGATGAAGATGGAGACCGACGTCTGCGCGACAGAGGCGGGCCGCGTCCTCGACGTGCGGGTTGCGACAGGCGACACCGTCAGCGCGGGCGATCACCTCGTGACTCTCGCGCTCGAGTCAGGTGAGGACGAAACCTCGGCAGCCCCCGTCGACGTGGACCTCACCGCCCACCGCACGGATCTGTCCGAGAACGAAGCACGGCACCGGCGAACCCTCGACGAGTCGCGTCCGGCGGCGATCGATCGCCGGCACGAGCGAGGCAAACGCACCGCGCGCGAGAACATCTCCCATCTCGTCGACGAAGGTACGTTCCACGAGTACGGATCGCTCGTCGTGGCCGCGCAGCGGCGACGGAGGCCGCTGGACGAACTCGAATCCGAAACACCTGCCGACGGCCTCGTCACAGGATTCGGACGCGTCGCCGGACGACCGGTGGCGGTGCTGGCGTACGACTACACGGTACTCGCCGGAACCCAGGGCCTTCAGAGCCACAAGAAGGCCGAGCGGATGTTCGAACTGGCAGGCCGCAGAGGCACACCGGTGGTTCTGTTCGCCGAAGGCGGCGGAGGACGCCCCGGAGACACGGACGACATGTCCCGGGCGACGAGGATGGACCTCGGGACATTCGTCGCACTCGGACGGCTCAACGGCGTGGTGCCGACAGTGGGGATCGCGTCGGGTCGGTGTTTCGCCGGGAACGCCGCACTCCTGGGCACGTGTGATGTCATCGTCGCGACCCGTGATGCGACGATCGGACTCGGCGGGCCCGCGATGATCGAAGGGGGCGGCCTCGGTGTGTTCGCCGCGGACGAAATCGGGCCTGTGTCCGTCCAGGAGGCCAACGGGGTCATCGACATCGTCGTGGCCGACGAATCGGAGGCGGTCGGCGTCGCACGGCGATATCTCGATTACTTCGCAGGCCCGAAGACCCAGTGGACCGCCGCGGACCAGCGGATTCTGCGTCACATCGTCCCCGAACGACGCAACCGGCCGTTCGACCTCCGCGCTGTGATCGACACCGTCGCAGACGGAGGATCCGTCCTCGAACTCCGACGCGGATTCGCCGCAGGCTTGATCACGGCGCTGGTCCGGCTCGGGGGCACTCCCATCGGGATCGTCGCCAACGACGGCAGCCGGGCGGGCGGCACGATCGGCAGCGCCGAGGCCGACAAGATGACCAGGTTCCTGCAGCTGTGCGAGGCGTACGGTCTTCCGGTCCTCTCGCTCTGCGACACCGCCGGTTTCCTGGTCGGACCCGACGCCGAACGCACCGCGTCGGTGCGTCATGTGAGCAGGCTTTTCGTCACCGCGCCCGGTCTCACCGTTCCGTTCTGCACGGTGATTGTCCGCAAGGCATTCGGACTCGGCGGCCAGGCCATGGCAGGGGGTAGCTTCCGCGTCCCGGACGCCATCCTGGCCTGGCCGTCGGCCGAACTCGGTGCCATGGGTCCGGAGGGAGCCGTCAAGCTCGGTTACCGTCGCGAATTGGCCGCCATCGAGGACGCCGAGGAACGAGAGCGCGTCTACCGACAGCACCTGGACGAGTACGTGGCGCAAGGCAAGGCCGTCAACGCCGCGTCCGTGTTCGAGATCGACGACGTGATCGATCCCGCGTCCACTCGTTCACGGATCGTCGATGTGCTCGCCGCTCCGCGCCCCGAACGCCCAGCCCAGGTTCGCAGGCGAATCGACTCGTGGTAGAAAAGCTCCTCCAACGAACTCTGCCTCGGAACCGAATCGGTTCCGAGGCAGAGTTCTCGAAGTGCTATCGCGCTGTGTAGTTCTCCAGATCGGGGCGACGCGTCATCTGCCAGTACTCGACATTGAGGAACGGCATCACGAACACCACCCGCCCTTGCGAGTTGCGGTAGTACGTCGACATTCCACGATGCGTCCACACCGTGCGTGAATGGGTCGAGTCCACCAATTCGTTGTACTCGTCGTTCGCCTCCGGGCGGGCATCGATCGCCTTGATTCCCTTCTTGAACATCTCGGTCAGCAGCCCACGGATGTAGCGCATCTGCACCTCCATGAAGAACATGAAGCTGCCGCTACCCGGGAACGAGTTGGGGCCACCCAGCATGAAGAAGTTGGGGAACCCCGGAACCGACACCCCCAGGTACGCCTTGGGGTCGTCATCGTTCCAGACCTCGCGCAGCGTCCGGCCGTCCATTCCCACCACATCCATGGAACTCACGAACCGTGCGGCCTCGAATCCGGTGGCCCACACGATCACGTCCACGTCGTTCTCCGTGCCCTGATCGTCGACCAGGCCCTCGGGGCGGACGGCGGTGACAGACCTGTCGACGAGGTCGACGTTGTCCTTGCGCAGCGTCGCGTACCACCCGTTGTCGAGCAGGATCCGCTTACCGAACGGCGGGTAGCCGGGTATCACTTTGTCGAGCAGATCCGTTCGATCGCCGACCTGCGCCGTGATGTACCGCGTGAAGTACTCACGATGGGCATCGTTCCGAGCGTTCACCGAACGTTCCGGATGGTCCCACTCCGGGTCGACGCGCAGCGACTCGATCACCTTGTCGCCGAACTGCCAGAACAAGCGAATCCAGTACCAGCTGTGGTAGATCGGGCAGGTCTGCATGAGGCGACGCAATTCCATGGGAATCGGCGCCCGGAACTTCTCGAACGGCGCAACCCACTGAGGAGAGCGCTGATAGATGCTGAGATGCGCTACGCGGTCCGCGATGGCAGGCGCGATCTGCATCGAACTGGCACCGGTGCCCACGATCGCGACGCGCTTGCCGTCCAGATCGAGATCGTCCGGCCAATTCGCCGAATGGAAACTCACACCGGTGAAGCCGTCCATCCCGGGTAGGTTCGGCGTCGTGGGACGGTTCAGCACTCCCACGGCACTGATCACCACATCGGCCCGCAGCGTCGACGCCGAGCCGTCGGGATTGATCACGTCGACGGACCACTGCGCGGCCGCCTCGTCGTATCGCGTCGATCGGACTTCGGTTCCGTACCGAACGCGTTCACCGGCACCGAGATCCTTCAGTACGCCTGCGAAATAGCCCTGCAGTTCGTTGCGGAGTTCGAAGTGCGTCGTCCAGTCGTTCTTCGCGAAGGAGAACGAGTACAGGTGACTGGGGGTGTCGACTCCGGCGCCGGGATACGTATTCTGCCACCAGTTTCCGCCGGCCTCCGGCTGTTTCTCCACGATGACGTAGTCGATCCCCATGTCCTCGAGCTGTTGCGCTGCAGCGATTCCCGCAACGCCCGTGCCGATGACGACCACCGAATAGGATTCCGGTGCGTTGACGGGCTCGAGCGCGAGGCTCGGAGCATCGGGGGCAGCACGACGAGCAAGTTCGAGGGACAGCATGGGGCCGTATTCCTCCCCGACCTCCTCGCCCATGCAGACACTGATCATCCGCACGGTGAGCTCCGGTGAGGGCGTCTCGACCGCAGGGCGTACGCCGTTCTGCAAATCGAGAACGGCCTCGACCGCAGCCTCCCTGATCTCGTCCTGAATCGCTTCGTCGAGACCGCCCGAGTCGTGGTCGCCGAGTCCTTTACCGCGTGTCGGCGTGTACGGCGCGGCCAGCCACTTCTCGTCACCCGTCGTCTGGAACACGACCATGAGCAGCGAGGGCACGTTTGCCCGTGCAACCGCGGTTCGAATCTCGCATTCGGTGAGCCGATCGGGATTGATTCGATCTTCGGTTGCCGCGCCTGCCTCCTGGACCTGTTGCGCTGCCTTCATATGAGCACCTCTCGCATCGAATGCGGCGACCGGAGCTGCGAATTGCTCCTCGCCGAGATCACGAACTTTCAACATTGACGTTGAAAAGCCTTCGACTCATGGTGGCAGCCCCCGCGCAGATTTGTCAACGTTCGCGTTGCACGGTGCGATCGTCCACGCAGGCGTTGACAAATGCCCGTTCATGCAGGCAACATTCGTGTTGATTTCCGAGTGTCATTCGTCACACGAACACGTCGAACCCGAGGCATCGGCCTCCGGCGACGCTCACCCGAACGGACATGACCATGCCGAATACAGTCAGCTCCACGCCGGGCACCGAGGTGGTGCTCGACGTCCAGAAGTCGCGAAAGGCGCTCGTCGCGGGTTCACTCGGCAATTTGATCGAGTGGTACGAATTCGCGATCTACGCCTACATGGCGCCGATCATCGCGCCCCTGTTCTTCCCGTCGGACAACCCGACCGCATCGATACTCTCGACATTCCTGCTCTTTGCCCTCGCCTTCTTCCTTCGTCCCGTCGGGGCAGTGATCTTCGGGCGGATGACCGACAGAGTGGGACGGAAGCCCGTACTCGCGCTGATCATCGCACTGATGACCATTGCCACGACGTGCATCGGGTTTCTGCCTACGCACTCCTCGATCGGAATCCTCGCGCCTCTACTGCTGACGCTGTGCCGCATAGCCCAGGGATTGTCCGCGGGCGGCGAGATGGGCGGAGCGGTGTCCCTGATGGTCGAGTCCGCCCCCACCGGCAAACGCGGACTCTACGGATCCTGGTCGTTCGTCGGCACCACCTTGGGCTTCGTACTCGGCGGCGGTGTCGCGACACTGCTGGCAGTCCTTCTCTCCGACGACGCCATGTCCTCCTACGGCTGGCGCGTCGGGTTCCTGATCGCAGCCCCCATGGGACTCGTCGTGCTCTACCTGCGTTTGAAGGTCGACGAGACACCCCATTTCAAGCAGATCCGCGTCGACGGCGCCGCAGACGCGCCGGCCGTCACGGGACCCGTGGATCGACGACCACTGGCATATCTCGCAGCAACGATGGGCGTCGTCGTCGTGTACAACGCGGTCGGCAACACGTTCATGGTGGGCATGCCGACGTTCCTGTCGACGAGTTACGACATGTCGTTCGAACGCTCGTACTTCCTCGCACTCGTCACCGGGCTCACCGCGGGGCTGTCGATGCCGGTGTTCGGCGCCCTGTCCGATCGCGTGGGGAGACGCCCCGTGCTGATGTTCGGATCGTCTGCGGTGGTGATTCTCTCCTACCCTCTCTACTACATGCTGAACCTCGGCTTCGGCGGCGGAATGGTGGCACTCGTGATCGCCGGGCTGCTCATCGGCGTCGTCGGCGGTCCGATGCCGGCCTTCCTTTCGGAACGATTCCGTACCCGGAACCGGGCTACCGGTGTATCCGTGACCTACGCACTGTCGGTGGCGATATTCGGCGGGACGGCGCCGTACATCATCACGTGGCTTGCATCCACCACCGGTGATCCGTTGTCCGCGGCCTACTACACAATCGGCTGCGCAGCGATCAGCGTTGTTGCACTACTGACGATTCGCGGTCGGCAGCGCTCCGGACACCGCGAAGAACTCCAGTTCTGACGAGCGTTGCGATCCCGGATTCTTCGTCCGGGATCGACCGCACCATGTTCGGCCGGTGGCCGAATCGAAAAGTGTTGTTGCAGTTAATGACAAATGCGTACCTATCACCCAACGAAGTGGACGACTCGGTCCACGGTCCGCCCCGCGCAGCATTCGCACGGAGCTCGCGGAAAGTCGAATTCGATCCGAAAGAAGTCATCATGCAACTCGAGGGAAAACGCATCCTGGTCACGGGTGGAGCGCAAGGTATCGGTGCCGCCATCGTCAAGGCATACGCCACGGAGGGTGCGACCGTGCGCTCGTACGACCTGAACGAGCAGGGGGGTCGCGAGGTCGCGAAAGAGGCGAACGACGCCGGTCCCGGAACGGTCGGGTTCTCGCGTCTCGACATCGCCGACGGTGAGGCGACCGACTCGCTCTTCCGCAGTGCTGCAGAAGAACTAGGTGGAATCGACGTTCTCGTGAACATCGCCGGTCTGCAGCGCTCCGCGATGGCCGACGAGATCACCGACGACTTGTTCGAGAGCATCTACCGGGTGAACGTGCTGGGAACGATTCACACCAACCAATCCGCGTACCGGATCATGAAGCCGGTGGGCACGGGGGCTATCATCAACTTCGGGTCGATGTCCGGATTCACCGGAGAATTGGCCAACGCAACCTATGGCTCGTCCAAGGGTGCCGTGCACACGTGGACCAGGACGGTCGCTCGCGAATGGGGACCATCGGGCATACGCGTCAATGCTGTTCTGCCCTACGTGAACACGCCGATGTTCGACAAGTACACCAACTCGCTCGGACCGGAAGAGCTTGCCGCCTATCAGGAACAGCTCCGCAAGGACATCCCGCTCGGTGGAACGTTCGGCAACGCCGAACGCGATCTGGCACCGGTGCTCGTGTTCCTCGCCAGCGACGCGTCGCACTTCATCACCGGCCAGCTGCTTCCGGTCGACGGAGGATTCGCGGCGGTACGCTAGCGAACAGCCTAGCGCTCCTATATCTGTCGCATCCCACCCCCGGACCGACGGCGCAGGCGAGTACCTGCCGCACCCGGTCCCTCCGCCATCAACGGTGTCGAAGACTTCATCGACACCATCGACGCAAATCGAAAGGATCGAAACGATGAAGGCATGGCAATTCACCGCGGTCGACGAGCAACTGCGACAGGTAGAAATCGGTGATCCGGCCCCCGGACCCGACGACATCGTCATCGACACCGGAGCCGTCGGCTTGTGCCACTCCGACATCGGGTTCATGAACGGAACCATCACGCACCTACTCGGACAAGTGCCGATCACACTCGGCCATGAGATCGTCGGTACCGTCTCCGCGGTCGGTTCGCACGTCACCGGCTTCGTCGTCGGTGACCGTGTCGGAATACCTGCCACCACGGACGGCCCGGGGACCGCGATGGACGGTGGCTACGCCGAGAAGGTCAGGGTTCCGTCCCACCTGCCCGTCGCACTGCCCGACGGGTTGTCCTTTCGCGACGCGGCCTCGGCGACGTGTTCGGGTCGCACCGCCTACCGAGCAGTGCACACCGCCGGGCAGATCGAATCCGGAATGAAGGTCGGCATCATCGGGTTCGGCGGTCTCGGCTACTTCGGCGTCCAGATCGCGAAAGCAGCAGGAGCTTCCGTGTTCGTCGCCGAGGTCAGCGAGGCACGGTGGCCGCTCGCGCGTCAACTCGGTGTCGAGGCGTGCTCACGGGACATCCGCGAATTCGAAGCCGAGCAACTCGACGTGATCATCGACTTCGCGGGGGCAGAGGGAACTCTCGACTCGGCCATCGGCGCCATCCGGCACGGCGGCCGCATCGTCGAGGTGGGATTGGGCGTCGAAGCCACGTCCGTCTCCATACCGAGCATCACGATGAAGGAAGTACAGATCGTCGGCGCATCGAACGGCACCAAAGCCGAAGCGAGCGCGATACTCGCGCTGGTGGCCGCGGGGGCCGTGCTGCCGAGGACCGAGCAGATCTCGTTCGGCGAGATTCCCGACGGCCTGCATCGCCTCGAGCACGGCGCGCCCGACGGGCGCCTGATCGCGGTTCTCTAGTCCAGGCGCTGCATCCGGTCGGCACTTCGGTGCCGATGTCGGGCAGCGCCCGGAGGTGGTCGCCGTGTCCGGGCCAGATTATGTCGTTGTCCCCGATCAGGGTGCGGCCGGTGACGGTCCGGCGGGCGGACCGTCACTACCGGCCTGCAGGTCTTTCGATTTCGCGTCTCTCCGCATCTCGGCGAGATCCTCACCGCGCTTGCGGTAGGTGAAGCTGACTCCGGCGATGCCGAGGAACAGCACCACCCCGATGATCGCTCCGGCGAGCGAGGCACCCCGGAACCCGGGGGCGTCCACGTCCATGATCCGCTCCCCCGCGTGCGCTGCGCTGTTGCCGCCGAGCACCACACTGAGTGTCAGCAGGTTGGGCAGCACCACCAGTACCCCGACGATCAGCAACCCGATCTGCATCGGCTTGAACCGGCGCCTGCGGAACAGATGCCACGCCCAGCGGAACAGCAGCAGGGGCAGGAGGGTACAGACGGTCCCGAAGAGCAGTCCCCACAGGATGCCGCCGGCGAAGCTGCCGCCTGCCATCCCCCCGACGTTCTGTGCCCAAGCCCGCGGAAGGTAGGCCGCGAGGATGAAGTAGGCGACGACGAGCACCACCAGGAGGACCACGATGCCGATGGCCTTCCTCGCCCACGACGGCAGCCCCGACTTCGCAGGGGTCGTGGTGGATGCGCTGTTGTCGGTCGTCATGACTGCTCTCCCTGCGTCGGCAACGGTTCTTCGTCCAGCACCTGCTTCGCCAGTCGCTTCGGGGCGACGAGCGTGTACGACGTCGTGATCCACTCACGCAACTGCTCCCACCGTGGCCCGTCCGCGTCCGTGACGTCCAGTACGACCCAGCCGTGTCTACCGAGACCGTATCCCGCGGGCTCCGCATCCGGTTCGGTGGCGACCACCGCTGCGGCCTCGTCGACGGTCAGCTTCACCGTGAGCCGGGTGGCCTCCACATCGCAGAACACGAAGTTCTTCCCCCGCACCCGGAACGTCGGGTGCCCGTCCCACTGGGCGATGTCCACCCGCACGGCTTCGGGCAACTCGGCGACGATCTCTTCCAGGCGGCTCATGTTGTTGCCCATGTGACGATTGTCGGCAGCACCCCGACGGACCGCAACAGGCATAACGGACACGGCGGATTCACTAAGGTCGGAGGTCCGGGGTGCCGACGAGGAACCCCCACGACGAGGCAGGCATCAATGGCATCGATTGACGACATTCTGTCCCAGATCCCGATCGACCAGATCGCGCGACAACTCGGCGTCGACGAGGCCACCGCGGAAACCGCGGTGAAGTCGGCGCTGCCCACACTCGTCGGCGGGCTCGGCGCCAACGCCGCAGATCCGGACGGCGCCGCGTCGCTGCAGAGCGCGCTCCACGACCACAGCGACACCACCCTGCTCGACGGCGGAATCGACCTCGATCAGGTCGACACCGACGACGGCGACAAGATCGTCTCCAACATCTTCGGCAGCGAACGCGATCAGGTGGCGAGCACGCTCGGCGGCGTGGGCGGCGGCAGCGGCGTGGGCAGCGACCTGATGAAGCAACTGCTCCCGATTCTCGCGCCGATTGTGCTGGCCTACATCGCCAAGCAGGTGACGGGCGGTGGCACCTCGGCGCCGCAGACGCAGGACGCAGGCCCGGCCGGCGGCGGCCTCGGGGACGTACTGGGCGGGATCCTCGGGGGCAGCGGCGGATCCGGTGGCCTCGGCGGCGTCCTCGGCGGCCTGCTCGGAAAGGGTGCCGGCGGCGGGCTGGGCGATGTGCTCGGTGGACTACTCGGCGGCGGAAAGAAGTAGGACCGCGGGGCGACGGCCCGGCTCTGCGCTCAGTCGCCGTTGCTGCGGAACATGACGACGGACAACACGATCGCGATCACCAGCAGTGCCCCGACGAATCCCGCGGTCCCCACCCAGCCCGCCGCCGCGTACGCCACCCCGGCCGCGGCTCCGGCGACGCTGGAGCCGAGGTAGTAGGCGAGCAGATACAGCGCGGACGCCTCCGCCCGATGCTCGGTAGCGAGCCTGCCGACCCATCCGCCCGCCACCGAGTGGGCACCGAAGAAACCGCCCGTGAACAGCGCCATTCCGAGGAGCACGACGGGGAGCGAGTCGGGCACGGTGAGCGCGAGCCCGACCGCGGTCGCGCCCACCGCGCCGAGAAGCACCCGGCGGCGGCCGATCCGGTCGGACAACGCGCCCGCCGCGGCGGAGGTGTAGGTGCCGGCCAGATAGAGCAGGAACACGAGTCCGACAACGCTTTCGGGCAGACCGAACGGCGCGGCACTCAGCCGGAATCCGAGGAAGTTGTAGACCGAGACGAAACCGCCCATCAGGATGAACCCGAGCGCGAACAACGTCCGCAGCGACGGATCACGCAGGTGGGTAACCACATTCGCCAGCACTGTTCCCGGGTTCGCACGCTGGGGACGGAAGAACTGCGACGCGGGCAGCGTGCGGATCATCACGACGGCGAACACGAGTGCCAGCACCGCCGACGCCTCCATCGCCCACCGCCACGAACCGACGTCGACGACGGCCGACGGCACCAGCCGCCCGACGAGCCCACCGATCGTCGTCCCCGCCACGTAGCGGCCCATCGCCGCGCCTAGGTCTTTCGGATGCACCTCCTCGGCGAGGTACGCCATCGCCACCGCGGGGATCCCGGCGAGCGCGACGCCCTGGATCGCGCGGCCCGCGAGCAGCAGACCGATGTTCGGACTCAGCGGCAGCAACAGACCCACGGCGCACGCCACCAGCGCGGACAGCACCATCACCCGGGTCCGCCCGTACCGCTCCGACAACACGCTGGCCGGGACGATCGCGAGGGCGAGCAGTCCGGTGGTGACCGACACGGACAGGGCGGACACGGCCGGGGACACGTGGAAGCCGTCCGCGTACGCCGGCAGCAGGGCCTGCGCCGAGTACATGGAGATGAACGTCGTCAGACCGGCCGCGAAGAGGGAGAGCGTGATGGTTCGGTAGCCGCGGGATCGCCGTTCGTGCGGGATCGGGGTGCCCGCCCGGTGGGTAGCCCGGGCGGAAGTGCCGCTGATCGAACCAGTGCTCATTCATTACCTCCGCTCATGAGCATGCTGTCCGCGGAGGCTGAGGGGAACCCGGGGTGGCGATGTTCACACCTGGGGTGAAACCTTTTCCCAGGACATTGACAGCCTGACGAAATAGGAACCGCGCAACCCCCGACACGGCTCGAGATCGGCCGCGGAATATGTGGAACTCGACAAAACTGTGATCGTCCACAATTGTCCGCGCGTCGTGGTGATGATCCCTCCCTGCGATGATTACGCTGGTCACCGCACACGCAACCACATCAGTACACTGTCATGTAACGGTTCGCCGCGGCGCGGCGACACATCCCGGACGATTCATTACGGATCGGTAACTTAGACGGTTTCCGGGCCGCCGACGGCGTTTACCAACCTACTTACGGTGCCGTAGGCTGACCGAAGTCAAATTGAGCTACATGGAGGCATTACACATGGCGAGGGACCTGACCCAACTCGAACTGCTGCAGGAGTTGTCGCCGGTTGCAGAAGAGAACGTCAACCGCCACCTCTCCATGGCCAAGGAATGGCATCCCCACGACTACGTTCCGTGGGACGAAGGACGCAACTTCGCCGCGATGGGCGGCACCGATTGGGATCCCGAGCAGTCGCAGCTCGACGAGGTCGCCAAGGCCGCGATGATCACCAACCTCCTCACCGAGGACAACCTGCCGTCGTACCACCGCGAGATCGCCGAGAACTTCTCGCAGGACGGCGCCTGGGGCACCTGGGTCGGCCGCTGGACCGCCGAGGAGAACCGTCACGGCATCGTGATGCGCGATTACCTCGTCGTGACCCGCGCCGTCGACCCCGTCCAGCTCGAACGCTTCCGCATGGAGCACATGACGAACGGGTTCGCCTCGCCCGCCGACGTCGACGCCGGCTTCCTCCACTCCGTCGCGTACGTCACGTTCCAGGAACTCGCCACCCGCGTCAGCCACCGCAACACCGGTAAGGCGTGCAAGGAACCGATCGCCGACAAGATGCTGCAACGCATCGCCGCCGACGAGAACCTGCACATGATCTTCTACCGCAACATGTGCGGCGCGGCCCTCGACCTCGCGCCCGACCAGGCGCTCGAGGCCATCGACATGATCGTCCAGAACTTCCAGATGCCGGGCGCAGGAATGCCGAACTTCCGGCGCAACGGCGTGCTCATGGCCAAGCACGGCATCTACGACCTTCGCCAGCACCTCGAAGAGGTCGTGATGCCCGTCCTGCGCAAGTGGAACGTCTTCGAGCGAAACGACTTCACCGCCCGCGGCGAAGAAATCCGCGAGAGCCTCGGCAAGTTCCTCGAGAACCTCGAGGGCCAGGCCACCAAGTTCGAGGAGCAGCGCGACCGCATGCTGGCCCGTGAGGCCAAGAAGCGCGAGCAGAAAGCTTCGTAGCGCAAAACAGTTATCCTGTGCCCGGTACCGGATTCGGTACCGGGCACAGTTTTGAATCCAGCACTTTCCCAGAGGTCGTCAATGTCATCCCTTCGAATCGGATCGCTCGAGCTGCGCAGTCCGGTGGTCCTGGCCCCCATGGCCGGCATCACCAACGTCGCGTTCCGCACGCTGTGCCGTGAGCTCGAGACGGAACGCGCGGGCAGCACGTCCGGCCTGTACGTCTGCGAGATGGTGACGGCGCGTGCCCTGGTGGAGCGGCAGCCCGCGACCCTGCACATGACGACGTTCGGCCCGACCGAGACACCGCGCTCGCTGCAGCTGTACACCGTCGACCCGGACACCACGTACGCCGCGGCCAAGATGATCGTGGACGAGAACATGGCCGACCACATCGACATGAACTTCGGCTGCCCGGTTCCCAAGGTCACCCGCAAGGGCGGCGGTGCAGCCCTGCCGTACAAGCGCACCCTGTTCGGCCGGATCGTCGCGGCGGCGGTGAAGGCGACCGAGGGCACCGACGTCCCGGTGACCGTCAAGTTCCGGGTCGGCATCGACGCCGAACACCACACGCATCTCGACGCCGGCAGGATCGCCGCCGGCGAGGGCGCCGCAGCGGTCGCACTGCACGCGCGCACCGCCTCACAGCGATACTCCGGCACCGCCGACTGGAACGAGATCGCCCGCCTCAAGGAACACGTGACGGACGTGCCCGTCCTCGGAAACGGCGACATCTTCGCCGCCGAGGACGCAGCCCGCATGATGCAGCAGACCGGGTGCGACGGCGTCGTCGTCGGCCGTGGATGCCTGGGCAGGCCGTGGCTGTTCGCCGAGCTGAGCGCGGCGCTGAACGGGAACCCGCAGCCCACTCCGCCCACCCTCGGCGAGGTGGCCACCATCATTCGCCGCCACGCGGAACTCCTCGCCGATCACCACGGCGAGGACAAGGGCCTGCGTGAACTGCGCAAACACGTCTCCTGGTACCTGCGGGGCTTCCCCGCCGGGTCGGAACTGCGGGTCGCGATGGCCCTCGTGAGCACCCTCACCGAACTCGACGATCTCCTCGTCCAGCTCGATCCCACCATTCCGTTCCCGAAGGACGCCGAGGGACCGCGCGGACGGCAGGGATCACCCGGAACGGTCGCGCTCCCCGAGGGCTGGCTCGACGACCCCGAGGACTGCCTCGTGCCCGCCGGCGCCGACCTCATGCATTCCGGTGGTTAGCGGCACGAACGCGCGTCACCTCGCTACATGTGCGGAGCCCCGGCGTTCGATAAGTACTATGGCTGGAATCCGTCGGGGCCGACGGAGGTCCGAGTCGGCGGAGAGGTCAGGTTGCATCGGTGGGTGATGATCACAGTGCGGACTCACCGACTCCCGAATCCCGGGCTCCCTGGGAGCGCCCCCTCGCCGATCGGAGCTACCGAGAGGCCCAGTCCGAACGGCCGCGGCGGCTCCCACGGCACCAGTCCCCTCCCGAGCGGGAGCCCTCGGTCGATCGCCGGCCTTCCGAGCAGCCGGCGCCCGAGCGCCGCGCACAGGTAGAACGCACCGAATCGTCCCGCCACGACAGCGGCCGGATCGGTCGCCGCGCCGCGGGCGGTCCCACCGAAACTCTCTCCGTGGCAGACCTCGTGAAGAAGGTCTCCGGGGACGAGCCGAACAGGCCCGACGATCCGGACAAGACGGAGACCATTCCCCCGATCGACGAGCGGCAGCCGCCGCCTCCCGGGGTTCCTCCGCGCAAGACCACCGCTACACCTCCCCCGCCGGAACCGCCGCCGAGCGCTCCCGAGCCCGAGTGGGTGGCGGATTCCGCCGAGACCACCGCCGCACCGCAGGTGGTCGGCAACCCGGCGGTCACCCGCCTGGCCCTGAGCAAGACCCGAAAACGGAAGCGCCTCCGCGCGGCCGGACGTGCCGTCGTCGCCCTCGTGGCGGTCATCGCGCTGGCCGGCACCGGCATCGTCTGGGGATATCTCCGCTCCACCGAAGGCAAGTTCGACCAGATCGCGGCCCTCGACACGGAGTCGACCGACATCGTCGACGCCGTCGGGCAGACCGGTGACGAAACCTATCTGATCGTCGGCACCGACACCCGCGCCGGAGCGAGCGGCGAGGTGGGCGCAGGCACCATCGACGACGCCGAGGGGTCCCGCGCCGACACCGTGATGCTCGTCAACATCCCCGCCGACCGGAGCCGGGTGGTCGCGGTGTCGTTCCCCCGCGACCTCGACGTCGAGCGGCCGGTCTGCCAGGGCTGGGACAACGACAGCGGCAGCTACACCGATGAGACATATCCCGCCGCCGACGGCGACAAACTGAACGCCACCTACGCGCTCGGCGGACCGAAATGCCTGGTGAAGGTGATCCAGAAGATGTCGGGCCTGAAGATCGGCCACTTCGTCGGCATGGACTTCGCCGGTTTCGAGTCGATGGTCAACGAGATCGGCGGGGTGAAGGTCTGTACCACCCAGCCGCTCGAGGACGACGTGCTCGGCACCGTGCTGCCCCGGCCGGGCACCCAGATGCTCGACGGGAAGACCGCGCTGAACTTCGTCCGCGCCAGACACGTCGAGGCGGAGGGCAACGGCGACTACGGGCGCATCAACCGTCAGCAGCGATTCCTCTCCGCCCTGCTGCGGGGCGCCCTGTCCAGTCAGGTGCTGCTCAATCCCGGCAAGCTGAACGGCTTCATCAACGCCTTCACCCGCGACACGTTCGTGGAGAACATCGACACGAAGTCGCTGGTCACGCTGGGCCGTTCCCTGCAGAACGTCGACGCGGGCGCGGTCACGTTCCTCACCGTGCCCACCGCAGGCACCACCGAGTGGGGCAACGAAATCCCCCGCACCGACGACATCAAGGCCATCTTCCGCGCCATCATCGACGACGACGCGCTACCCGGCGAGAAGCGTGCGGAGCCGCTGCCCTCGTCGGCCCCCGAACCCCAGGCCGCGCCCACGCCACCGTCCGTCCAGGCCGTCGACCCGTCCAGTGTCACCGTCCAGGTGTCGAACGCCTCGGGTGAGTCGGGCCTGGCCGCGACCGCCGCCGACTCGTTGGCCGCCGAAGGCTTCCAGATCTACAACGTGGGCAACTACACGGGCACCAGTAGCGAGACCGTCATCCGGTTCTCCCCCGGCCACGAGGCCGAGGCCGCCACCCTCGCGTCGTCGTTCCCGGGCGCGGCGCTCGAGTCGACCACCGGACTCGGGACGGTCGTGGAGGTCGCCCTCGGTTCGAGCTTCTCCGGCACCGTGCAGACGCCGAGCCCGATCGACACTCCGCTCGACATGTCGAACGTTCGGGTCGGCGAGCCGGAGAACGTGGAAATACCCGCCGACCTGGCCGTGGTCAATGCCGGCGACGCTTCCTGCGACTGAGCGTCCGATCAGCATCGCGTTCACCCCGCGTTCACCGTGTGATCGTGACTTGGTTTCCCGTGCACCGTAGGCTGTGACCTCATGCGCGTGGCTTACAACGAACAGATGACCGAGCTTGCCGACCTGCTCGGCGAGATGGCGGGGCTTGCGGGGGTCGCCATGGAGCGCGCCACCCAGTCGCTGCTCCAGGCCGACCTCTCCCTCGCCGAGCAGGTGATCGGCGAGCACGACAAGATCACCGAGCTCAGCACCATCTGCGAGGAGCGGGCCTTCGCCCTCCTCGCCCTACAGGCACCGGTCGCCGGCGACCTCCGCTCCGTCGTCAGCGGCATCCAGATCGTCGCCGACATCGACCGCATGGGGGCGCTGGCTCTCCACGTCGCAAAGATCGCACGCCGCCGACATCCCAACCACGTGCTCCCCGAAGAGGTCAACGGGTACTTCGCCGAGATGGGACGCATCGCCGTGTCCATCGGCGCCGCAGCCCGCGAGGTTCTGGAGAGCCGTGACCCCGAGCGGGCCGCCCGCCTCCGCGAGGAGGACGAGGCGATGGACGACCTCCATCGTCACCTGTTCACCGTCCTGATGGACCGCGAGTGGAAGCACGGCGTGGCCGCCGCCGTCGACGTCACCCTCCTCGGCCGCTTCTACGAGCGGTTCGCCGACCACGCCGTCGAGGTGGGCCGTCGCGTGATCTTCCTCGTCACCGGCAAGCTGCCCGACGAGAACGAGATCGCCGCGGCCGACGCCGACAATCTCACCTCGTACCCGGAGCAGTAGCCTCCCCCAACCCTTTTCGCGCGAACGAGACGCTCGTACGGTCTGACCGTACGGGCGTCTCGTTCGTTCCACCGTCCTCACGCTCAGACACGAAAAACGCCCCGACCGGTTCGCCGGTCGGGGCGTTTTCGTGTGGGGTCGATCTATCCGAAGCGGCCCGAGATGTAGTCCTCGGTGGCCTTCTGCGTCGGGTTGGAGAAGATCTTCTCGGTGTCGTCGATCTCGACGAGGCGTCCCGGCTTACCGGTGGCCTCGAGGTTGAAGAACGCGGTCTGGTCACTCACACGCGCCGCCTGCTGCATGTTGTGGGTGACGATCACGATGGTGAAGTCCTTCTTCAACTCCGTGATGAGATCCTCGATCGCGAGGGTCGAGATGGGGTCCAGCGCCGAGCAGGGCTCGTCCATCAGCAGGACGTCGGGCGAGACGGCGATGGCCCGGGCGATGCACAGACGCTGCTGCTGACCGCCGGACAGTCCGCCGCCCGGCTTGTCCAGACGGTCCTTGACCTCGTTCCACAGGTTGGCGCCGCGCAGCGACCGCTCCGCCACCTCGTCGAGACGCTTCTTGCTGCGCTCGCCCTGCAGCTTGAGTCCGGCCACCACGTTGTCCTTGATCGACATCGTCGGGAACGGGTTGGGCCGCTGGAACACCATGCCGATCGTCTTGCGGACGCCGACCGGGTCGATGCCGGAGCCGTAGATGTCCTCACCGTCGAGCAGGATCGAACCCTCTACGCGCGCACCGGGAGTCACCTCGTGCATGCGGTTCAGCGAGCGCAGCACGGTCGACTTGCCGCAACCGGACGGACCGATGAAGGCGGTCACGTTCCGCGGGGGGACGGACAGCCCGACATCGGCGACGGCGTGGAATTTGCCGTAGTAGATGTTGACGTCCTTGAGATCCAGACGCTTGGCCATTACCGGCTCCCTACTGATTGGTGTTCGAAATCGAGTGGATGGATCACTTGCTGCGGACCTGTGAGAAGTGGCCGACGACCTTGGCCGCGATGTTGAGGACGGCGATGAGCAGGATCAGCGTCAGCGCCGCACCCCAGATCCGGTTGGTGCCGGCATCGGTCGGGTTGTTCATCTCGGCGACCATGACGCCGGGCAGCGTGCCCATCTCGCCACCGAACAGGTTGAAGTTGATGAAGGGTGCGTAACCCACCAGAATCAGCAGCGGTGCCGTCTCGCCCATCACTCGGGCCAGCGCCAGCATGACGCCGGTGATGATGCCCGGAAGCGCGGTGGGCAGCACGATCTTGGCGATCGTCTTCCACTTCGGAACGCCCAGCGCGTACGACGCCTCGCGCAGATCCTGCGGAACGATGCGGAGCATCTCCTCCGTGCTGCGGACGACGACGGGCACCATCAGCAGGACGAGGGCGAGCGCGACCGCGAATCCGGACTTCGGGAAACCGAACGTCGCGATCCACAGGGCGTAGATGAACAGGGCGGCCACAATCGACGGGACACCGCTGAGGATGTCGACCATGAATGTGGTCAGCCGTGCCAGCCGCGACTTCCGGTCGGCGTACTCGACGAGGTAGATCGCGACGAACAGTCCGAGCGGGATGGACAGCACGGCGCAGACGAGGCCCTGCAGGATCGTGCCGATCAGCGCGTGATAGATGCCGCCGCCCTCCGCCGACGCCGTCAGTCCGCTGAGCGAGTGGGTGAACCAGCTGGCCGACGTCAGGGCGGGGATTCCCTTGACGACGGCGGTGATCAGGACCCACACGAGGGGGATCAGCGCCACCAGCACCGCAAGCGTCACGAGCACGGTGGCGGCGAGGTCGGTGAGACGCCGGCGAGCACCGACCCCCTGGAAGGTGGGGGCCTTGACCGGCTTGTCGAGGGTCGCGGTCATGGGTCAGTCCTTCTTTCCTGCGATCACGGCGCGGGCGGCGGCGTTCACGACGAAGGTGAGCACGAAGAGCACCAGGCCCGCGGCGATGTAGGCGCCGGCCTGAATGTTGTTGTTGAACTCCGCGTAGCCGAGGGCGATCTTGGACGCGATGGTGGCGCCGCCGTCGAACAGCGACCACCCGAAGGGCTGCGACGTGGTGCGCAGAATCAGGTACAGCGCCATGGTCTCACCGAGGGCGCGACCGAGGCCGAGCATCGATCCGCTGATGTAGCCGGACTTTCCGAACGGAATGATCGTGGTTCGCACGACTTCCCAGCGCGTCGCGCCCAGCGCGAGGGCCGCCTCGATCTGGGACGTGGGCGTCTGCACGAACACCTCGCGGGTGACGGCGGTGATCACGGGCAGGATCATCACACCGAGCACGATGCCGGCGGTGAAGATCGTGCCGCCGCCGGTGATCGACCCGCTGCCCGACGCGAACAGCGGAAACCAGCCGAGATTTTCGTTGAGCCACACGGCGAGTGGCTTGATCGCCGGCGCGAACACCAGCAGACCCCAGAGGCCGTAGACGATCGACGGCACGGCCGCGAGCAGGTCGATGACGTACGCCAGCGGACGCTTGAGCCAGCCCGGCGAGTATTCGGTGAGGAAGATCGCGATGCCCAGGGCGACCGGCATCGCGAGCACCAGCGCGAACAGCGACACCAGAACGGTGACCTGGAAGAGGTCGAGGACACCGAACGCCATCGCGTTGATGTTCTGCGTGACCCATTCGCGGCTGGTGAGGAAGTTGACCTGGTTCCGGCTCAGCGCGGGAACCGCACGCCAGATCAGGAAGATACCGATCGCGGCGATGAGGATGGAGATGAAGATCGCCGACGTGGTGGCGAGGGTCTTGAAGATCCGGTCTCCGGGCCTGGCGACGGTCTTGCCGCGGGGGGTTTCCGTCGGGGTCGGGGTGTCGGCCTTGGTGGTACTCAACTCGGCCTCCGGGGTGCCGTTCGAACCGCCCACCCCGGCCCCGCTGGAAGCGGAGCCGGAGGCGCGAGGTGCTGATTCGGTGTGCGCTTCACTCATCTGCGCTCGCAATCCTTCATCGTCAGAATATCGAGTCATGGGCGGGTCCGAACGACTTACCGTGCGAATCAGCCGATTGCGGCGACCGACGCGTTCAGCTTCTCCTTCATGGAGTCGGGCAGCGGCACGTAGCCCTGCTCGGCCAGGTTGGCCTGGCCCTCGTTGGCGGCACTGGTCAGGAACGACTTGACCGCGGCGGAGGTGTCGGCGTCATAGCCCTTCGAGCACACGATCTCGTAGGTGGCGAGCACCAGCGGGTATGCGCCCGCTTCCTTGGTGCCGTAGATCGAGGCGAGGTCGAGCGTCAGGTCGCCGGTGCCCGCACCCTTGAACTGCGCACCCTCGATGGCCTTCGCCGCCGACTCGTCGCTCAGCGCGACCGGACCCGCACCGGTGTCGATCTGCGCGGCCGACAGCTTGTTCTGGTCGGCGTAGGACTTCTCCACGTAGGTGATCGAGCCGGGGGCGGAGGCCACTGCCTGCGCGACACCGGCCGAACCCTTGGCGCCTTCACCGATGCCGCCGGTGAAGTCGGAGCCCGCCCCGGTGGTCCAGGCGCCGTTGGAGGCGGTCGTGAGGTACTGCTGGAAGTTGTCGGTGGTACCCGAGGAATCGGAGCGGATGATCGCGGTGATGTCCTGGTCCGGCAGGGTGACGCCCGGGTTGAGGGCGGCGATTGCCGGGTCGTTCCACTTCTTGATGGTGCCGTTGAAGATCTTGGCGGTCACTTCGCCGTTCAGCACCAGGTCGTCGACGCCGTCGAGGTTGTAGGCGACAGCGACGGGTCCGAAGACGAGGGGAAGGTTCCACGCCTCGCCGCCGACGCAGCGGGCCTTGGCCTGCTCCGCCTGCTCGGCCTTGATCGCCGAGTCGGAACCGGCGAAGTCGATCTGGCCGGCGATGAACTGGGTACGTCCGTCGCCTGAACCGCTGGGGTTGTACGCCAGGTTGACCGTCTTGTCCTTTTCCTGGCACACGGAGATGTAGGTGGAGACGAACTGGTCCATGGCGTTCTTCTGGGCCGAGGAACCGGCCGAGGAGAGGTTGGCCTTGCCCTCGCACGTCGCGGTCGACGCGGACGCGTCGACGCCGCTCGACGCCGCGTTGTTGTCGCTGCCACACGCGGCCAAGGTCATGGCACCCAGGGCCACACCGAGCAGGGCGCCACTGCGCTTGAGATTCACCTAGTCCTCCGGAAATACCGTCTCGCCCGCGATCGGGCGGCGACATGAGGCGCGGATCTCGAGAATCCTGCACCGGGCAACACGGCGCTGCCCACGGAGAAACCTAGGGGTAGCTAATGTCCAGTTGGACCACGATTGGTGAACGGAAAGTGAACAGACTGAGCAACTGTCCATATTTCCGAGACGAACGGCCGATGCCGAAGTAGAGGAGAACCTCAGGCGCGCGCGTACGCGACGTCGGTGTGGAACCGCTCGAACCCGAGCCGGTCGTAGGTGTGCAACGCCGACGTGTTGTCGCCCTCGACGTAGAGCAGCACCGAGCCGAGCCCGCGGTCGCGCAGATAGTGCAGTCCGGCGAGGGTCAGCAGCCTGCCGAGGCCACGCCCCTGGGCGTCCGGGCCGATCGCCACCACGTAGACCTCACCGATGGCGGGCTCGTCGCCCTGAGTGGGGTGCACCTTGGTCCAGTGGAATCCGAGCAGCCGCGTCTCGTCCGACGCGGCGAATCCCATGAACAGCCCGGCCGGGTCGAACCAGGCCTCCGCGCGACGTTCGGCGATGTCCCGTTCGGTCCACGATCCCTGCTCGGGGTGCCAGGCGAAGGCCGCCGCGTTGACCCGCAGCACCTCGGGATCGTCCTCGACGCCGCGATACCCGCGGATCGAAATATCTTCCGGCACGACAAGTTCGGGAAGCTCCGTGCCTGCGAGCGGGCGCCGGAGCTGCAGCAGTTCGCGCGCACCGCTCAGACCGAGCCGCTGCGCCACCGCCTGCGCCGCGGGCAGGTTGCCGTGTGCCCACACTCGCGCGTCCGGACCACCCTCGGACAGGGCCTCGGTGACCAGCCGGCCACCGATTCCCCGGCCACGCGACTCGGGGTCGACCGCGAGTTCGGCCATCGCGGGGTGATCACCGTGGCCGGGCTGCAACTGCGCGTATCCGACGATCCGATCGCCGTCGGTCTCCACGAGGTGCCGCACGTCGCCACCGGCACCGGCACCGGACACGGCATGCACGCCCTGCTCCGACACGGGCGCGGTTCCGTCGGCCGCCGTCGCGCGCTCGAGCAGGGCGGCCACATGCGCGGCCTGTCTGCCGTCGAGTCGATCGATCCAGGACTGCACCGGAACGCTCACTGGAATGCCTGCCCCTCGGCGGATTCGAAGTCCGCGTCGTCTGCGTCGAGATCGTCGACCGGTGGAACCGGCGCCCCCGACTTGCTGCGGGTGGGACGGACGGCCTTGTAGCCGACATTGCGGACTGTACCGATCAAGGATTCGTACTCGCTGCCCAGCTTCGCCCGCAGACGACGCACGTGGACGTCCACCGTGCGGGTGCCCCCGAAGAAGTCGTATCCCCACACCTCCTGCAGTAACTGCGCGCGAGTGAAGACGCGACCCGCGTGCTGCGCCAGGTACTTGAGGAGTTCGAACT
Source organism: Rhodococcus sp. NPDC056960 (assembly GCF_042674125.1). Lineage (NCBI taxonomy): Bacteria > Bacillati > Actinomycetota > Actinomycetes > Mycobacteriales > Nocardiaceae > Rhodococcus > Rhodococcus sp. NPDC056960. Next base: position 50,663 of record NZ_JBHURF010000003.1, on the reverse strand, counting down.
CCTTGTAGGTGAGGTCGAGGGGGCGTCCGCGCAGGCGAGCCGTGTACGTGCCCTCGTCGATGACCAGCTCGCCCAGTGTGATCTTGCCCGACGCCTCCGGGCTCGCGACGCCGCCTGCGCGCCCGACCAGCAGTCGGAGGCGGGCGTCCACCTCAGCCGGCCCGGTGCCCGGGAGCAGGATGTCGTCGAGACCCCAGTCGGAATTGACGGCCACCAGGCCGCCCTCGGTGAGCACCGCCACCACGGGAACCGCGGAACCCGTGCTGCCCAGCAACCGGCAGAGTCCGCGCGCCGCCGCGAGATCGGTACGCGCGTCCACCAGCGCGATGTCGGCGGAGCTCGCTTCCAGGAGAGAGGACACCTCCGTCGGGGCAGGCCGCACCGCATGCGCCAGCAGGGCGAGGGCAGGCAGCACTGCCTCGGGGTTCGGGTCGGAGGTAAGAAGCAGTAGCTCCACACAGCCTCCCATCTCGTCGCCGTCGTACCCGGCCGGCCGACGGATCGTTCATCCGCCGGTCCAGGTAGATCGACACTGAAGGTATCGACACTTTTGTCGGTGACAGAGTAGCGCGCCGCCGACGGCGTTCGTCGCACCGAACCCCCGGCGACCGGCGGGGAGGTTGCACCGACACTCCCCGCGACGGTGTCCGTCACAATGGGGCCGTGCGGAAACTCATCATCGGAATCGTGTTCCTCGTGGCCCTCGGACTCGTCGTCGACTTCGGTTCGGCGGCCTACGCGGAGTATCGGGTGTCGAGGGAGCTGCGGGCAGGCGCGTCGCTCACCGCTGATCCCGAAGTCACGGTGCACGGCTTTCCCTTCCTCAACCAGGCGTGGAACGGGAAGTACGAAGACATCGCGATCCGCGCACAGGGAGTGCAGAGTGACGTGGTCGGCGAGGTGACGATCGAGTCCAGCCTCCAGGGCGTCACCGCACCGCTGTCCGACCTCGTCGACGGCTCCGTCCAAACCCTCCCGGTCGACCACCTCTCCGGCCGCATGCTCATCGACGCCACCGACCTCGGACGGTTCCTCGACATCCCCGACCTGCAGGTATCGGCTCCGCCGGCCAGCAAGTCCGACGGCACCGGCGGATCCGGCGGCTCCGGGATGCCGACCGCGGGCGGCGTCGTCCTCACCGGCACGGTCCCCGTCGGGCCCATCGACACGACCGTCAGCGTGCAGGCCGACCTCGTCCTCGACGGCGGACAGGTGAAGATCGTCGCCAGCGACTTCTACTTCGGGCCCGAGGGCCACGCCGACTTCACCATCCCCGAACCCCTCGCCCCCGCGATCCTCGGCCTCTTCACCCGGACCATCGACCCCCGGGAACTGCCGTTCGGAGTCCAGCCGACCGAGGTCTATGCGGAGGGTTCGCAGATCGTCATCGAGGGCGTCGGCGACAACGTCACGATCGACCTCGACGAACTGCAGAGCCGATGACCGGAATCACATTATTGGTGATCGCACTCGTCGCCGCTGCCGCGTTCGGCCTCGTGTGGCAGCGGCGCCAGGGGAAGGTCCGAGGCAGCGGCGAGACGACCGCGGTCGTGACGGACGACCGACGCCGCCTCCTCGAGGACGCGGGCGTCGGGATGGGATCGGCGGAGCACCCCCGGACAGCCACCGTTCTCCACTTTTCCGCCGACTGGTGCGGACCGTGCGCGGCGGTGCGCAGAGTGGTGGGACAGGTCGTCGCGGACCTCGACGGCGAACCGGAACCGCCCGTGGAGGTGGAAGTCGACATCGACGAGTATCCCACTCTCGCCAAGGAACTCGGCGTTCTGTCGTTGCCGACCACGTTCATTCTGGACGCCGACCTGCAGCAACGTTTCCGGGTGTCCGGGGTGCCCTCAGCGGCCGACCTGCGGGCCGCGCTCGGACCCCTCACCCGGCCCCCGGGTTCAAATTCCTGAAGAACCGGGTAAACTCGTCGTCGTGCAATCCAGCCACGAGCTCATGCTCACCCGACGCCGCACGGTAGACCTGTGCCGCCTCGGGGCTTGTTGCTGTACCTGTTGCTGATCACCAGGGCTGTCGCTTTCTGCTGACACCGCGCATTCCGCGCCCGTGATCGAACCCCGATGACGACGTCATTCGTCGTCCTTCGGCGCCAGGCAAGCATTCAGGACTCACCGCAGGAGCACTTCACATGTCCACCACACTCGAGCCCGCACAGGTCGACGTTCGTGGCCCCCGGTTCGCTGCCTGGGTCACCACCGCAATCCTCGTCGCCGTGCTCGTCGTGTCGACGTTCTCGCTGGTCGCAGCAGGAATTCTGCTGGCGCTGCAGGCGGTCGTCTTCGCGGCGGGTGCCGCCACCGGGCCGCGGCGCAGCCCGTACGGCCAGATCTTCGGCACCCTCGTGGCGCCCCGACTCGCCCCGGCGAGCGAACGCGAACCCACCGCGCCGCTCCGCTTCGCGCAGCTCGTCGGCTTCGTCTTCGCCGCCATCGGAACCGTCGGCTTCCTCACCGGCTCCGGCCTGGTCGGTGCCGTGGCCACCGCATTCGCCCTGTTCGCGGCGTTCCTCAACGCCGCGTTCGGCTTCTGCCTCGGCTGCCAGATCTATCCGCTCGTGGCGCGGCTCCGCCCCGCCTGAACGCTTCCACCACCGCACGATCCACCCGACAGAAGTAAGAACACATCGAAAGGAACACCATGGCTCGCTCCGATGTCCTAGTCTCCGCCGACTGGGCTGAGCAGAACCTCAACGCCCCCAAGACCGTTTTCGTCGAGGTGGATGAGGACACCAGCGCATACGACGGCGGCCACATCGAAGGCGCCATCCGCCTCGACTGGCGGAAGGACCTGCAGGACGGCGTCCGTCGGGACTTCCTGAACCAGCAGCAGTTCTCCGATCTCCTGTCCGCCAAGGGCGTCGCCAACGACGACACCATCGTTCTCTACGGCGGCAACAACAACTGGTTCGCGGCGTACGCGTACTGGTACTTCAAGCTGTACGGCCACCAGGACGTCAAGCTGATCGACGGCGGCCGCAAGAAGTGGGAACTCGACGGGCGCCCCCTCTCCAAGGAGACCGTCAACCGCGCGGCCACCCAGTACAAGGCCGACGCACCCGACCTGACGATCCGCGCGTTCCGCGACGAGGTCATCGACGCCATCGGCAACAAGAACCTCGTCGACGTGCGTTCGCCCGACGAGTTCTCCGGCAAGATCCTCGCCCCCGCGCACCTGCCGCAGGAGCAGGCGCAGCAGCGTGGACACGTCCCCACGGCCATCAACATCCCGTGGAGCACCACCGCCAACGAGGACGGCACGTTCAAGTCGGACGACGACCTGGAGAAGCTGTACTCGGAGAAGGGCTACGACGAGTCGAAGCCCACCATCGCGTACTGCCGGATCGGCGAGCGCTCCAGCCACACCTGGTTCGTGCTCAAGGAGATCCTCGGCAAGTCCGACGTCAAGAATTACGACGGCAGCTGGGTCGAATACGGCTCACTCGTCGGCGCACCCATCGAGTTGGAGGTTCACTGAGCCATGTGTGGAGCACCTGTACAGACCCAGACCCTGCCCGCGGGCGTCGACGTCGAGAAGGAAACGGTCATCACCGGCCGCGTTCTCGCCGCTGACGGCCAGCCGATCGGTGGAGCGTTCGTGCGCCTCCTCGACGGCGGCGGAGAGTTCACCGCCGAGGTCGTCGCCTCCGGCACCGGTGACTTCCGCTTCTTCGCCGCCCCCGGCGACTGGACCGTGCGCGCACTGTCCAGCTCCGGCAACGGCACCGCCACGGTGAGCCCGACCAGCGCCGGCGTGCACAACGTCGACGTCACCGTCGGCGAATAAGGACACAGCACCAACGGAAAGGCCCCGCTCCGAGCGTTCGGAGCGGGGCCTTTCCGCGTAGGCGGCTCCGCCGCCTGTGCGCCTTTCTGGCTGCTCCTACGACCAGAAAGGCGCACGAGCGGCGAAGCCACCTACTGCTGCCGCGCCAGCGCGGTGATCCAGTCGACCACCCGCTCGCTCTCCCAGTACCACGGGTCGTTCGGGTTGTTGTTCCAGTACAAGAGGTGCTGGATGAAGCCGAGGAAGATGTACGGCTTCGTCACGAGATCGAAGATGTCCCGGTTGTCCTCCAGGAACCCGGGACCCTCCGCCGCCAGCTTCGCCTTCACCACGTCCGAACCGGGGCCCATCGCCCAGTTCAGCGCCGCGACCATCTGCTCCTGGGACACGTGCATGTCGCGGTCCGGCCCGTCCGGATCGTACGTCTGGTCGGCTACCTTGCGGAGGACGTCGAGGAACGATTCGTCCGACGCGAACCAGTCGTCGTGAGTGACGATGTGGACGATCGTCCGCGCCGCCATGCTCGTCACCGCGTTCGCGAAGTCGGAGACGGTCTGGCCCGGATTCAGCAGGGTGAAGTGCAATTGGCCGAGCACCCCCAGCGCCAGTTCGAGGACCGCGATCTCCTGCGGCGCGTCGCACGCGATGTCGTACGGTCGGCACGCGTAGGTGATCTTGCCGTCGAGAGCGCCGTAGTCGGCAGGCTCGGACGACATGAAACCTCCCCCGGGCGGTCCCGGCTCGCCCATCGACGGCGTCCCCGCGGGGCGGTACGGGTCGCCGATCAACGCGACGCCGGCGATGTCGTCGGCGGTAACCAGAGCATTGCTGTCGCGGTGGCCGAGTTCGCGCGCCACCCGCTCGACCACCTCGCCGCCGACGCTGTACCCGAGGAGGACGTACTTGGTGTCGTCGCCGCACTTCGCCTTGTTCTCGTCGAGGATCCTGTTCGTCGACGCGACACCGGCCGCCATCGAATCCTGGTATGTCGGAACAGGTTGCAACAGGCCGAGTCCGTACGTGGACGGGTACGGGACGTACATCCACCCGACCCTCCCCGGGTCGTCCTTGTTGGCCTCGCCGGTCGGCACGGTCACGTTGCCGACCCAGTTCGACCAGAGCTGACGATTCTCGTCTGCCAGAGGGTTGCGGTCCTCCGACGAGTCGGTCGCGCCGGAGACGGCGACGATCATCACGTCGGGGCAGTCCGCGGCGTAATTGTTCGGGTCGACGCGGTCCGTGTCGGCGCCCCCCGAGCCGGCACTGCCCGAACCGGCGCTTCCCGAGCCGGCACTGCCCGAGCCGGCACTGCCGGTGTCCGGGGCGGCGACGGCCAGACCCGGAGCACACAAGGCAGCGGAGACGGTGAGCAGCAGCGCAGTCGCCGTGATCGCGGCACGCACCGGACCGGTGACGGCCTTACTCGATCGAAGCATGGGACCTCCGGGAGGGGCGGGAGACGGGACGACCGCATGAGGATCTTCGGAACCGACCGGATGGTCGCCTTCGAGAAACCGTAGCGGCAGTCACGGTAAGTCGCCTCCCGTTTCGACCGTTCGACGGGTTCGGTTTAGGATGTCCCCGTGGTTATCTTCTTCGAGGTACTTCTTGTCCTTGCCGCCGTGTTGATCACGTGGTTCTCGCTCTACACGATCTACCGTCTGGTCACCGACGAGTCGTGAGTCAGAACCCGGACGCAGGCGCAGATCCGCCTTCCGAGCACCCGCCTACGAACGCGCCCGCCGGGGTGCGTCGTGGTAGCGGTGACGCAGCCGTCGCGGACGCCATCGAGCGGTCCAAGACGACGGCGTCGCGGAACATCCCGCAGCTTCCGGACCTTCCGCTGCCCGAGGACACCGCAAATCTGCGCCTCGGCCCGGATCTGAACAACGAACTCCTCGCAGTACTGCCCCTGGTGGGTGTGTGGCGCGGCGAAGGGGAAGGTCACGACCCCGACACCGGCGACTACCCGTTCGGGCAGCAGATCATCGTCTCTCACAACGGTGGCAACTACCTCAAGTGGGAATCCCAGAGCTGGGTCCTCGACGCCAACGGTGAATACGTGCGCCCCGACCTCCACGAGACCGGATTCTGGCGGATCAGCGGAGACGGCATTCCCGGTAGCACCAACGAGGAAGTCGTCGAACTCCTCCTCACCCACAGCTCCGGCATCGTCGAACTGTTCTACGGCCGGGCCCTCACGCAGTCGTCGTGGGAACTCGCGACCGACGTCGTGATCCGCAGCACCTCCGGTGTCCTTGTCGGCGGCGCCAAGCGCCTGTACGGCATCGTCGAGGGCGGCGATCTCGCCTACGTCGAGGAACGCATCATCGCCGACGGTGAACTGCGCCCCCATCTCTCGGCGCGTCTGTCCCGCTACGTCGGCTGACGCCCGTGAGTACTTATTAACCGCCCGCGGTTAAGAAGTACTCACAGCTCAGGTTATCCACAACCTGCGGTTCATCCACAGGCCAGTTGAAATCGGCGTTTTTCGGGCCATTCCTGTCGGCTCGCACGCGCACCGTCGCGTCCATGACCACAGCGACGATCGACTTCGAACCCGAGTTCCAACGCGTCCTCGACTATCAGCACGGCCTCGTCACGGCCCGGCAACTGCGCGGGCTGGGCATCTCGACCCGGCAGATTCAGCACATGGTGGAGTCCGGCCAATGGTCGACGGTGCTGCACGGCGTCTACGCCGTCACCAACGGTCCTCTCGACCGGCCTATGACGTTGTGGGCGGCGTTGCTGTTCGGCGGTCCCCGGGCGATACTCAGCCACCGGACCGCGGCCGAGGAATGGGCGCTGGTGCCCGTCGACCCTGCCGGACCGATCCACGTCACCGTGCCGTACGGATTGTCGGCCGAGCCTCAGGGACCGACATATCGCAAGGCCGGACGGCGTTCCGACCGTCCGGTCCCCCGTGAGGGCGATCTCCTGCACCCGGGGGTCGTGGTGCACCGGTCCCGGGCGCACGCCCACATCCTCGTCCCGACGCTGCTGCCGCGAACGTCCCTGGCCGACACCGTCGTCAATCTGGCCGTCGAGGAACCGTCGGCGCCGGAAGCTGCGCGTGTCGTCGTCGCGGCGGTCACCGGCAGCAGCGTGTCGGTCCACGAGTTGCTTCGTCGGATCGAGCAGCGTCCGCCGCGGAGATATCGGAAGGCCCTTACCGACGCGCTGTCGTTCGTCGTCGGCGGGGTGCAGTCGATCCTCGAGCATCGGTACGCCGTCGACGTCGAGACTGCTCACGGCCTCCCGACCGCCCGGCGACAGTCGCCGGTTCTCGTCGACGGGCAGACGCTGTACGAGGACGTGGACTACTCGGACAGCGGTGTTCCTCTCATCGTGCGACTGGACGGTTTGCGCTATCACTCGTCGCGGTCGGTGGCGCTGCGTGACCGGCGTCGCGGCAACGCAGCGGAACTCGCAGGCAAGGCGACGCTGGTCTACGGCTGGGAGGAGGTGACGCGACGTTCGTGCGACGTCGCGGCCGAGGTTCGGGCGGTCCTCGAGCGGGGCGGCTGGAGCGGGTCGAACCCGTGCCCCCGGTGCCGTGAGTACTTATTAACGTCGGGCGGTTAACAAGTACTCACGGGCGCGAAGCGCACAACGGCCCCCGAGCCTTCCGGTGCTGATGCACCGGGCCCGATCTGGACCAGACCGGGGGCTCGGGGGCCGGGTAGCTGCCTGGGATTCGCTCGCCGCTCGCGCGGTCAGTGAATTCCGTCAGCGGTAGCGGCTAGCTGGCAGCCACCTCACGTGTCCGTCTGTCATTCAATTTCAGACCACCTCCTTCCTCGTGTACTCAAGAACGTACGCCGCACTCACGGAGTCGGCAACGCATTTTCGCTCTCAGCTTTCTCGACGGGTATCACCAGGTCAGCGCTGGTATCCTGCGGAAGCTGGTGGGTGACCACCACGACGGTGCGCTGCGCAGACACCAGTCCGCCGTCGCGCGCGAGCAGTCGCCTGAGCAGGTCGGCGCCCGCGTCGGCGTCGAGATGTTCGGTCGGTTCGTCGAGTAACAGCAGCCGCGCGGGCGACAGCAGGGCGCGGGCGAGGAGCAGTCGGCGCCGCTGCCCGCCGGACACCGCCCGGGCACCTGCGGCGAGGGTCGTGCGCACGCCTTCCGGCAGCCCGGACACCCATCCCCCGAGCCCGACGGACTTCAGGACGGCGAGAGCCTCAGCCTCGTCGATGTCGCCCCGCGCCACCCGCAGATTCTCGAGCACGGACGTGTCGAAGAGGTGCGCGTCCTCGGCGAAGAATCCGATGTTCCGGCGCACCGCGCCGGATCGGACGCGGTGCAGATCGATGCCGTCGACCCGGACCGTCCCCGACACCGGCGGGAGAAGCCCGGCCAGGGTCATCAGGGTGGTCGTCTTCCCGGACCCACTGCCCCCGACGATCGCGACGCGGGCACCCGGCGGTAGGTCCAGATCGAGTGGCGCGGTGACGTTTCCGCCGGGCCAGCCGCAGCGCAACGCCTTCGACGCGACGTGGACGGGTCCGTCGAGGGGCCGGTCACCGGGGTGCGGATCGGCGACGGCGGCGTCGAGCACGGCGAGGATGCGGCGCGACGCGATCCGGGCCCGGGTCAGCGCGACTGCCGCCGCGGGCAACGCGGCCGTGGCCTCGAACGCGGACAGCGGCAGGAGCACGAGGACGCCCATCGCCATCGGGCTCATGGTCCCCGACGCGTACAGGTCCATGCCGATGAGCAGCGACGCGATCACGCTCACTCCCACAGCCAGCGGCGTGGCGGCGTCGGCGAAGGCGGCGGGTGCCGCGGCGCGGTCGGTGGCCGCGACCACGGCCCGCTCGGCGTCGGCGGCCTGCGACACGGTCCGGTCGAGGCGGCCCGCCACGCGGAGTTCCGCGGCGTGATCGAGGGCGGTGACGGCGTCCTCGCTGAACCGGGCACGTGCGTCGGCGCCGGACGTCTCGGCGGTGCGGGCGGCCCGGGCCGACAGCCAGGGTGCCGCGACCCCCGACACCGCGAGCGCGACGGCGAGCACGAGTGCCGCTGCGGGCGAGATCACCGCGAGGATGCCGACGGCGGCCACGGCCAGGACGACGGACACGGAGATGGGAACGAGTGCGCGGACCACGACGTCGCCGAGCGTGTCGACGTCGGCCCCGGTGCGGGTGAGCAGTTCTCCGCGGCGCAGCCCGGCCGCGGCGGCGGGGTCGCCGTCGGCCAGCCGCTGATAGAGCTGGGTGCGGGCGGAGGTGGTGCCGCGGAGTGCGGTGTCGTGGGTGGCCAGCCGCTCGAGGTAACGGAACACGCCCCGGGAGATGCCGAGCGCGCGCACGGCCACCACGGCCACGCTCAGGTCGAGGACGGGCGGCATCTGCCACGCCCTGGTGATCAACCACGCCGACAGCGCCGCCAGCGCGAGCGCACTGCCCAGCGTGGCGACGCCCGCGGTGACGGCACGCAGCACCCGTCCCGGCTGCAGGTCGAGCAGCGGCAGCGCGCGGAGCAACGGGTCACGCGACATCGGCGCTCACCTCGATCACCCGGTCGGCGGCCGCGAGCACGGTCGGACGGTGCCCGACGACCACGACCGTCCGGCCGGCCGCGGCCAGGCTCCGCAGGGATTCCAGCACGGTGCGCTCCGACGCGTCGTCGAGGTGCGCGGTCGGTTCGTCGAGCACCAGCACGGGACGCCGGGTGGCGAGCACGCGGGTCAGGGCGAGCCGCTGCCGCTGCCCGAGCGACAGTCCCGTTCCACCGGACCCGACCCGCGTGTTCCAGCCGTCGGGGAGTTCGGCGAGAACTTCGTCGAAACCCGTGGCGGCGCAGGAATGTTCGAGGTCGACGACGTCACCGGTCAGCCGGAGGTTCTCGTCCAGAGTGCCGGGCACGAGAACGGGATGCTGGGGCAGCCACGCAACCTGCGCCCACCACGCGGACCGGTCGAGGGTGCCGACGGGCGCCCCGGCCACGCGCACGTCGCCGTGCGCCGGTTCGACGATACCGAGAAGTGCCTGCACCGCAGTCGTTTTCCCGGACCCGTTCGGTCCGGTGAGTACCGTCACCGCGCCGGGTTCGACGACCCCGGACAGTCCGTGCGGCGCCAGTCCGCGCCGGGACCGGACATCCAGGCCGTCGAATTCCAGACGCGCCCCGATCGCGTCGACCACGACCGCGCCGTCGACGTCGTCCGGGCGATCGGAATCGATGACGGCGAAGGCCCTGCTCGCGGCGGCCATTCCGTCCTCGGCGGCGTGGAACTGGGTTCCGACCCTCCGCAGCGGGAGGTACACCTCGGGCGCGAGAATCAGTGCGATGATTCCGGCTTCGAGTCCCATCCCCCCGTACACCAGCCGGAGTCCGATGCTCACGGCGACGAGCGCGACGCACAGCGTGGCCAGCAGTTCGAGCACCATCGACGACAGGAACGCCACCCGCAGCGCCGACATCGTGGTGCGGCGGTGGGCGTCGCCGAGTTCACGTACCCGCGTCGCCGGGCCCTGCTCGCGGCCGAGCGCGCGCAATGTGGGCAGTCCGGCCAGAAGGTCGAGCAGTTGCGAGGACAACGCGGTCATCGCGTTGAGGGTCTTGGCCGCCTTGCCCTTGGTGAGCAGTCCGATGAGGATCATGAAGACCGGGATCAGCGGCAGCGTGACGAAGATGATGGCCGCGGACGTCAGATCCTGGAATGCGATGACCGCCAACGTCGCCGGAGTGAGCGTGACCGCGAGCACCAGGGCCGGAACGTACCCGGTGAGGTACGGCACGAGTCCGTCGATGCCGCGGGTGAGCACGGTCGCGATCTCGTCGCGGCGCGGATCGAGTTCGCGTGGCCGCATCCGCGTGGCGACACCGAGGACTTCCCCCTTCAGTTCCGCCACGACACGGGTCGCGGAACGGTGCGCGAAGCGGGACTGCAGCCAGGCGCCGAGAAACCGGACACCCACCGCGACCGCGAGCACCACCAGTTCGGTGGACCACCGGCCGAGGTCGGTGGCGTCGTCGACGATGACCCCGGCGAGCACGCGGCCGATCATGAGCGCCGACACGACGACCATCGCAACGTCGACCATCGACAACCCCACCGTGAGGACGAGATATCCGCGGGCCGCGGCCGAGTACCGCCACAGCCGGGGATCGACGGGGCGCCGGGACGCACCGTCCCGTGCCGGGCGGGGTGCGTCGCCTACCGCTGTGCTCATCTGCGCTCGAGTGGGAGACCGATCGATGGCGGGATGTGCTTGGTCGAGATCCGTTGCCGGAACACCCAGTACGTCCAGCCCTGGTAGATCAGCACCACCGGGGTGAGGAAGGCCGCGGCCCACGTCATCACCTTCAGGGTGTACGGACTCGACGACGCGTTCTCGATGGTCAGGCTGTAGGCGGCGTCCAGGGTGGACGGCATGACGTCGGGGAACAGCGAACCGAACAGCAGTGCCACCGTGGCGATGACGGCGATCGACGTGAGCAGGAACGCCCACCCTTCCCGCTCGGCGCGGGTGAGCGCGACCACCCCGAGGAGTGCGCCTGCGGCGATCGCGACGAGGATCCACGTCCAGCCCGTGCCGTGCGCCAACTGCGTCCACAGCACGAACGCGCCCGCCACCGGAACGGCCGGGAGGGCCAGCCGGGACGCGAGTTCGACGGCGTCCGTACGCACTTCGTCGGCCGTCTTCAGCGCGAGGAACACCGCGCCGTGCAGGGCGAACACGAGTGCGGTCGTCAGGCCACCCAGCAGGGCGTAGGGATTGAGCAGATCGAACAGGTTCGACGTGACCTGCTTGTCGGCGTCGATGTCGACGCCCCGCACGATGTTCGCGAACGCGACACCCCACAGCACTGCAGGCACCCACGACCCGAACACGATGCCCCAGTCACACCGTCGGCGCCAGGTGTCGTCGTCGATCTTGCCGCGGTACTCGATGGCGCAGATCCGGACGATGAGCGCGACGAGGATGATCAGCAGCGGCAGATAGAAGCCGGAGAACAGGGTGGCGTACCACTCCGGGAAGGCCGCGAACAGCGCACCGCCGCCGGTGATGAGCCACACCTCGTTGCCGTCCCACACGGGGCCGATCGTGTTGAGCACGACCCGTCGCCGCGTGTCACCTTCGGGGTCCTTGCGCCTGCCGAGCACCGGCATCAGCATGCCGACGCCGAAATCGAATCCCTCGAGGACGAAGTACCCGATGAAGAGCACCGCGATCAGGATGAACCACACCTCTTGAAGTCCCATGACCGTCTCTCCTAGTACGCGAACGAGAGTTGTTCGGGCTTGCCCGGTTCTTCGGGCTCGTCGTGGTCGTCACCCGGTGGATGCGCGTCGTGTTCGAGTGGCCCCTCGACCGTGTAGCGGCGGATCAGCGTGAACCACACGACGGCCAGCGCCCCGTAGACCACGGTGAACGTGATGAGCGAGACCCAGACGGTCCACGGGGAGTGGTTCGAGACGCCCTGGTCGACGGTCAGCCTGATCATGTCGACACCGGTCGGGTTCGGTGCAACGACCCACGGCTGGCGGCCCATCTCGGTGAACACCCAGCCCGCGCTGTTCCCGAGGAACGGCGTCGGGATGACGGCGATCGACAACCAGCCGAACCACTTCTTGTCCGGGACACGTCCGCCGCGGGTCATCCACAGACCGACCACTGCGAGCAGCGCCGAACCGGCGGCCCAGCCGATCATCGCGCGGAACGTCCAGTACGTGACGAACAGGTTGGGCTTGTAGTTGCCGGGCCCGTACATCTCCTCGTAGCGGGCCTGGATCTCGGTGACGCCCTCGACGGTGGAGTCGAAGTTGCCGTCCGCCAGGAACGAGGTGAGGCCGGGGATCTTGATGAGCTGGGTGATGCTCTCGCAGTTGTTCTGGGTGCCGACGGTCAGGATGGAGAAGTCGGCACCGGTTTCGGTGTGGCACAGCGATTCGGCCGACGCCATCTTCATGGGCTGCTGTTCGAACATCAGCTTGCCCTGGATGTCGCCGGTGATCGCGAGCCCGACGCCCGCGGCCACCATGACCCACAGCGCGAGGATCGTGACCGGACGGAACATCGTCCTGGCTGTGTCCTCGTGCTTCTTCGCCACGTCCGGTTCGGTGGCTTCCTTCGCCTTGCGCATGCTGCGCACCATCCACCAGCCGCCGACGCCGGCCACGAACGTGCCTGCCGTGAGGAACGCGCCGGCCACGACGTGCGGGAACGCCGCGAGGGCGGTGTTGTTGGTGAGCAGCGTCCAGATGCTGGTGAGTTCCGCGCGCCCGGTCTCGGGGTTGTACACGGCCCCGACCGGGTGCTGCATGAACGAGTTGGCGGTGATGATGAAGTACGCGGACGCGTTCACGCCGATCGCCACCAGCCAGATGGTGGCGAGGTGGACGAGCTTGGGCAGTCGCCCCCAGCCGAAGATCCAGAGCCCGAGGAACGTCGACTCGAGGAAGAACGCGACCAGTCCCTCGAGCGCGAGGGGTGCGCCGAACACGTCGCCGACGAATCGCGAGTACTCGCTCCAGTTCATCCCGAACTGGAATTCCTGCACGATGCCGGTGGCCACGCCGAGCGCGAAGTTGATCAGGAAGAGCTTCCCGAAGAACTTGGTGAGCCGATACCAGTGATCCTTTCCGGTGACCACCCACATCGTCTGCATGACGGCGATCAGCGGGGCAAGCCCGATCGTCAGCGGAACGAGGATGAAGTGATAGACGGTGGTTATGCCGAACTGCCACCGGGAGACATCCAAGGCATCCATGGCTACTCCGAAACTGGGCCCGTAGGACAGGCTTCAGGGTCGGAGCGTGGGCATCCGCCCGACCCTTGAAAACAAGGTACTGCGGGGGTCGTTTCCGCCGCAGGACTTTGTTACTACGAAATGTAGTAGACCTGTCAAGCCTCCGCGGACTCGGCGCCCGTCGTCTCGACCGCGAGGTCGACGAGCTCCACGATCTCGTCGGCGAGCGGCGCATCGGGCAGGGCGAGACCGTCGATCTTGCGGACGCGCGCGGCCATGGTGACGCTCGAGATGAGCCAAACACCTTCCGCCGTAATGAGATCCGCCGGGCGCAGGGCCGCGTACTCGCAGCGGAAACCCTTCCCGGACGCCACCTCGTAGAGCGCCTGCTGAGTGGTTCCGGGCAGAATTCCGTGTTCCGGCGGCGGCGTGAGGAGCGTCTTCTCCCGGGCGATGACCACCGTGGAACGTGGCCCTTCCAACACATTGCCCTCGCTGCTGACGAAGATCACATCGTCGGCCCCGAACGTCGCCGCGTACCGCAGTGCCGCCATGTTCGTCGCATACGACAAGGTCTTCGCCCCGAGCAGCTGCCACGGCGCGCTCGCCGACAGATCCACCGAATAGCCCCGGGCGAGTGTGAGAACCGACACGCCGTCGCGTCGCGCGTCCCGGATCCGGTCGGAGACCGGCCCGACGGTGACGAAGGCCGTTGCGTCCCCACCGGACTCCCGGCCGCGGCTGAGCACGAGGCGCATCGCGCCCTCACGCTCGGACCCCCACTCCTCGACGGCCAGTTCGAGGGCCAGCCGCCAGTCGTCCAGGTCCTGGGTGGGCAAACCGAGGGCGCGGGCCGACGCGACCAGACGAGTGAGGTGCGGCTCCACCTTGAGTGCGCGGCCACCGCGCACCAACAGCGTCTCGAAGACACCGTCGCCGCGCACCACCGCCAGATCGTCCGCGTGCAGCAGCGGAGCATCCGCGTCGCGCACCTCGTGGTCCAGTGTCACCAGCACTCGATCAGACATGACACCCAGCCTATCGACCCTGCTGACCGTCACCCGCCGTCCATGGTCCCTAGACTGGGTTCGTGGTCGACAACCTGCCCGTCTCACCCAGTCCACTCGTCACGGCTTCGGGCGCGGTCCCTGCGCCCGAAGGTTCGCCCGACGCCGGCGTCGCCTGGCATCACGGCGATCCGCTCGGCGAACAACGCAGCGCCGAGCGATCCGCGGTGGTCGTCGACCGTTCCCACCGGTTCGTCATCGCGATCGGCGGACCCGAACGGCTCACCTGGCTGCACACCATCTCCAGTCAGCACGTCGCCGCGCTCCCCGACGGCACGAGCGCCGAGAACCTCAGCCTCGACGTCAACGGCCGCGTCGAACATCACTTCGTCCAGACCGACCTGGACGGTGTCACCTGGATCGACACCGAGGCCGACCGCGGTCCCGACCTTCTGTCGTTCCTCACCAAGATGGTGTTCTGGTCCAAGGCCGAGCCCCGCGACGGCAACGAGCTCGCCGTCCTCAGCGTCATCGGCCCCGACGCCGCGGCCGTCCTCGACGCCGCCGGGGTCGCCGCACCCGCCGAGCCGTATGCGGCCGTCGCGGTGCCCGGGGGCGGCTTCGCGCGCCGCATGCCGTGGCCGACCGCCGACTCCTTCGATCTGCTGATCCCCCGGGAAGGACTCGCGACGTGGTGGGGCCGGCTCACCGCCGCCGGTGCGGCGCCCGCGGGAACGTGGGCGTTCGAGGCACTGCGGGTGGCCGCCGTGCGTCCCCGGATCGGACTCGACACCGACGACCGCACCATCCCGCACGAGGTCCGCTGGATCGGCGGGCCCGCCGAGCACGGCGCCGTCCACCTGGAGAAGGGCTGCTACCGCGGTCAGGAGACGGTGGCCCGCGTCCACAACCTCGGCAAACCGCCTCGCCACCTGGTCCTGCTGCATCTCGACGGCAGCGCCGAGGGCCGACCGGAGCCGGGTGACCCGGTGACGGCGGGAGGGCGTGCGGTGGGCCGGGTCGGCACGGTCATCGACCATCACGAGCTCGGCCCCATCGCGCTGGCCCTCGTGAAGCGCTCCGTCCCCACCGACACCGAACTGGTGACCGGACCCTGCGCCGCATCCATCGACCCCGACTCCGTCCCCGTGGACGACGCCGTCCAGGCGGGCCGCGCCGCCGTCGACCGGCTCCGGGGCCGGTGAGCGACGCGACCGCGGCGGCCGGCGCGGTGCTGGCCGTCTGCGTGCTGCACACCGAGCGCGACAGCGGCACCCGGCGGGTGACCCGGACGGCCATCGACAAGCGCCCCGTCGACGGCCCCGTGCGCGTCACGACCGCCGGGCTGGCCGGCGACTACGTCTGCGACACCGAATTCCACGGCGGCACGTTCAAGGCGGTCTACGCCTACCAGGAGGACGAGGCGGCGCGCTGGGCGGAGGAACTCGGCCGCGAACTGCCCCCGGGATGGTTCGGCGAGAACCTTCGCCTCGACGGGATCGCCGCGAGCGACGCCGTCATCGGTGAACGCTGGCGGATCGGCGGCACCGAACTGGAGGTGACGAGTCCGCGGACGCCGTGCGGCACGTTCGGGGTCTGGGCGAGCGAGCCGGGCTGGGTGAAGCGGTTCTCCGCACGCGGCGACACGGGTGCGTACCTGCGGGTCGTCACCGAGGGGTCGATCACCGCCGGCGATGCCGTCCACCGCGTCCACGTGCCCGGCCACGGCGTCACCGTGCGCGACCTGTTCACCGGCCGCGACCCGGAACGGTTCGTGGCACTGCTCGAACAGCAGGAGAACCTCTCTCCGACCGTCGCCGAGAAGGCGCGCCGACGGATCGCCGGACTGGAAGTGCAGGTCACGTATTGAGCATCGAACTGGTCGAGGTCGTCCGTTCCGGATTCCGCGAATGCGTCCACCGCGGTTCCGCGGTGATCCTCCGCGCGGACGGCGAGATCGCCCTCACCCTCGGTGAGGTGCACACGCCGATCTACCCTCGGTCGTCGAACAAGCCGTGGCAGGCCGTGACCATGCTGCGGAACGGCTTCGAGCCGTCCAGTTCCGAGGAGCTCGCGATCGCGACCGCGTCCCACGAGGGCGAGTCGGATCACATCGAACTCGTCGAGCAGCTGCTCGCCCGGTACGGCCTCGACGAGGACCTGCTCCGCTGTCCCG
Source organism: Rhodococcus sp. NPDC056960 (assembly GCF_042674125.1). Classification (NCBI taxonomy): domain Bacteria; kingdom Bacillati; phylum Actinomycetota; class Actinomycetes; order Mycobacteriales; family Nocardiaceae; genus Rhodococcus; species Rhodococcus sp. NPDC056960. The sequence continues at coordinate 33,967 of NZ_JBHURF010000003.1, read as the reverse complement.
CGGATCTGCCGTCCAACGAACTCGCCCGGGCCGAGCTGCTCGCCGCCGGTGAGCTCCCCCGCCCCGTGTACATGAACTGTTCGGGCAAACACGCGGCGATGCTCGCCACATGCCTGACCAACGACTGGCCGCTGGACAGCTACCTCGAGCCGACGCATCCGCTTCAACTCGCAGTGGTCGAGACGCTCGGGTCGATCAGCGGCGACGTCGACGCCGAACTCGGCATCGACGGATGCGGGCTGCCGATCGTCCCGCTGTCGCTGACGCACCTGGCGCGGGCGTTCGCCCGGCTCGTCACCGCCGAGCCCGACTCCCCCGAGCTCGCCGTCGCCGACGCCGTCCGCGAGCACCCGTATCTCGTTTCCGGCACCGGCAAGGACGACGCGCGGCTGATGCCGGTCGTGCCCGGACTGATGACGAAGGCCGGTGCCGACGGTGTCTACGCCGGCGCCCTCCCGGACGGCTCGGCGTTCGCGCTGAAGATCGACGACGGCCACGAACGCGCCCGGTTGCCCCTCGCCGCAGCGCTTCTGCACAGGATGGGCGCCGACTGGACCGAGGATCTCGCGGCCCTCGCGTCGCAGCCCGTGCTCGGCGGCGGCGTCCGGGTGGGGACGGTCCGGGCAATTCCGGGAGTCTTCTGAGGGCGAAATACCGGCATCGGGGCAGTTCGCGAGCCCGATGAGACTAAACCGACACCGCTTCGGGGTGTGGATGGAAGCGCGAGCGTGTTTTCCACGCTAGAGTGTGGGCAGGAACTTACACACTCAAACGGGGCCGCCAAATTCCCCAGGCCGCCCCGCGAAAGCGCGAGGGGGTCAGCCATGGGCCGCGGCCGGGCTAAGGCAAAGCAGACCAAGGTTGCACGCGAGCTGAAGTACAGCGTACCGACCACGGATTTTGACAGCCTGCAAAGAGAGCTCTCAGGTGGGTCGTCCAACTCGCATCGGGACGAGGTCTTCGCTGACCAGCGTGCCGACAGGGAGGGTCACTCCCGGGAGGACGACGACGACTGGCGGCGCTGAGATCTGAAGACAACGAAATGAGGGGGAGCCGATACCGGCTCCCCCTCATTTCCACATCTTCAGCCGGTCGGGGCCACTAGCTCGCCCCGTTCCGACCTACTGCGTCCGACCTAGAACCTCGGATGATCGCCCGCGAGAACCGCGCGATCCGCCGACACGTCGTGCGACTTCTTGACGCTGCCGAGCGTCCAGCAGTCGATGTGCCGTGCCGTCAGGACGGCCAGCGCGCGATCGACGTCCTCGGGCGCCACGATCGCGACCATGCCGACGCCCATGTTGAAGGTCTGCTCCATCTCGGCGCGCTCCACGCGTCCGCGCTGCGCGATCATGGCGAAGATCGGAGCCGGGCTCCACGTACCGCGGTCGAGTTCGGCGACCAGGCCCTTCGGCATGACCCGCGCGAGGTTGTTGGCGAGTCCACCGCCGGTGACGTGGCAGAACGTGCGCACATCGGTCTCGGCGGCGAGCGCCAGGCAGTCCTTGGCGTAGATCTTGGTGGGCTCGAGCATCTCCTCGCCCAGCGTGCGGCCGAACTCGTCGACGTGCGCCGTCAGGCTCATGTGGTCGATCTCGAGCAGGACCTTGCGGGCCAGCGAGTAACCGTTGGAGTGCAGTCCGGACGATCCCATGGCGATCACGACGTCGCCGGGGCGGACGCGGTCGGGTCCGAGCACCTGATCGGCCTCGACCACACCGACACCGGTCGCGGACAGGTCGTAGTCGCCGTCCGCCATCACACCGGGGTGCTCCGCGGTCTCGCCACCGAGCAGCGCGCAACCGGCCTGGATGCAGCCCTCCGCGATGCCGCTGACGAGTTCGGCGACCCGTTCCGGCACGACGCGCCCGACAGCGATGTAATCCTGCAGGAACAGCGGCTCGGCACCGCAGACGACGAGGTCGTCGACGACCATCGCGACCAGGTCGAGGCCGACGGTGTCGTGCTTGTCGAGTGCCTGAGCGACGGCCAACTTGGTGCCCACACCGTCGGTGGAGGCCGCGAGGAGCGGCTCCTTGTAGTCACCCTTGAGCGAGAACAGTCCCGCGAATCCACCGAGACCACCGAGAACCTCGGGACGGCTGGCGCGCTTGGCCAAGGGAGCGAAGAGTTCCACCGCCCGATCGCCTGCGGCGATGTCCACTCCTGCGGCGGCGTACGACGCGCCAGGGCGACTTGTCGGATCCTCGGTCATGTGGTTGTTACTCCAGCCTTCTGTTGCTCGTCAAAATCGTGTCGGTCGGGCAATCGAGTGCTGTGATTGCGTCCTTACGGTACCGGAGTACGTTCTCCGGCCGGACCCCGATGTACTGGCCTACGGCCGACTCAGGGCGTTCGCGTTGTCGTTCTCCCGCGTCGCGGGACTGCCTGCCGCGCTCTCGAGCATTCCCTCGAGAACGTTCTTGCCGATCGACGTCTCCGTGGGGAGCGCGATGGGGTACGTGCCGTCGAAACAGGCCGCGCACAACCGGGACGCCGGCTGCTCGGTGGCGGCGATCATGCCGTCGGTGGAGATGTAGCCGAGCGTGTCGGCGCCGATCGAGCGGCGAACCCCCTCGAGCATCTCGTCGAAGCTGCCGGGTTCACCGCCGCCGCCGGCACCGTTGGCGATCAACTCGGCCGGGGACGCGAAGTCGATGCCGTAGAAGCAGGGCCACTTGACCGGCGGGGATGCGATCCGGACGTGGATCTCCAGTGCGCCGGCCTCCCGGAGCATCCGGATGAGCGCGCGCTGCGTGTTGCCGCGGACGATCGAATCGTCGACCACCACGAGGCGCTTGCCCCGGATGACTTCCTTGAGCGGGTTGAGCTTGAGCCGGATACCGAGCTGGCGGATGGTCTGCGACGGCTGGATGAACGTGCGGCCCACGTAGGCGTTCTTCATCAGACCCTGGCCGTACGGAATGCCCGACCCCTGCGCGTACCCGACCGCGGCCGGGGTTCCCGATTCCGGCACCGGGATGACGAGATCGCCCTCGGCGGGATGCTCGATGGCGAGGCGACGGCCGATCTCGACGCGGGTGGAATGCACCGAACGTCCGGCGATGACGCTGTCCGGGCGAGCGAGGTACACGTACTCGAACACGCAGCCCTTGGGCTCGGGGTTCGCGAAGCGGGAGGAGCGGACGCCGTCGGCGTCGATGGCGAGCAGCTCGCCGGGCTCGATGTCGCGGACGAAGGACGCGCCGACGATGTCGAGTGCGGCCGTCTCGCTGGCCACCACCCAGCCGCGGTCCAGGCGGCCGAGGCACAGCGGGCGGATGCCGTGCGGGTCGCGCGCCGCATAGAGCGTGTGCTCGTCCATGAAGGTGAGGCAGAACGCGCCGCGCAGCGTGGGCAGCAGCGTCATGGCCGCCTGCTCGATGGTGCTGTCGGCAGCGGCGTGCGCCAGGAGGGCGCCGACGACGTCGGAGTCGGACGTGGCCCCGCCGGGACGCTTGTCGTTGACCAGTCCGGCCTCACGGGCGCGCTGCGCCAGCTCCGCCGTGTTGACGAGGTTGCCGTTGTGGCCGAGGGCGATGCCGCTGCCCGCGGCGGTGGTGCGGAAGATCGGCTGCGCGTTCTCCCACGTGGTCGAGCCCGTCGTGGAGTAGCGACAGTGCCCGACGGCGACGTGGCCCGGCATCGCGGCCAGGGTCTGCTCGTCGAACACCTGGCTGACCAACCCGAGGTCCTTGAAGACCAGCACCTGCGAACCGTCGGCGACGGCGATGCCTGCCGCTTCCTGCCCGCGGTGTTGCAGTGCATACAGTCCGTAGTAGGTGAGTTTCGCCACATCCTCTCCCGGCGCCCAGACGCCGAAGACTCCGCATTCTTCGCGGGGCTCGTTCTCGTCCTCGTCGGACGGGTTCGAGGAGAGGAGATTAGGACTGTGGACCGACAGATCGGCTCTGGTCACCGGGGTGCTCCCTGGGGATGGGCGTGTGAGGGGCAAGGTCAGTCTACGTGCCCGCCGCCGCTGCTTCGCCCACGGTGCCGCTCGAACCCGCCCGACTCCGGGACGGACGGACCGAAATAGATTAGTTTCGGTACCGATCAGTATCCTCGAACCACAGAGCGGGGGCTTTTCCGATGACCATCCGCAACACGGCTCCGACCGCAGCCGAACGCCTCCTCGGCGCCTTCGAGGGAGTGATGGGAATCCCCATTCCCGTGCACGTCCGATGCTGGGACGGCTCGGAGGCCGGACCCGAGTCCGACGTCACCATCGTCTTCCGCAACCGCCGGGCCATCCGGAGGGTGTTGTGGTCGCCGAACGAACTCGGACTCGTGCGCGCCTACGTGTCCGGGGACCTCGAGATCGAGGGCGACGTCTTCCGGCTGCTCTCCCTCCCCGGCCTCGTCGACCGGCTGGGAACTCTCGGCGTCCGCGGTTCCGACCGTCGGACCGTCCTGAAGTCGCTGTCGACGTTCGTCCGGCTCGGCGGCCTCGGGCTGCGGCCGACACCGCCGTCGGTGGAGGTGCCGCGGCGCCGCGGCACCAAACACAGCAAGGCACGCGACGCGTCGTCGGTCTCACATCACTACGACGTGGGCAACGACTTCTACCGCCTGTTCCTGGGGCCGACGATGGTCTACTCCTGCGGGTACTGGGACCAGCAGCCAGGCACTGCGACCGGAACCCTCGAAGAAGCGCAGAACGACAAACTGGACCTGATCTGCCGCAAACTCGGACTCCGGTCGGGGATGCGACTGCTGGACGTGGGCTGCGGCTGGGGTTCGATGGCCATCCACGCCGCCGAGAAGTACGACGTGTCCGTCGTCGGGGTCACCCTCAGCCACGAACAGGCCGAATGGGCGCGGGCCCGGGTGTCCGAGGCCGGGCTCTCGGATCGGATCGAGATCCGGGTTCAGGACTACCGCGACATCGCCGACGGACCCTACGACGCGATCTCCAGCATCGGGATGTCCGAGCACGTCGGCGACGCCGCCCTGCCGGTGTACGCGGCGCACCTGCTCCACCTCCTGCGCCCCGAGGGGCGGCTCCTCAACCACGCCATCGCCTCGGTCCGGTCGCTCACCGACACGGAGAACTCGCCGGGGCTGATCGAGAACTACATCTTCCCGGACGGCGAGGTGCTTCCGCTGAGCCGCACGCTCGACGCGTTCGAGCACGCCGGGCTCGAGGTGCGCGACGTCGAGGCACTCCGGGAGCACTACGCACTCACACTCCGGGCCTGGGTGAGCAGGCTCCGCGACTCGTGGGACGACGCGGTCCGGCTCGTCGGCGCCGAGCGCGCCCGCACCTGGTTGCTGTACCTCGCGGCCAGCGCCCTGGGGTTCGAGGAGAAGGGCCGGCTGACGATCCACCAGGTCCTCGCCATCCGGCCGTCCGACGGCGGGTCGAGCGGCCTCCCCCGCACCCGCGCGCTGTGGCTCGGATAAGCGTCGGGCCCGGATGAGCAGCGTGGGGCTCGGCTGACTACACGCGCAGCAGGGGAAGCCAGTGGGCGATCTCCCCGGCGCGGCTCCCCGACACCGAGACCCCGCCGTCGGTGGTCGCGCCGTCGAAGTCCAGCAGACCCGTCACCAACAGCAGCCACGTCCGCGGGTCGGTCTCCACGACGTTGGGCGGGGTACCGCGGGTGTGCCGGGGACCCTCGATGCACTGGACCGCGACGAACGGCGGCACCCGCACCTCCACACTGGACCCCGGCGCCACCTGCTCGAGCGTCCGCGCGCTGAGGCGGACCGCCGCGGCCAACTGGGTGCGGGACGGCTTCTCCTCGGTGTCGCCGCGCAGCCAGGGGCCGACCTCGAGGACGGCGGCTCTCAGTTCGGCGGGATCGACGGCACGACGCGAGGGCATGCCCTCAATCTACTGTGCGGGCCCGCGCCACCACGGCGGCCACCGCCCCACCGACGTTCACCGAAAGATGCAGCAGTGCAGGGGCTACGACGCTGCCGCTGCGCCGGCGAAGCCATTCGAACAACCACGCCGACGCTCCGGTGAGCAGCACGCTCGGGACGACCCCGTCTCCGGCGATCCGGGCGGCGCGCACGTGCCACAGCCCGAACGTCGTGGCGTGCAGGACGTCCGCCGTCGCGGCCGCCCAGGACCGATGGAACATCGCCGACAGGACGCTGCGGAACACCAGTTCCTCATGGATCACCGTTCCGACCGGGATGCGGAACCCGACCCAGCCCGCGAAGCCGGTGGCGCCGTCGCCGGCCGGCACGCGCGCCCGCAGTGCGGGGATGCTCAGCGCGATCGCGTATCCCGCCATCGGCACGACGGACGCGGCGGCGCCGTGCCGCAGCCCGGACCTCAGCTTCGAGACGGACAGGCCGAGTTCGTCGATGTCATACCCCGCGGCGCGCGCGGCTCCCACAGCCGACAGTCCGAGCGCACCTCCGGCGGCGGCCCGCCCGTACGGGCCGAGTCCCGTGCGGGGAAGCAGCACGTTGTTCCACACCAGCGCCGCCGTCGCAGCCGCAACGGAGGCCGGCCTGCTCATTTCTCCGGGCCCTCGGTCCCGGCGAGTGATTCGAGGGTGGAGCGGACGCGTTCGGTGTCGACGGCCGTCCACCCCTCGGGCTGAGCCACCGTGATCCAGCCGTCGAGAACGAGCGTCCCGTAATTGTGGCCGTGCCCGTCGGGGACGCCGGCGGCGTTCGTGAGGTCGGCGGACACCTGCCAGAACGTCACGAACGGAAACCACTTCATGGATGGCGAACGATCGTCGCCCGGCGGCTCCTTCAACCAGTCGGGCCGGGTGAACGCGAGGTCGGGCGACCACCACACGACGGGATCGGACGGGTGCTGGACGTACAGGATGCGCGGCGACAGCCATTCGCCGGTGTTCTCGACCATGTCGGCGGAGTCGTCGGCGAACCGCACCACCAGGCCCGCCGCGTACTCGGGGTCCACCTCGGGTGTGCCCGGGTCGCGGCGCTGGATCAGCTGCCCCCACAGTCGGTTCGAGTTGGGCGGCCCCACCCACAGCACACCGTCGACGGTCTCCCGGATGTCGCTGAGCGTGTCGAAGGCGCCCTCCCCGGCCTGGGTTCCGAGACTCTCGCCGTAGACGAGAAGTTTGGGCCGCGTCGCCTCGGGTTCCTGCAACCACCGCTCGTGCACACGGTCGATCAGTTCTTTGCCCGCTTCCGCGGCCTTCTCCCGGTCGGCGAGGAACGAGATCCAGCTCGGCAGGAACGAGTACTGGCTGGCCACCAGCGCCGTGTCACCGTTGTGGACCAACTCGATCGCCTGCGCCGCAGTCGGATTGACCCACCCGGTGCCGGTGGTGGGGATGACGACGAGCACCTTGCGCGAGAACGCACCGGTCCGTTCGAGTTCACCGATGACCACATCCATGCGCGCTTCGGTGTCCTCGGCGGTCTCGAGGCCGGCGTAGACGCGGATGGGGTCCTTGGCCGGTGCGCCGTTGGCGGCGGTGAGTTCGTCGGCGTCGAGACCCCGGGACACGAAATTCCGTCCCTCGTAGCCGAGACTGTCCCAGGGCGCGAGAGAGTCGGGGCTGCCGGACTTCTCGGGGTCGAGGGGCTGCTCGGCGCCTTCCCGGGTGGTCGAATTCTGCAGGCTGAACGCCGCGTTCGTGGCGGCGTAGATGCCGCGCATCAGCACGCCGTCGACGAGCAGGAAGAACAGCACCGTCACGATGAGGATGCCGACGGTGGTGGCGGTCGGAATGGCAAGGTGCCACCGCCGGATGAGGCGTGCCGCGATCCACCGCACCAATTCCCGGAGCAGCCGGTACCCCGAGATGATCGCGGCGCCCACGAGCAGGCTCAGGCCGCCCGTGCGGATGTAGCCGGTGGTGGTGGTTCCCTCCGCCCCCATCAGCGCGGCGAGTTCACGCTGCCAGGCCGCGGAGTACGCGAGCATCACGAGACTGACGGCCACGCACGTCACCGTCACCAGCACCCGCAGCCCGGTCGACCACGGTTCCGGCAGCGGCCACCAGGACCGGTTCCGCAGGAAATAGCGGCGCACCGCCCAGCCGATCGCCGTTCCCACCGTGTATCCGATGGCAGCGTTGATGCCGCCGATCAGTCCCTGGAACAGCCAGTCGCGGGGCAGCAGTGACGGCGTCAGCGACCAGCAGAAGAACAGCGTCGCGAACGCGATGCCGGTGAAGTCGAGTCGAAGGAAATGCCAGGTCCGGTCGAGCCGGGGGCCGTGGAAGAGCGCAGGATCGACTAGCCGCGAGAGTTCCCGCGGCCCCCTGTCAACCCTCTCCAATGCCCCCGAATCGACCATTCATCACCCGAACAATGCCGGTAGTGTTCCCTCGAACGTCGTGCGCAGTTCGGCCAGCGAGACCGAGAACTGACCCTGGACCTCGACGGAATCGGACCCCTCGTCCACCACACCGATGCGCACCCACGGGAGATTACGGGCCGTGCACATACCCGTAAAACGAGTTTCCTCGGTGCGCGGGACCGCGACGAGCACGCGACCCGACGACTCGGAGAACAGGGTGACGAACGGGTCGGCGTCGTCGGGAAGCAGGATGCGGCATCCGGTCTCGCCGGCGAGCGCGGCCTCGACGACGGCCTGCGCGAGACCGCCCTCGGACAGGTCGTGGGCGGCGGACACCAGTCCGTCGCGGGACGCCGCGAGGAGGATGTCGGCCAGCAACTGCTCCCGCTCCAGGTCGACCTTCGGCGGGACGCCACCGAGGTGACCGTGCTCGACCTGCGACCAGATGGACCCGTCGAACTCGTCGCGGGTGTCACCGAGCAGGATCAGGGTTTCGCCCGGTTCCAATCCGAGACCGGTGGGGATGCGCCGGTGCACGTCGTCGATGACGCCGAGTACCGCGACCACCGGGGTGGGCAGGATCGCGGTCGACCCGGTCTGGTTGTAGAAGCTGACGTTGCCGCCGGTGACGGGGATGCCGAGCGTCGCGCAGCCGTCCGCCAGACCGCGCACGGCCTGCTGGAACTGCCACATCACTCCCGGGTCCTCGGGGGAACCGAAGTTCAGGCAGTTGCTGACGGCCTTGGGGGTAGCGCCCGTGACGGCGACGTTGCGGAAGGCCTCGGCGAGCGCCAGCTGAGCACCGGCGTACGGGTCGAGCGAGGTATAGCGGCCGGACGCGTCGGTGGCGAGCGCGATGCCGCGGCCCGTCTTCTCGTCGACGCGGATCACACCGGAGTCGGCGTTCTCCGCGAGGACGGTGTTGCCGCGCACGTAACGGTCGTACTGCTCGGTGATCCACTTGCGGCTACACAGCGCCGGGGACGCGAGCATCTTCAGGAGCGTCGCCTTCAGTTCGTCGGCCGACTCGGGACGCTTCAGGCCCGCGGTGGTGTTCGCGACCAGGGCGTCCTGGCTCGCGGGACGCTGCACGGGGCGCTCGTACACCGGGCCCTCGTGGGCGACCGTGCGCGGCGGCACGTCGACGACGGTCTCGCCGTGCCAGGAGATGGTGAGCCGCTCACCGTCGGTGACCTCACCGATGACGGTGGCGAGGACGTCCCACTTCTTGCAGACCTCCATGAACGCGTCGACGTTTTCCGGGGTGACGACCGCGCACATGCGTTCCTGCGACTCGCTGGACAGCACCTCCGCCGCGGTCATGCCGGTGGCCCGCATCGGGACCTGCTCGAGGTTGATGTGCATGCCGCCGTCGCCGGCCGCGGCCAGCTCCGACGTGGCGCAGGACAGGCCCGCGCCGCCGAGGTCCTGGATGCCGACCACGAGCTTCGCGGCGTACAGCTCGAGACAGCACTCGATGAGCACCTTCTCGGTGAACGGGTCACCCACCTGCACCGCAGGCAGCTTCTTCCGGCCGGTACCTGATTCGTCACCGTCGAACGTCTCCGACGCCAGGACGGACACGCCGCCGATGCCGTCGAGGCCCGTGCGCGCACCGAACAGGATGATCTTGTTGCCGGCGCCCGATGCGAACGCGAGGTGCAGGTCCTCGACGCGCATCGTTCCGGCGCACAGGGCGTTGACCAGCGGGTTACCCGCGTAGGACTCGTCGAACACGGTCTCGCCACCGATGTTGGGCAGGCCGAGCGAGTTGCCGTAGCCGCCGACACCACGCACCACACCGTCGACGACGCGACGGGTGTCGGGGGCGTCCGCCGCACCGAAGCGCAACTGGTCCATGACGGCGATCGGGCGGGCGCCCATGGCCATGATGTCGCGGACGATGCCGCCGACGCCGGTGGCCGCGCCCTGGTACGGCTCCACATAGGAGGGGTGGTTGTGGCTCTCGACCTTGAACGTGACGGCCCAGCCGTCGCCGATGTCGACGACGCCGGCGTTCTCACCGATGCCCGCGAGCATCGAGGACCGCATCTCGTCGGTCGTGGTCTCACCGAAATACCTCAGGTGCACCTTGGACGACTTGTAGGAGCAGTGCTCGCTCCACATCACCGAGTACATCGCGAGCTCGGCCTCGGTGGGGCGACGGCCCAGGATCTCCTTGATACGGGCGTACTCGTCGTCCTTGAGGCCCAGTTCCTTGAAAGGCTGTGCGACGTCGGGGGTCGCGGTGGCGGCGGTGACGGTGTCGACCGGGTGTGCTGACACTGGAGGTGGGTCCCTTTCCCTACGGGAGTCGAAAGGCAAGCCGGGAGTCACGGTCGGCGCAAGCCGAGTGGCGACGAGCCGTACGTCAGTCTATCCGGCGGCTCGTTCCGGCACCGACCTGGCGCTCCCTGCAGGTTCTTCGTCACGCCGTCGGTGTGAGGAAGGCCGCAAGGGCGTCGGAATAGGCCCGCACGTCACGCGCGCCCATCAGCTCCCGCGAGGAGTGCATCCCGAGCTGCGCGGCACCCACGTCGACGGTGCTCAGCCCCGTCCGGGACGCCGTGATCGGGCCGATGGTCGAACCGCACGGCAGATCGGCCCGGTGCACGTACCGCTGCAGCGGCACACCCGCCTGGTCGCAGGCGAGCGCGAACGCCCCGGCTCCGGCCGCGTCGGTGGCGTAGCGCAGGTTCTGGTTGACCTTGAGCACCGGTCCCCCGTTGACGGCGATGTGATGGGCGGGCTCGTGCCGGTCCGGGTAGTTGGGATGCGTCGCGTGCGCCATGTCCCCGGACGCGCAGATCGAGCCGGCCATGGTCTGCAGGAATTCCTCGCGCCCGCCGCCGCGGCCGAGGACGATGCGTTCGAGCACGGTGCTCAGGAGATCGGAGAACGCGCCCCGATCCGACATGCTGCCCACCTCCTCGTGGTCGAACAGGGCGAGCACGGGCACCTGGTCGCCGGGGTTCTCGGCCGCCGCCAGCAGCGCCTGGGTGCCGGCGTAGCAGGTGCCCTGGTTGTCGAGGCGCGGCGCGCTGACGAGGTCGTGTTCGGTTCCGACGAGCGTGCTGGGCGCGAGATCGTGGGTCATCAGCTCCCATCCGAGCACCGCGCCGGCCGGGACCTCCGCGCGGTTCGCCACGAAGTCGATGAACGACCGGCGTTCGGACCCCACGCCCCACACCCCGTTGAGGTGGCGCTGCGGATCGAGGTGCACTCCCTTGCGGTCTTCGGACAGGTGGATGGCCAGTTGCGGCACGCGCAGGATCGGTTCGTCGACGCGGACGAGTTTTTCCTCCACCGCGTTGCCTGCCCGCACACTGAGCCGTCCGGAGATGCCGAGGTCGCGGTCGAGCCACGAGTTGAGCCACGCTCCGCCGTACGGTTCGAGCCCGACCAGCTGCCACCCTGCCGACGACAGGTCGGGGTGCTGTTTGACGCGCAGGTTCGGGCTGTCGGTGTGCCCGCCGACGATGCGGAAGGGCGCCGTCCGGCCCACCCCTTCGGTGCTCCAGGCGATGAGCGATCCACCGCGCACCAGGAAGTACCGGCCGGGTTCGCCGGGCCACGAGTCGGTTTCGTGCAGCTCGGTGAACCCGTTGCCGGTCAGCGACATCGACACGGTCGCGCACACATGGAACGGCGACGGTGACGCATCGACGAAGGTGCAGAGGCCCTGGGCGTCGGCCCACGTGGTGGAAGGCATGGTCTCAATCATGCAGGACCCGCAATCACGCGTGGGGACCCGAGACGCAGAACTGGTTTCCGTCGGGGTCGGCGAGCGTGACCCACCGGAAGCCGCCCATCTCGTGCCGCGCGACCTCGGTGGCGCCGTCCGAGCTCAGCCTGCCCACCTCGCCGTCGAGGTCGTCGGACGAAAGGTCCAGATGGATGCGGTTCTTCCCCGGTGTGGGATCGTCGACCTTCTGAAACGCCAGTTTCTGCGCGGAGCCGGGGAGAGCGACGACGTAGAACCAGCCGTCGTTCTCCTGCTCGATCGTGCCGGCCGTCTGCTTCGCCCACCACTTCGCGAGCGGACCGGGATCGAGGGTGTCGAACGTGATCATGCCGAGTGTGAGTGCCATGCCCGGACAGTAGTCCGGGCCACCGACACGGTTCGGGGTATCACAGGAAATCCTCGATCACCCGGACGGCCGCGTCCACCCCACCCGCAGAACGCAACTCGGCGGCGAGTTCGGCGCTGCGCGTCCGCACCGGCTCGGCGTCGACCCGTTCGAGCGCGTCCCGGAGTTCGTCCGGCGAGACGGTCGAACTGTCCACGCGCACCGCGACTCCCGCGGCGACGAGCGCGTCGGCGTTGTCGAACTGGTCGGTGGCCTGCGGCGCGGCGATCATCGGGGTTCCCGTGAACATTCCCTCGCTGGACCCGCCCATTCCCGCGTGGGTGAGGAACGCATCGGCCCGACACAGGATGTCGAATTGGGGTACCCAGCGATGGACCTCGACATTGCCGGGCACGGTGCCGAGTTCGGCGCCGTCGACGTGTTGCCCGATCTGCAGGACGACGTGCCAGCCGTCGAGATCGCCGAACGCCTCGAGGCAGCGCCGGTAGAAGTCGGCATGATCGGTGAAGGCCGTGCCGAGCGAGATGAGGAGCACTTTCCCCGCCCCGGCCGGACCCTCCCACCGGCCGTCGGCGGGCCGTCGGGTGGGCAGGGCCGGTCCGACGAATGTGTAGACGGCCTCGTTCACCCGGTCGGCGTTGGGCTGCATGGATTTCGCGATCAGCACCACCGCCCTGGCCGGGCGCCCGTAGAACTCGTCCGGGTCGGTCTCGACACCATTGTCCGACAGGAGTTTCCGCTGCCGTTCGTACAGCACGGCGCCCCGCGGGTCGGCCCGCATCGTGTCCACGAACGACTGCATGTCGTCCTCGTACCCCTCCCAGGCCACGTACGTCGGCGACAGCTGCACGATCGGCACATCCCATTCCTCGGCGAGGACACGGGCCGGGCCTCCCGCGATGTCGTAGAGGAACAGGTCGGGACGGTCGTTCTCGTACAGTCTTCGCAGTTGCGGCAGCATCGCCTCGTACTCCACCTGGAACAGGGTGAGCTGATCGATGGTGTCGCCGTCCCAGGTTCTGTCGGACTCCTCCGCCGCGCCCGCGGTGTTCACGCGCGGCAGCGTCGAGGTGTACTCCTTGAATTCGGCTCCGGTGCTCTCGACGACGTCCTTCATCGCGGCGTCGTTGGCGTACGTCACGCGGTGCCCGCGCGCGGCGAGCTCGCGGAGAATCTCCAGGCTCGGGTTGACGTGCCCGGGCGCCGGAATGCTGACCATGGCGATGTGTGCGCGTGGCATCTTCGTCCTTCCCCAGACGGGTCAGCGGGCGTCCTCGACGAATCCGAAATCGCCGTCCGCGAGGTCCTCGACATGGACGACCCGCCCGGACGCGTCGGCAAGCGGGATCTTCCAATTCGGGTACTGGGTCTCGTCGGTGCCCGGCTGATTCTGGATGCGGTACTCCCCCACGAGGTCGGCGAGAGCGACACCCGACAGCAGCGACGGGCTCCGGGCGATCAGCCGGTACAGCGCCTTCACGGTGTCGGGTATCGACGCGTCGTCCGCCAGCAACCCGCGGTCGCGCGCCAATTGCAGTACCGCCTCGCGCTGGTGCGCGTCGTGTTCCTTCTCCAGTTCGAGGTCGCGTTCGAGGAGCCCGAGCCGCGAACGCAATTCGATGTGCTCACCCGCGAGATAGCCCGCGGTCGGCGGAAGATCGTGCGTGGTGACGGAAGTCAGACACAGGGTCCGATATTCCTCCGGCGGCGTCGGACGCTCGCCGTCGTGCTCGAACCACAGGATCGATGTGCCCAGGATCCCGCGTTCGGCCAGGTAGTCCTGCACGACGGGTTCGAACACCCCGAGGTCCTCGCCGATCACCACGGCGCCGGCCCGCTCCGCCTCGAGCACGAGGATCCCGATCAGCGCCTCGTGGTCGTAGGTCACGTACGTTCCCTCGGCCGGCGACTCCGCATCCGCCGGGATCCACCACAGCCGGAACAGACCCAGGATGTGATCGACGCGGAGCCCACCCGCATGTTTGAGCACCGTCCGCAGCATGTCGCGGTACGGGGCGTAACCCAGCTCCGCCAGCCGATCCGGCCGCCACGGCGGCTGATTCCATTGCTGCCCCTGCTGATTGAAGTCGTCGGGCGGCGCCCCGACGGTGATTCCCTCCGCCAGGGCCGTCCCCAGCGACCACGCATCCGCACCGTCGCGCTGGACCCCGACCGCCAGATCGTGCACGATCCCGATGTCCATACCCGCTGCCCGGGCCGAGCCCTGTGCGTCGGAAAGCTGTTCGTCGCACACCCATTGGAGCCAGGAGTAGAACTCGATTCGCGGCGCCAGCTTGCGCCGTTGCGCCTCGACCCACTCGGCGTCGGGAGCAGCGGCCTTCGTTCGCCATCGCGGGTCGCCGGGCCGCAACTTCTCGGTGAGCGCGCACCACGTCGCGAAGTCACGCAGGCCATCGCCCTCGACGCGGCAGAACTCGTCGAATGAGTGTTGCCTGCTCGGACTGCGCTCGATCCGGAACACCCGTTCGAGCACCCGGAGTTTGGCGCGGTACGACGCATTTCGGGCGATCCGGTCGGACCGGTCGTTCGCCCGCTCGAAACGCGCTGCGGCGTCGCGCATCCGCGCGTGACGTCGCGTCGAGAGATACGCGGTCTCCGGGATGTTCTCGACCCGGATGTACATCGGGTTGACGTAGCGGCGGGTGGTCGGCAGATACGGCGACGCCTCGATCGGCGGCCGGGGCTGCGCGGCGTGCAGCGGATTGACCAGAACGTAGTCGGCGCCGTGGACGGACCCGAAGATCGACGCGAGATCCGCGAGGTCGCCGAAGTCGCCGACACCCCAGGAACGGTGCGACCGGACCGAATACAACTGCGTGAGCACACCCCAGCGCCTGCGGTCGCGCACACTGTCGGACGTCGACAACCGTACCGGCGTGACCACGAGAGTGCACGACGAGGACGCGAGGGACGTCGACGCTCGCACCGTGTGCCAGCCGCACGGAATCCCGGACGGAACGGCGAATGTGGCACGGCCGATCAACTCTCCGTCGACCTCGCGCGGATCGACCCACACCTGCAGCTGACGCGCGGCCACCGTCCCGCCCGCCTCCGTGTCGATCCGGACGTCCACGGGTTCGCCGTGCGGAACGTGCACCACGAACCGAGTCTCGGATCCCTCCACCCCGACGACGACAGGCGGCAGCATCCGCCGCCACGGCGCCGCGTCGCAGTCGGACAGGGCGCTCCGCACCTCGTCGTCCGTGTCCGCGGTCACGTCGAGCGCCGCGAGAACACGCCGCAGCGTGTCGTCGCCCACATCGTGACTCTGCTGATCCCAACCCCGGTACGACGTCGCCACCCCGTGCCGGGCCGCGAGGTCACGCAACTGCTCGGTGTACGCCACCCGTCGATCGTGCCAGTTCACGCCGGGATCTGCGCGGCTTCCGATCCGGCGGCGAGGACGCCGGGCCCCGTCCGCGTGATTGGCCCTGCGCCGAGCGGGGTAATTGTGTCGTAATCAGACGCACGGGTCCACGGCGCGCCCCGGAAAGGCAGGCCGTGGACGGAATCCGATGCGCCCGGCAACCGAGGAGTGTTCGATGCTGCTACGCCTTCCCGGAGTCTATCGCCCGCAACACGATACGCAGTTACTGGCAGACGTCCTGGCAGCGGAACATCTCGGACCCCATACGCGACTGCTCGACCTGTGCGCGGGAACGGGTGCTCTCAGCGTGCACGCCGCCGCAGCGGGCGCCGGCCGGGTGACGGCGGTGGACGTGTCGAGGCGCGCGGCGATCAGCGTCCGGCTCAATGCGCTTCTCGGCGGACATCGGATCCGGGTGATCCACGGCGACCTTCTCGAAGCCGTGCGCACGGAACGGTTCGACGTCGTGGTGTCCAATCCGCCGTACGTTCCCGCTCCCGTCGACACGGTGCCCGACCGCGGGCCGGCGCGCGCGTGGGACGCGGGTAAGAACGGACGGGCACTGCTCGATCGAATCTGCTGCGAGGCCCCCGAGGTTCTCGTCCCCGGTGGTGTCCTGCTGCTCGCGCAGTCCGTTCTCAGTGGGGTCGAGAAGACGCTGACGATGCTCGAGGAGCAGAACATGCTGGTCGACGTCGCCGCGTCGGCGGAGATTCCGTTCGGCCCCGTCCTCGACGCACGCCGGAGAATGCTCGAACGGCGAGGACTGATCGAGGCCGGTCAGACCACGGAAGAGATCGTGGTCATCCGCGCCGTCAAATAGCCCTCCGGCGAGGCGTCGTGCACGGCCACGGCCGCGCACGACGCCGGTCGGGTCAGGCGGAGATGACGCTGTCGAGGACGGAGTAGAACATGCCGAGTCCGTCGTCGCTGGGGCCGGTGAGAGCCTCGGTGGCGTGCTCCGGGTGCGGCATGAGACCCACGACGCGGCCGTTGGCCGACGAGATCCCGGCGATGCCGCGCTGCGAACCGTTCGGGTTGTCGCCGGCGTAGCGGAACACCACGCGACCTTCACCCTCGAGTTCGTCGAGAACGGTCTCCGACGCCTGGTAACGGCCCTCGCCGGACTTGAGCGGGACGAGGATCTCGGCACCCGCCTCGTAGCGGGACGTCCACGCCGTCGACGTGGCCTCGACCTTCAGCCACTCGTCGCGGCAGATGAAGTGCAGGCCCTCGTTGCGGGTGAGCGCACCGGGCAGGAGTCCGGCCTCACACAGCACCTGGAATCCGTTGCAGATGCCGAGGACGGGCATGCCGCCCTGCGCCGCCTGGACGACCTTGCCCATGACCGGCGCGAACCGGGCGATGGCCCCGCAGCGCAGGTAGTCGCCGTAGGAGAAGCCACCGGGAACGATGACGGCGTCGACACCCTTGAGGTCGGCGTCGCCGTGCCACAGGCTCACGGCTTCGCCGCCGGCGAGGGTCACCGCGCGGGCGGCGTCGACGTCGTCGAGGGTGCCGGGGAAAGTGATGACTCCGACGCGGGCGCTCATGCTTCGACGCGCCTCACGGTCCAGTCCTCGATCACCGTGTTGGCCAGCAGGGCCTCGGCGATCTTCTCGAGCTGAGCGTCGTCGACACTGCCGTCGACCTCGAGCTCGAACCGCTTGCCCTGACGGACATCGGACACTCCAGCGAAGCCGAGCCGCGGCAGCGCTCCGACAATGGCCTGCCCCTGGGGGTCGAGAATCTCGGCCTTGGGCATGACTTCGACGACGACACGGGCCACGTGCTGCTCCTTGTAGTAGTGCGCGAGCCCAGAGTGGAACACCGGGCACCCGGAAGTTTACCGGGCTACCTGCCTGCGGTTCGCATCGGACGAAGCGGACGCGCCACGTATCCAGGCGCATACTCGAATTCATGCGACTGACTCACTTCGGCCACAGCTGCGTCCTCGTCGAGTTGAACGGTTCCACCATCCTCTTCGATCCGGGCAACTTCTCCCACGGATTCGAGGGCATCACCGGACTCGACGCCATCCTGGTGACGCACCAGCACCCCGACCACGTCGACCAGCAACGACTGCCCGCCCTCGTCGAGGCGAACCCCGGCGCGGCGCTGTACTCGGACCCGCAGACCGCGGCCCAGCTCGGCGGCGGCTGGACGGGGGTGCACGCCGGAGACGAGTTCGACATCGGCGACGTGCACGTCACCGGCACCGGCGGCACGCACGCGGTGATCCACCCGGACATCCCGGTGATCGACAACACGGCGTTCCTGCTCGGCGACGCCGGCAACCCGGCCCGGCTGATGCACCCCGGCGACTCTCTGTTCGTCCCGGAGCAGAAGGTCGACGTGCTCGCACTGCCCGCCGCCGCGCCGTGGATGAAGATCTCCGAGGCCGTCGACTACCTACGAGCCGTCGCACCGCGGGTCGCGGTGCCGATCCACCAGGCGATCATCGCGAACGAGGCCACCGGCATCTTCTACGGCCGCTACACCGACATGGCGCCCGAGGGCACCGAGTTCCGCACGTTGCCGAGCGAGTCGAGCGTCGAGGTGGCCTGACGGCCCCGTGAGTACTTGTTAACCGCCCGCGGTTAACAAGTACTCACGGGTCAGGCGGCACCGATCTGCGGAATCCGGGGTTGCCAGCGGTACACCTCCGGCTGGGCGCCGTGGTAGAGCGCGAGATCGACGGCGTCGAGCAATGCCTGCCGCGGTCCCGAGCTCCCCAACTGTTTGGCGGTGACGGCGAGGCGTACCAGCCCCCCGCGCCGGGCGGTCCGGCCGGCGCCGAGGACGAGCGCCCGGCACCACCACGGTTCGGCGCGGAATCCCTCCCCGATCCCCAGCACTCGCGACCGCACCGACGTTTCGCGTTCGAGGTCGTGGATAGCGGTCATCCCGGCCAGCAGCCGGAACCCGGCGGACGGCAGGGCCGCGACCGCGCCTTGGGACGCCAGCCAGCGCGGGGCGGCGAAGAGTCGGGTGCGCAGGCCGGTCTGTTCCATCACCCGGTCTGCCGCGAGCAGTCGCAGTCGCGCCTCGTGCTCGGGGAGCGCCGCGAATTCGGCGCGCCGGCGTTTGGTCGCGGCCTGGTCGTACCCGTGGAGGACGACGGCGTCGCCGCGGGACCGGCGTCCGCGGACCCAGTCCTGCGTCGCGGGGTCGTTGACCAGCCGGTACTTGTCTTTCAGCCGTGGGGCCACCAGCAGCGACAGCGGCACTCCGCGCCGATCCATCTCCTCGGCGAACGCGGCCGCGAAGTCGCGCGTCTCGTCCCTGATTGCTGACACCGACACGATCACCTGTCCGGTCATGGCCCCAGCGTGACAGGAGAACGTGAACACGAGGCAAAGCCCGTGCGCCTTTCTGGTTGTGGGAGCAACCAGAAAGGCGCACGGGCCCGAAGGGCCTACTTCGGCAGGACCGCCTCAATGGCGTCGACGACCTCGGGGGCGTCCGGTTCGGTGCGGGGACGGAACCGCTTGACGACGGTGCCGTCGGGGGCGACGAGGAACTTCTCGAAGTTCCACTGGATGTCGCCGGCCGCGCCTTCGGCGTCGGTGGCCTTGGTCAGTTCCTCGTAGAGCGGGTGCCGGTTGTCGCCGTTCACCTCGATCTTCTCGAGCAACGGGAACGTGACGCCGTAGGTGGTGGAGCAGAAGGTCTCGATCTCTTCGGCGGTGCCGGGCTCTTGACCCATGAACTGGTTGCAGGGGACGCCGATCACGGTGAGTCCGCGGTCGGCATAGTCGGTGGCCAGCTTCTCGAGGCCCTTGTATTGCGGGGTGAGCCCGCACTTGGAGGCGACGTTCACCACGAGGACGGCGCGACCGTCGTACTCGCCGAGTGAGGTCGGCGTGCCGCCGAGGGTGTTGATGCCGATGTTCTGAACAGGAGTCGTCATGCGCACCAACGTAGCCAACAAACCTCTGTGCGCCCAGGGTTCGAATCGCCGGGGCGCACAGAGGTTTACTTCGAGAGGGCCGGTCAGCTCTTGACGAGCACCCGCGATTCGTTCTCGGTGGCCTGCTCGTCGACGATCTCGCCGTGGCCGTCGTCGACCATCGTCGATTCGTCGAACGGCAGCTTGCCGTCGAGGACGGTGCGGACGCGGTCGTGGTCGATCGTGTTGGTCCACGAGCCGACGAGCAGGGTGGCGACGGCGTTGCCGGAGAAGTTCGTCACAGCGCGGGCCTCGGACATGAACCGGTCGATGCCGACGATGAGGCCGACGCCGTCGAGCAGTTCGGGACGGTGGCTCTGCAGCCCGCCTGCGAGGGTGGCGAGCCCGGCGCCGCTGACTCCGGCAGCACCCTTGGACGCGATGATCATGAACACCAGCAGCGACAGCTGCTCGGGGAACGACAGCGGCTGTCCCATCGCGTCGGCGATGAAGATCGAGGCCATGGTCAGGTAGATGGCCGTGCCGTCGAGGTTGAACGAGTAGCCGGTGGGGACGACGACACCGACGGTGGTGCGCTCGACGCCGACGTGCTCCATCTTCGCGATCAGTCGCGGCAGTGCGGACTCGGACGAGGACGTGGCGAAGATGAGCAGGTATTCGCGGGCCAGGTACTTCACCAGCTTGAAGATCGAGATGCCTGCGGCGACGCGGAGCACGGATCCGAGGACACCGAACACGAAGATCAGGCAGGTCAGGTAGAAGCCGAGCATCAGGGTGGCGAGCTGGACGACGGCACCGAGTCCGGTCTGACCGACGACGTTCGCGATGGCGCCGAAGGCACCGATCGGTGCGAGCCACAGGATCATCGACAGGATCTTGAAGACGAGCTTCTGGACGTGGCCGACACCGCGCAGGATGGGCTCACCCTGCTTGCCGAGGGCCTGCAGTCCGAATCCGACGAGCAGCGCGACGAACAGGGTCTGCAGCACGCTTCCCTCGGTCAGCGCGGACATCAGCGACGTGGGGATGATCGACTGGAGGAAGTCCATGGTGCCGCCGGCGCCGTGGGCCTTCTCCGCGAGCGCGGCGCCGGTTCCGGCGGTGTCCGCGCTGATGTTGAGGCCGGTCCCCGGGTCGAGGAGATTGCCGACGAGGAGGCCGATGCCGAGGGCGACGGTCGACATGCCGATGAAGTAGGTGAGGGCGAGTCCGCCGACCTTGCCGACCTTCGCGGCCGCCTTCACGGATCCGATGCCGAGCACGATCGTGCAGAAGATGACCGGGCTGATCATCATCTTGATCAGGTCGACGAACATCGTGCCGAGCACGCCGACCGACTTGCCGACTCCCGGAGCCAGCCACCCGACAAGGATGCCCGCGACGACGGCGACGATGACCCCGATGTACAACCAGTGGGTCCGGTCGCGTTTCTTGGTTTTCCCTGTCGCAGTAGTCATGGGACTGTCCTCCAATTCGAGTGGCAAGCTGATCGGTGAGGCCGGCTAGTGACCGCGATCACGTCTTGGAAGAATCTTCTAAGCGATCGCTTGGCTGGTGAAGTTTGTGTTCATTACGTTCAGGAGAAGTGCATTGCCTCACCATCCGCCGAGACGGCCCATGAGCGTCGCGAGGCAGCTCTTTCTCCTGCAGCTCGTCGTGTTGGTGCTGGTCATCGGCGCCGGGACCGCACTAGCCGTCGTCGATCAGCGTCGCGACAGCGACGACACCACCCGGCGCGCGGTCACGGCCGTCGCCACCACGCTGGCGATGTCGCAGGGCACGGTCGACGCGTTGCGCTCCCCCGACCCGACGGCGGTCCTCCAACCGCAGACCGAGCGGATCCGCGCGGCCACCGGCACCGATTTCATCGTCGTGATGACCCCCGCCGGCATCCGCTTCACGCACACCAACCCCGAACTGATCGGCGGCGTGTTCTCCGGGAACATCGACCGCGCGGTCCGCGGTGAAACGTTCACCGAGACGTACGCCGGTTCGCTCGGACCCTCGATCCGCACCGTGGCCCCGGTCTACGACGGCGACCGGATCGCAGGTCTCGTGTCGGTCGGCGTCACCCGGGCGAAGATCGGCGACCAGTTCGCCGCCAGCCTGCCGACCATCTTCGCGGTCGCCGCGATCGGCCTGGCGGTGTCCGCGGCGGGGTCGTTCCTGCTGAGCAGGCGCCTGCGCCGTCAGACGCTGGGGATGGCACCCGACGAATTGCGTCAGATGTACGAGCACCACGACGCGGTCCTGCATTCGATCGGCGAGGGCCTGGTGGTACTCGGCCGCGACGGCGACGACGACGCGGAGGCCGACGTGGTCAACGACGAAGCCCGCCGCCTCCTCGACCTTCCCGAGGGCCCGGTGCCCCTGTCCGCGCTTCCGGACTCCCTGCGACAGTCGCGGGAGGGCGATTCCCGGGACGAGGTGCACGTGACGCCCGACCGGGTGCTGCTCGTCAGCCGGGAGCCCGTCACGTGGGAGGGACAGCGACTGGGGACGGTGCTGACGCTGCGGGATCGCACCGAATTGCAAAGCATCATGGGAGAACTCGATTCCATTCGCGGATTCGCGGAGTCGCTGCGGTCGCAGGCGCACGAATCGGCGAACCGCCTGCACACGATCATCACGATGGTCGAACTGGGCCGCTACGACGACGCGATCGCCTTCGCCACCGAGGATCTGCGGTTGTCGCAGGAACTGATCGACCGCCTGATGACGGCGGTCCACGAGCCGGCGCTGGCCGCACTGCTGCTCGGCAAGGTGGGGGTGGCCGCCGAACGGGGAGTCGACCTGACCGTCACCGAGGACACCGCGCTCGGGCCCGTCGCGCCGCTCAGCGCGCGTGAACTCGTCACACTGGTGGGTAATCTCGTGGACAACGCGATCGACGCGGCCCGCGGTGCGACCGAGTCGCCCGGAGAGGATGCGTGGGTGGAAGTAACGGTCCGTCAGGAGGATTCGACGATGGTGGTGCGGGTGGCCGACAGCGGACCCGGCATTCCCGCCGACGAACTCGACAAGGCCGTCACGCGTGGATATTCCACCAAGTCGGGCCAGCGTGGGCTGGGTCTGGCACTGGTCACCCAGGTGGTCGCCCGGCACGGGGGGACGATCCACACGGAGCCGTCGCTCGGATCGATGATCGTCGTCGAAATTCCGTTCGAGGGGGACGTCTCGTGATCCGGGTGATGATCGTCGAGGACGAGCCGCTCATCGCCGAGGCGCATCGGGCGTATGTGGAACGGATACCCGGGTTTTCGGTCCACACCGTCGTTCACGACGGCAACGGGGCCATGCGCGCGGTGGCCGCCGCGAACGGCAGCGACGACCCCATCGATCTCGTCCTGCTCGACATCGGCCTGCCCGACGCCAGCGGCCTCGACGTGGCGGCGGCACTGAGCGGTGTGCGGCCGAGCCCCGACGTGATCGCGGTGACCTCGGCCCGCGACCTCGAGATGGTCCGTACCGCCGTGGCGCGTGGAATCGCACTGTATCTCCTGAAGCCGTTCACGTTCGCGGCGTTCCGCGACAAGCTGGAGCGGTACCGGGAGTTTCGCGACGCCCTGCCCGCCGGTAGCAACGCGCTGAGCCAGCAGGACATCGACCGGGCGATGTCGGCCCTGCGCACCTCCGATGAGCGCGCGACCTCACCGAAAGGCGTTGCACCACAAACCCTCGACCACGTGTCGGCCTGCGTCCGGGAGGCGTCCGGGCCGCTGACCGCGGCCGAGGTGGCCGCCAGCATCGGGGTCTCCCGGGTGACGGCGTGGCGTTACCTCGAACGCCTCGCCGACGACGGGGTCCTGACCCGGCACACCGAGTACGGCCGGGCGGGGCGTCCACAGATTCGGTACGCGCAGCGCTGACTCCGCGGCGGCCTGAGAAAAGCCAGACCGGACGGTTGTGACCTGCGTCACATCGGTGGACGATGAGAAGGAGTCACCTCCGGCTCGTCGTCACTCAGTCAAGGACCTCACGATGTCTAGCAGAATTGCCACCACACTCGCCGCGATTGCATTGACCCTGTCACTCGGCACGCTGGCTGCCCCCGCAGCCCTCGCCGCACCGCTCGCCCCCGCACCGACCCCGGTGGTCGGCTCGATCTCGGTCTGCCTCAACTTGCCACTGGGATCGGCCAGCATCAGTTTCTGCGTCTGATGCGTGCGTGGCGGAAAGTCGCCTGACACGGCGACTTCCGCCCCACCTCGACGTACTCCTTCACACGCCGACGGCGAACCGCCGGCGAGGGTGCCGCAGTACCTATTTGCCGATCAGGTCGAGCACCCACGCGAATTCGAACGCTACTTCTTTCCACTTCTCGTAGCGTCCGCTGACACCGCCGTGCCCGGCGCTCATTTCGGTCTTGAGCAGCAGGGGCGCGTCGCCGGTCTTGGTGGCGCGGAGTTTCGCGACCCACTTGGCCGGTTCGACGTACAGCACCCTGGTGTCGTTGATGCTGGTGATCGCCAGGATCGCCGGGTAGTCCTTGGCCTCGACGTTCTCGTACGGACTGTACGAACGCATGTATTCGTAGACCTCGGGGTTTTCGAGGGGGTTGCCCCACTCGTCCCACTCGATGACGGTGAGCGGCAGTGACGGGTCGAGGATCGAGGTGAGCGGATCCACGAAGGGAACGTTGGCGAGGATGCCGGCGAACAGTTCCGGCGCCAGGTTGGCCACCGCACCCATCAGCAGGCCTCCGGCGCTGCCGCCGTCGGCGACCAGTTGCCGCGGCGTGGTGCGCCCGGTGTCGATCAGATGCCGTGCACTCGAGACGAAGTCGGTGAAGGTGTTCTTCTTGGTGAGGGTCTTGCCCGTCTCGTACCAGTGCCTGCCCATCTCACCGCCGCCGCGCACGTGTGCGACCACGAAGACGACACCCCGATCGAGGAGGGAGAGCCGCGCGACCGAGAACGCCGGGTCCATGCTGGCCTCGTAGGAGCCGTACCCGTAGAGCAGCGTGGGGGCGGGGCCGCCGGCGCCGGTCGTCTTCCGGCGGACGATCGACAGCGGGATGCGTGTCCCGTCGTCGGCGACGGCCCAGTCGCGTTGCTGCTCGTAGTTGCCGGCGTCGAAGTCGCCGAGCACGGGTTGCGACTTGCGCAGCGCGAGTTCGCCCGTCGCCAGCACGTAGTCGTAGACCTGGCCGGGCGTGATGAACGACGTGAACGCCATCCGCAGCGTCGGCTGCCGCCATTCCGGGTTGGCCCCGAGCCCGACGCTGAACAGTTCCTCGTCGAATTCGATCTCCGTGAACTCGCCGTAGCCGTTCTCGCCGAGCGGCCAGACGGCCAGCCGGGTCAACGCTTCCCGGCGGTATCCGAGCACCAGGTGATCGGCGAACGCGTCGACCTCCTCCAGCCGCACGTCGGATCGGTGCGGGATGAGGGTGGTCAGCGAGGTCGGGTCGGACACCGGTGCCTCGGCGAGGACGAAGTTCTCCGCCTTCACACCGTCGACGACGTCGTTGTGCATGATCAGGAAGCGGTCTTCACCGGCGACGACCGCGTGCTCGACTCCGTATTCGACGCCCTCGCGCCGCGGCAGCACCACCCGGAATTCGCCCTCGGGGTTCGCCGATTCGAGAACCCAGCCTTCGCTGGTGATCTTCGACCCCACCCAGATCATGAGGTACTTCTCGCTGCGGGTGGACCCGACCGACACCCAGAACCGCTCGTCGGGCTCGTGGAACACCGACACATCCTGCTCGCGGTCGGTGCCGAGCTTGTGCCGCCACACCGTGTCGGGCCGCCAGGACTCGTCGACGGTGAGATAGAAGACGTGGCTGTGGTCGATGGCCCAGGTGACGCCGGGCGCGGTGCCGGGGATCTCGTCGGGCAGCAGTTCGCCGGTCGTCAGGTTCTTGAATCGCAGCGTGTAGCGCTCGTCGCCGACGACGTCCACGGAGTACGCAAGCAAGTTGCCGTCATGGCTGAGGGAGAAGGCGCCGAGGGAGAAGAAGTCGTGACCCTCGGCCTCGGCGTTGCCGTCGAGCAGGACCTGTTCGCCGGCCAGTTCCACACCCGGGGTCAGCTCGGGCGGTGTCCAGTCGCCGGGGCCGGCGATCGGGGCCCGGCACTGGACGCCGTACTGCTTGCCTTCGATCGTGCGGGCGTAGTACCACCAGTCGCCCATGCGGGTGGGAACCGACATGTCGGTTTCCTGCGTGCGGGACTTGATCTCCTGGAAGATCTGGTCGCGCAGCGGTGCGAGGTGCGCCGTCTCCTGCTCGGTGTACGCGTTCTCGGCCTCGAGGTACGCGACGACCTCGGCGTTCTCCTTGTCGCGCAGCCACTCGTACTCGTCGACGAACGTGTGACCGTGGTGGATGCGCTCGGTGGCGACGGTCTTCGCGACCGGCGGAGTGAGCGTCTGGTCTCCGGAGGTCATGTCTCAGCCCACCCAGTCCGCGAACGACAGACCCGAGATCCGCTCGTACGCCTCGATGTACCGCTCGCGGGTCGCCGCCACGATCTCTGCGGGCAGTGGCGGCGGCGGGGTGTCGGACGCGCGGTCCCAGCCGGATTCGGGGCCGGTGAGCCAGTTGCGGACGAACTGCTTGTCGAAGCTCGGCTGCACCTTCCCCGCCTCGTAGCCGTCGGCGGGCCAGTACCGGGAAGAGTCGGGGGTGAGGACCTCGTCGGCGAGAATCAGGTTGTTCTGCGCGTCCAGTCCGAACTCGAGCTTGGTGTCGGCGAGGATGATGCCGCGATCCGCGGCGAAGTTGGACGCCCGGCCGTAGATGTCGAGGGTGTCGTCACGCAGCTTTACGGCCAGATCCTGGCCGACCTTCTCGACGACGGCCTCGAAGCTGATGTTCTCGTCGTGCTCCCCCAGTTCCGCCTTGCTCGCGGGCGTGAAGATCGGGTCGGGAAGCTGGCTCGCCTCCACGAGTCCCTCGGGCAGTGCGACTCCGCACACCGCGCCGGTCTCGTTGTAGTCGATCAGCCCCGACCCCGTGAGGTAGCCGCGGGCCACGCACTCGACGGGAACCATGTTCAGCTTGCGCACCACCAGCGCGCGGCCGAGGACCTCTTCGGGGATCCGGCTGTCGTCGGCTTCGCCGGCCAGATGGTTGTTGCCGCCGAGGACGCCGAAGAAGAAGACGCTCATCGCGGTGAGCACCCGACCCTTGTCCGGGATCGGGGTGCTGAGGACGTGGTCGTAGGCGGAGATCCGGTCGCTCGCGACCAACAGGAGGTGCTCGTCGTCGATCGTGTAGAGGTCGCGGACCTTGCCACCGGCCAGATGGGCGTATGAATCGAGTGAGGGGCGCACGGTGATCCAGCCTATCGGTCGGGACGGACACGACGGGACGCGCACCGATCGGGGCCCGGAATAGCACCGGCACCCATGTCGTTAGCCTTGAAAGAGACTTCTGTGATGTGAACGACGACGCGACAGGTGGGTAATGGCGACGGACACGACCCCGGTCGACGTCGGGTTCCGCTCGGAACGCGGACCGATTCTCGTGTCGCTGATGCTCACGACGTCGCTGGTCGCCCTGGATGCGACCATCATCTCCACCGCCGTCTTCACCATCGTCGGGGATCTCGGCGGCTTCTCGCAGTTCCCGTGGCTGTTCTCGATCTACCTGCTCACCCAGGCCGTGTCGGTGCCGATCTACGGCAAGCTCGCCGACATCTTCGGCCGCAAGCCGGTGATGCTCCTCGGGATCGCCCTGTTCGGCGTCGGCTCGGTGCTGTGCGGGATCGCGTGGAGCATGCCCGCGCTGATCGCGTTCCGGGCGGTGCAGGGTCTCGGTGCCGGGGCCGTGCAGCCGATGAGCATGACCATCGCCGGCGACATCTACACCCTCGCCGAACGCGCCAAGGCCCAGGGCTACCTGGCCAGCGTCTGGGGCATGTCCGCGGTGGTCGGCCCGACCCTCGGCGGCCTGTTCTCCGAATATCTGTCGTGGCGGTGGATCTTCTTCGTCAACATTCCGCTCTGCCTCCTCGCGGCCGTGATGCTGATCCGCAACTTCGGCGAGGAGCGGGTGCGCACCCAGCGGTCGATCGACTATGCCGGCGCCGGAATCCTCGCCGTGGGGGCGACGCTGCTCATCCTCGGACTCCTCGAGGGCGGGCAGGCCTGGGCGTGGAGTTCACCGATCAGCATCGGGATCTTCGCGGCGGGTCTCGTGTTCCTGATCGCGTTCGTCCTCGTCGAACGCCGCGCCGCCGAACCGGTGCTGCCGCTGTGGGTGTTCACCCGGCGCGTTCTGGCGGCGAGCAGTCTCGTGTCCCTGCTGGTCGGGGCCATCGTCCTCGGCCTGACCACGTACGTGCCCACCTTCGCCCAGGGTGTGCTCGGAACGGGCGCACTGGTGGCCGGATTCGCGCTGGCCACGCTGACCATCGGCTGGCCGATCGCCGCGTCGCAGTCGGGCCGCGTGTACCTGCGCTTCGGCTTCCGAGTCACCGCCACCGCGGGCAGCCTCCTGGTGGTCGCCGGCACCGCCCTCACCCTGGGTCTGTCCCTCGAGTCGGCGGTGTGGCACGTGGCGATCTGCTGCTTCGTCATCGGCGGCGGCATGGGCCTAGTCGCGAGCCCGACCCTCATCGCGGCGCAGTCCAGCGTCGACTGGTCGGAGCGCGGCGTGGTCACGTCCACCAACATGTTCGCCCGGTCCATCGGCAGCGCCGTGGGGGTCGCCCTGTTCGGCGCCCTCGTCAATGCTCAACTGGGCGGCGACGACAATCCCGCGCCCGCCGATCTGGCCGGCGCCCTGCATCTGGTGTTCGTGGCCGCCCTCGGCGCGGCCGTCGTCCTCGTCGTCGCCGCGGCCGCGATGCCGAAATCCGCCTCCGACGCGGAGGTCGAAGCCGCCGCACCGACGGCTGTGACCGAGTGACCGTGCCGGACCCGTGCGTCGAGGTGCTCGTCGCGTCGTACCTCGAGCCGGACCTGGTCGAGCGGGTCGCGCGCAGCGACCCTCGGATCCGGGTGTCGTACGCCCCCGAACTGCTGCCCCGCCCGCGGTGGCCCAGCGACCACGTCGGCATCCCGCGTGACCTGACGGCCGACGAGCACGACCGGTGGACGTCGATGCTGCACACCGCCGACGTCATGTTCGACTTCGACTGGCGTCGCCCCGAACGCACGCTCGAGCAGTCGCCGAATCTGCGGTGGATCCAGGCGACGTCCGCGGGCGCCGGGCAACTCCTCGAGAAAATCGGGTTGTCGTCCGGGCCGCTGACGGTGACGACCGCCGCGGGCGTGCACGCCGATCCGCTGGCGGAGTTCGCGCTCGCCGGAATCCTGCATTTCGCGCGCGGGCTCCCCCGGCTGATCGCGGACCGGCACCACCGAACCTGGCGGAAACAGGAGACGACCGAACTCGCCGGCCGTCACGCGCTGATCGTGGGGGCCGGCAAGATCGGCTCACGCACCGCGGAACTCCTCCGATGCTTCTCCGTCACCTCCACCGGAGTCGCCCGCAGCCCGCGCCCCACCGACCCGCCGTTCGACACGACGACCACCACGGACCGGATCGCCGAGCACCTTCCCACCGCGGACATACTCGTCATTTCCTGCGCCCTCACCGATCGCACTCGCGGGCTGATCGGCCGCCCCGAACTCGCCGCCCTCCCCGACGGCGCTCTGGTCGTCAACCTCGGCCGGGGACCGATCCTCGACGAAGACGCTCTCGCGGAAGCACTGTCGACCCGGCGGCTCGGTGGCGCCGTCCTGGACGTCACCTCCACCGAACCGCTCCGGGCCGACTCGCCGCTGTGGACGGCGGAGAACGTCCTGCTCAGCCCGCACAGCGCCGCCAACGTGCCGTCGGAGAACGGAAAGATCGTCGACCTCTTCCTCGAGAATCTCGGACGCTACCTGTCCGGCGACACCCCGTTGATCAACGAGTTCGACTTCGACGCCGGGTACTGACCGCGCCGAGCGGCCCGGGTCCGTCCGGCGGCACACTCAGGCGAGGTCGAACCGGTCGAGGTTCATCACCTTGTCCCACGCGGCGGCGAAGTCGCGGACGAACTTCTGCTGCGCGTCGTCGGCCGCGTAGACCTCCGCGAGAGCACGAAGCTCGGAGTTCGATCCGAAGACCAGGTCGACGCGGCTTCCGGTCCATTTCACCGCGCCGGTGGTGCGGGCGCGACCCTCGTAGAGTTGCGGGTCCGAGTCCGTGGGCGCCCACTGCGTTTCCAGGTCGAGAAGGTTGACGAAGAAATCGTTCGTCAGCGATCCGGGGTTCGCAGTCAGGACGCCCACAGGTGACTGCCGGTAGTTGGCGTCCAGCACGCGCAGTCCACCGACGAGCACCGTCAATTCGGGCGCACTGAGCGTCAGCAGATCCGCCTTGTCGATCAACTGGTACTCGGCGGGAAGGCGGTGCGGCCGTCCGCGGTAGTTGCGGAAGCCGTCCTCGGTCGGCTCGAGCGCCGAGAACGACTCGACATCGGTCTGCTCCTGGGTGGCGTCGGTACGGCCCGGGGTGAAGGGCACCTCGATGTCGTGTCCGGCGTTCTTCGCGGCCAGCTCGACCGCTGCGTTGCCACCCAACACGACGAGATCGGCGAACGACACGCGCTTGGCCCCGGTCTGTGCCGAGTTGAACGAATCCTGAACCTCTTCGAGTACGCGGACGACGTCGGCGAGCGCGTCGGGGTTGTTGACCTCCCACCCATTCTGCGGCTGCAAGCGGATACGACCACCGTTGACGCCTCCGCGCATGTCGCTGACGCGGAAGGTCGACGCGGCCGCCCACGCGGTGGACACCAACTGCGCGATCGTCAGACCCGACGCGAGGATCCGGGTCTTCAAGTCAGCGATGTCGGCGGCCTCCACGAGGTCGTGCGTCACGGCGGGAATGGGATCCTGCCACAGCAGCGTCTCCTCGGGGACGAGCGACCCGACGTAGCGCACGGCGGGGCCCATGTCGCGGTGCGTGAGCTTGTACCAGGCTCTGGCGAATTCGTCGGCGAGCTCGTCCGGGTGATCCAGCCAGCGCCGGGTGATCCGTTCGTAGGCAGGGTCGACCCGCATCGCGATGTCCGTCGTCAACATCACCGGGGCATGCGCTGTCGACGTGTCGTGGGCGTCGGGCACGGTGCCGGCTCCGGCGCCGCCCGTCGGGATCCACTGCCACGCACCGGCGGGACTCTTCGTCAGCTCCCACTCGTACCCGTAGAGAGTTTCGACGAAGCTGTTGTCCCACGTCCGCGGCGTGGGTGTCCACGCGCCTTCGAGGCCGCTGGAGATGGTGTCGCCGCCCTTGCCGGTACCGAAGGAACTCGTCCATCCCAAGCCCTGCTGTTCGAGTGGGGACGCTTCCGGTTCGGGTCCGACCAGGTCGGCCGGACCGGCCCCGTGATTCTTCCCGAACGTGTGGCCACCGACAATCAGCGCCGCCGTTTCGATGTCGTTCATCGCCATCCTGCGGAACGTCTCACGAATGTCGATCGCGGAGGCGAGCGGATCCGGGTTACCTTGCGGGCCTTCCGGGTTCGCGTAGATCAAACCCATCTGCACCGCCCCGAGCGGCTCCTCGAGATCGCGATCCCCGCTGTAGCGCTCGTCGCCGAGCCACGTCGTCTCCGGACCCCAGTAGATCTCCTCGGGCTCCCACTGATCCACCCGGCCGCCGCCGAAGCCGAAGGTCGTGAATCCCATCGACTCCAGTGCGCAATTGCCGGCGAAGACGATCAGGTCCGCCCACGACACCGTCTTCCCGTACTTCTTCTTCACCGGCCACAGCAGCCGGCGCGCCTTGTCGAGGTTGACGTTGTCGGGCCAGCTGTTCAGCGGCGCGAACCGCTGCATGCCGGCGCCCGCGCCGCCCCGGCCGTCGGTGATGCGGTACGTGCCCGCCGCGTGCCACGCCATCCGGACGAACAGCGGGCCGTAGTGACCGTAGTCGGCGGGCCACCAGTCCTGCGAGGTCGTCATCACCTCCTCGATGTCCCGCTTCAGGGCCTCGAGATCGACGGCAGCGAATTCCGCGGCGTAGTCGAAATCCCCGTCCATGGGATTCCGCACGGAAGGGTTCCGCTGCAGAACCTTCAGGTCGAGCCGGTTCGGCCACCAGTCACGGTTGCCGCCACCCTGGGCAGGATGGGTGAGTCGACCATGTGCGACCGGGCAACCCCCGCTCGGAGCGGGCTCTGTGTGCGCCTCGGCGATGGGCGGGTGTTCGGCCGCGAGGGTCGCGGTGATGTTTTCGGACACGGGGTTCCTTCCACAAGTGCATATTCCGGGAGCTGTATTCAGTTGCTGGGGTGACGAAGTGTGTGATGTCGGGCAGTGCGGTCGTGGCGCAAATCGGAAAACCACAGCTGGCCTGCGCAATCCATGGTCGAGGACACCGAAAAACTATCGCGACGACTGTGGAATTCGTCTAGATACTGAGTCAAATTGAGACGCGTGCCGTGCCGCGGCTGCCGGACGCGGCCTCAACTGCGGTCACCAATTGCGACTCGAGAACGATCAGGTCGACATAGATCGGTGCGATGGTTTTCGGAGCGATTGCACTCAACCGGTGCAAGCGATAAAGAGATGCCCGACCGAACGTCACCGTTGCCGCCAGTAGCTCACTCAAACCGAGTTTTCCTATGGCGCCGACATAATCGGCAGCCCAGTGCGCGGAGTCGCCGAGCATCTTGGAATCGTGCAGCGAGGCGAGCTGGTCTCGGATGGCGAGTTCGACGTCGCGGAGTTGTTCCCAGAGTATCCGATGAATCGAGTAGCGAGGATCCTCGATGAGGCAATCGAAGACGCAGGTTGCGAAGGACGCGCCCAGGTACGCGTGTCCGATGATGTCCTGGTACTCGTTGGAATTCTGTTTCACTGGCACGCCGAGGCAGCTCGCACTTTCGAGCGCGCGAGACTGGTGCGGCACGCGGTCAGCACGCGGGCCGTGGCGGGACTGTTGCCGCCACCGCAACCAGGGCAACGCATGGTGACCGTCAACGCGACTTCGTCGATAGCCACGGCCAACGGCAATGCGCAGTGCCGGCACCACCGGTGGCTCGTCACCCGGTTCACGTGGGTGGGCGAGGCGACACATTGATGAATCCATTTGCGATGGAGCGGGCACGTGATGCGGTCGTCGGGAGCCAGCCGCACGGCATCCTCCGCATAGTCCTCGAAAGTGAGTTGCGCCGCGAGGGCGGTTTCTGCACAGACCGATTGTCGAGTCCGGCCGATGTCGATCACGGTAGTCATGGGTACACCTCGACGAGGTCGAATTGCGCGTGCAGTTGGGCCCATGTGGCCTGATGTTTTCCGTCGGAGCTGCGGTAGGCCGCGCCGGCCACTGGCAGCCAGGTCCGCATCAAGTCGTCGCGGACGGCTGGACGGTCGGCGGGGGCGGCCGTTCTACACAGGGCGGCAACAAGCCAGACCCGACCAGCTCCTGAATCCAGAGGTGGATTGTGCGGTGAGATTCGGTTGGTCGTCATGGGAATCGTCCTCTGGAGTTCCGCGGCAGGTGGGGCGTGTCGGTCACCTTTGTCGATTCGCGGTGTCGACTGAGGTGGCTTCCCTAATAGTCGCGCTGCTCTGCCGGGTCGGACGTCTCATTTCCGGACACTGGCACCCGGCTCGGATCTAGGCGTCGATGACGGACCCCGGCGTGAACCTGCCCCGAGACCGTCGCGGCCCCGTAGGGCGTGCCCTCCAGGACCAGGTTCTCTCCACGGGACAGACAGATCTCGGTGATCATGGCGAGGAGTGTCGTCGACTCCGCGTGCACGAGGGTCGCCAATTCAGGAGCATCAGACGGTGCCCGTCCGCCAGTTCGATCCTCAACAGATCGGTACAGATGCCCTGGTCGAGGGCGTCGCGCAGCAGATGGTCCTCGAGTGTGTCCGCATCGAGGGCCCGCCGTCCCTGCCCGGGGAGGCGGCGAGGGTCGATGCTCGACGACTTCCCCACCCCAGGTGGGCCGGCGACCGCGGCAGCCCGATCAGCGTGCATTCGCCTGCGCGCGCCGCTCAGCCGTGGCCGCGGCAAGGACCCGGCAATCGTCGGCACCGAGGAGGTCGTGGGTCTCGAACGGAGTGAGCTCACCGTCGGTCGCAGCGCGCAACGCCGCATCGAGTTCGTGATCATCGGGGCGTACACCCTCCATGGGGCAACCTCAGTTCTTCGATCGGTGGAGTAAGACCGTTCAGGACGAGGTTCTGGAATTGTCCGGATGCTATCCAGGAAGCCGTTCAGAACACCAGCGGCGTCTCCGACACCCTTGCGCCGTCCTGGTGCGGTGGCCCGGCCTAGTACTACAGTCGCGTTTATTTTGATCTTGTCGGTGTGTCGGCGCAGGTTCCGAGAGTCGCAGGATGCATGGTCCGTGTGTGGGCGATGAT